>JAJCYI010000176.1 GCA_029263015.1 Saprospiraceae bacterium | reverse complement strand
CCTTGCGGCCATACCGGTTTACCGTTTGAGGTCGGCCATCTCCATGGCCCTGCTCGCTTTGTTTTTTGAACAACTCTTCGACCAAAGGGGGTGGTTTGATTCCGTTACGTAAACACCTTACTTATGGGATGACTCATGTTTACACTTGCTTATTTTACAAAAAAAATAATGTAGAGTGAATCTCCAGATTCGGCCTACATTATTCCTTCCCTCTATCCAACGGATTTCCTTCATCGTATTCCACCTGTACCGGCTCATCAATACGGATAACCTTCACTTCGGTACGGCGGTTAAACTGATGTTCCTGATCTGAGCAATCAACACCATTGCCACAGTGATTCCTAACGTCCTGTTCACCGTAGCCAAATGCTTCGACCCGATGGGCTTCAATGCCTTTTTGGATAAGGTAACGACGGGCAGAGTCGGCACGCTTCACAGACAGGTCGAGGTTGTAATCATCGTCGCCCTGCGAATCGGTATGGGCAACCAATTGCACTTCCATACTTGGGTATTTTTTCATCAACTGGGCAAGGGCATCCAGTTCTTGAGCAGCTCCTTTACGAATAAAAAATTTGTCAAAATCGTAATAAATATTTTCCAAAACAATGATACTCCCTTCCCTGATCGGTTCTGTCAGGATACCCTCAGCTATTGGATGAAGGCGAACGGTCACGTCCATGTTTTGCGAATATCCAGCTGCCGTCGATAAGTTTGCACTACCTTCCTCATAACCATCTTTGGTTGCAGAAATACTGTATTCATAACCAATCGGGAGGCAATAATCGAATTGGCCATCAGTATTGGACCGGAGTTCTTCCTGTGTGCCTGTACTCAGGTTAACTATTCTGACTGCTGCATTTGGCACCCCATTTTTGTAACCATTGGCGCTTACAAGCCCACTCAATGAAGCACAGTTCTTGGTACGCAAAGGCACACGGATCGTTTGAGGGCCAAATTGTCCGTCGGTGGAATGCATCACCTCGCCACTTTGATAGCCACCTTTGCTCACCAATACCACATAACTACGATCTTGGATCATGTTGAATACAGCCTCGCCACTGATGTTGGTGTAAATGGAAGGTTCTTTCATTGCATCGGCATCTTTCCGCACCAGTTTCATCAACAGCTCCCCACTTTCCGATGGGATCATTTCAACATCATAAACATCATCGCCATCTACAAAACCATCTTCTGTGCGCTGCAAAACCCTTACCCCGGCATCGGTCAAGCGTTCGCCAGTTTGCTCGTCGTATGCAATCACCATGGTATTCAGGATGACTTTTTTCATTTCGATAATCGGCTCACCATTCGCCTCGAACATATAAATATCGTCACCACCAACACCCCCTTTCCGAGCTGAAGAAAGATAACCTTTGGTCGCATCTTCATTTAAGATGAAACCTAAATCATCCTTATCGGAATTATAAGGTGTATCAAGGTTTTCCGGAATCCCAAAATCATCTCCTTCCACATTTACCATAAAAAGATCCAACCCTCCTTTTCCACCCAAGCCATTAGAAGAATAAAACAATAGGCCGCTCTCATGGATAAATGGGAACAGCTCATTCCCTGATGAATTGACAGATGAGCCAAGATTTACTGGCTGTGACCATCCACTGGTTTTCCGTTCCACATAATAAAGGTCGTAACCACCATAGCCCCCGGGCATATTGGAAGCAAAAAACAATTGGAAGCCATCTACCGACAGGCTTGGATGTACAGAGTTGTACTCCACACTGTTGAAAGGCAAAGACTTGATATCTTGCCAATCGTACTTGCCTCTGCGGGCTTCATATATTTTCAGGGTAACTTTATCGCGTGAGTTGGTTTTAGGGATACCACCTTCGAGATTGTTGCGGGTAAAATAAAGCAGGTCTCCGTCCCGGCTGAACGACACTGGTCCTTCATGGAATTGGGAGTTGATCTGCAACGAAAATTCACGGGGTTTTTGAGGCAATCCCATCGCATCCGTTTCAGCAAAAAATAATTCAAAAAATGGCTTGCCGGTATTGGGATCAATCGGTCCGTTTTTGTGATAGGAAACATAGACGACACCATTTTGGTAAAAAGCAGGCGAGAACTCGTCATTGCCAGAGTTGACCCCCAGCGCACTTTCCATCGAGACCTCACGCTTGATGCCACCTTTCTCATAAAGTTTATCCGAGCTTTTTGATTTGGAGCTTTGCTGCTGGCCTGCCAACAGGATTGGCATCGCAAAAATGCCGAAGAGGAACAAAATGTATTTCATGGCAAGTTGGTATTAGAATATGTTTCGGTTTATCTGGACTAAATCAGAATCAGCAAAATTCTGAATTTTATTTACCTATTTCACTAACAAAGGATCAGCGTGATTTATTGTAAAAAATGAATGCCAAAATCATGCAAGACCTTTTGCCAAGCTACAGGTTGGACGAAATGATCAACAACAAAACGCTAAACTGCAATTTGGAAACAGGTTTTTAAATATCCTTTCTACAAAAAACAACTTCAGAACAATAGACGGCCAAAACATGCCTATAGTCACTATCGGCTCTCGGCAAGCCCCCTAAAAGAACCTCGGGTTCTCAAATTCGCTGCTCGAACTCCTCCTGCCCATGCAATAATGAAGCGACACTTCCACACTGCCGTCAGTATGATCCTGGATATCTGACAGGGTGAAATCATAGGAAAACCCAAACATTAGGTTTTCTGTTATTTGCGCTCCAAAAAGCAAATCCAAAGACTCGCCTTTTCCGTTCACTTTATTGCCACCCAAGCGGTATGTCATTCCTGCAATAAATTTGTCCTGAATCATAAAATTCACATTGACATCGGCGTCCACTGGTGCGTTCTCAGCATATTTGAACATTACTTGGGGCCGGATGCTCAGACCCTCGCTCAATGTCGCCGTATATCCCGTCATCAGGTAAACATGTTGCACCTCACGGGAAACGATATTGTCATTTGAGTTAAAATCAATGCTGTTCTCCAATAAGCGAGGCGTACTCACTCCGAGGTAAAAACGATCAGAATTATAATAAAGCCCTGCCCCAAAATTGAACATGAATTTATTCTCATTATTATCAGGTATCGTTAGGTCTCCTGGCTTTGACTGAATCGCAATTGTCTCATTAAAGTCATTGCTCAACGAGCGCAAAGTACCCTGTACGCCAATGCCCAACATGCCCTGTCCCAGTCGTACACGATATGAATACACAGCATCAACGTCGTAAACAGTCGTGATGCCTATAGAAAACCGCCTCAGGTTAGCACCAATGCCTACCCGCTGGTTCATCAGCGGCATGTTAAATGTCAGTGCTTGTGTGGAGGGCGCACCCTCAAGTCCCAGCCATTGTTCCCTGACGATCAAAGAAACACAGGGAGATTCCTGACTACCTGCAAATCCAGGATTGTAGCCAAGTTTGTAATACATGAACTGCGTATTGTGCGGTTGTTGCTGGGCTTCGCAAGCAAATGGGGTCAAAAACAGCACAAAGAATATGATATGGATTATATTTTTCATTTTATGTTAGTTCTTAGTGGATTAGTGGATTAGTGATTAGTCGTTGGCGGTCGTTACTAATCACTAATCAACTAATCACTAGTTTATCTTTGAATAATGAGATAGCCAGACATTGGCTTATCGCCACTGCCCAAATCAATGAGATAGAAATAAGTGCCCGCAGGAAGTTCTTCTCCATTAAATGTTCCGTACCAATCATTTTGATAAGGCTCAGCATGGTAAACTTCATCTCCCCACTGGTTGTAAATACTCACCACATTTACTGGAAAACGATCTGCTTGCGCAAAACAAGGAATGACAAAAGCATCGTTCATGCCATCGCCGTTTGGCGTAATGATCGAAGGTGCCATACATTCTGCATTTTCGCCTACATTGAAACTGACTGTTGCGGTGGTACACACACAACCTTCCATGCATATTTCATAAATGACTATATCTTCGCCCACAAAATTGACATCAGCCTGGTAGATTATTTCACCATCTTCATCCAGTTCTGCCTCTCCGTTTGAAGGAAGTTCTAAAATGTTCAAAGTATAGAAACCGGGTATGTCATCATTGTCGGTTACATTGAGTGCGGTTGCACCAGCAAAAGGAACACTGGCTGCATCGTCCACACCGATTGGTGCAAATTGATAATCGACAATAACCGAATCCACTGAGAAAATCCCGCAATCACCATCATCAATGGTCCAGACGAGAATGTTTTCCCCAATCTGAAGTCCCTCTGCAACGGACAGCGGATCAGTTGGTGTGGCAAAGATGATGTTCAGGTCGGGACTTGTCCACATTCCATTTTCACTCAAGGGAGCAATCGCATCCAATATTGTCGAACCGTCACCACAATCTTCGTAATCAATACCGGCAAAAGCATTTTCATTGGTTACCGTCACCAATATTGCATCTTCTGAAGAACCGCAACCTCCATCGATGGTCCAGGTAAAAACGTAGTTATTTCCAGGCACAAGGCCTGTAATAATTGTGTTCGGATTGTCTGGCGTATTGATGAAAACCCCCAGCATTTCCTGAGACAATGGTTGCGACCATTGACCTATGTTCGACACAGGCGTATTAGCAACCAGCGTCACCGTATTAGCATGGCAAACCGTGATCGCATCTCCGGCATCGGCCTCTTCGAGCATGTTCACGAATACAGTCATTTCATCTGTAGAAAAATTCTCGCATGCACCGTTGGACAAAGTCCATTGGAAAATATAGGTTTCAGTAGGGATCATTCCTTCTATCTCAGAACCTGCCTGATCGGGATTGAAAATAGTGACTCCCGGAGGATTGCTCGCTACCGATGTCCACCAGCCTGTACCGACGGAGGGCGTTGTACCTTGCAAGAATATATCGTCACCCTGGCAAGCTTCAATGTCCTGCCCCGCTTCCGCAATGTTTGCAGGAATGGTGTTGATGGTAACTTCTGTGGTGAACGATGGTGTGGATTCACAACCATCCAAACTTGCAATCACATAAAACGGAAAAGAATTGTCGCCCATAGCACTGGCATTCGGCACAGCAAAATTGAGGGCAGGTGTTCCGTTGTTGAGTGGCACATTATTTATATCGTACCAAGTATAAACAGCTCCCGGTGTGGCTGAATTATTTGACACAGAGAGAATTACGTCTTCTGTATCGGCGCAGAAAGGTCCAGCATTGAGTGCCGTTGGCATCTCTGGTTTTTCTTTTACCTCTATATTAAAAGTATTCACTTCCGACCAGCACCCATCTACTTGTTTACGAACACTATATGTTCCAGTGTGCAAGGTCGGGTCAGCACTAACAATGATTGGATTGCAAGCAGCAGAACCAAACGACCCAGGTCCAAACCATTCATAAGATGCTCCTGCGGAGCAATCAATATCCAATTCGATGATGTCGCCTTCGCAAACGGGTGAATTGGAACTTGGCGAAATCAATGGTATCGGATTCACTGCCAACATCATTCCGCCAGAGACCGCAGACAAACAACCATCGACCTGATAGTGTACATAATAATTGCCTGCATCGTCCAATTCAACATCATTGAGTACTAAGGTCGGACTGGAGGTTGAGGTTGTATTATTTGGCAAAATCCAGAAATAAGTAGCATTCGAGCCACCGAAAGGAGTCGTTGTCAAAGTAACAGCATCCCCTACACAATGTGGGTTAGAAACACTCAATACCGGTGCGCCCGGAGTAGCCAATATCTCAGGTATTTCTACATCTACGGTTGCTGGTAAAGAACTACACCCTTCCGCATTGGTGACAACCAAGGTATATGGCCCGTTGTCATCGGAGGTACCCCCAGGGATAGTCGCTGATGGATTGGTGGAAGAAAACCCGCCTGGGCCAGTCCACAGATATTCATAATTACCTCCATCAATTGGGAACAAAGTGGCCAACAAATCCACGGTCACAGGGCCAGATGCGCATGGAGGGACATCACTGCTTATTCCAGTAATATCTACCCGGTCCAAAATATTCAAATCAACCAATCCTTCTACTGTACAACCAAATTGAGTAGTAACAGTCAGTGTGTATGTGCCAATATCAACAGCAGATACATTATTCAAAACAGGATTTGGTTGAGCACTGCTCTGTCCATTTGGATAAATCCAATTGTATGTCACATTTGGTGTGGCCGAAGAAGCTGAGAGCTGCACGTCTTGTCCTTCACAGGCTTCCGTTGGTGTGATGGCTGAGGAAACAGCTTCAGGCAATGGTTCAATGTAAACAGTTGTCGGTGCTGACACCAACGACTCACATGGATTGCCGATCACTTTCACTGTCCACAGCCCTGCATCTTTGCTGATATCAGAGTTTTGTACCGTCAGCACATTAACTGGAGAGGTTAGCGTGGTAAACATTGGCGTTGTCCATTCATAAGCAACTGCACCAAAGACAGGTGTGGCGATCAAGGTAATGGACTCACCGTGGCATGCCGGATTATTGGCCGAGGTTGTATTAGACACAAAAGGCATTTGCGGAAGCGCAATCACATTCACAAAAACAGTATCTGGAACAGATGGGCAGCCATTGCTGGTCACCACCAATTGGTACGTTCCGCTGTTACACGCATTCACGCTATTGATAGGTGCAGGACTACAAACAAACGACTCATAGCCACATGGCCCTATCCAATGACAAGTAGCACCCTGTGGGACATTGATCGAATTCAACACGACTTCTTCGCCTTCGCAAATGAGTATGTTGCCCTGCGCAGCAGTTGCGGTTGGCGCAGCATTCACCTGCACACCTATTTCTTCTGAAACTTCTGACTCGCAGCCATTCCTTTCGACAATCACATAAAAACTGAAATTGCCAGAAGAGGGCGGCAACATGGAATAATTAGGCTGGGTCGTTGCGCTCATCAGTACACCTGGAAATGGCCCAGTGTACCAATTATATTTTACAGTAGCCCCACAAACAGCGGCAGTGCTGAGTTCTATCGTTTCGCTTGCGCAAACACTGGTACCTCCCACTTGCAACACTGGTTTCTGTAACGGCAACAAGTCGCAAGTAACTTGCACGGACGACATGGATTCACAGAAAGTCACTCCTTCTATTATGACAGTATAAAATCCTATATCGCTTATGTTGGCATCTTGAATGATCGGGTCTTGCACAAAAGAAAAGGGTATGCCCGATGGGTTGATCCAAGTATAATTGTAAATCACATTGTTCCCCGCCGAGGAGGCAGGAGGGTTGGCAAACAATTGCATAAAGGTGTTCCCACAATCGCTCTGTGCAGTTGGAACAGGTTTTTGGGTCGTGACATTTACGAAGGTATTGCAAGTAGAAACATTGCCCGCAGCATCCGTTACCGTCAAAACCACTGGCTCCGTGCCCTGATTTTCACAACTGAACACATTTGGCGTAACCGTCATGGAAGCGATGGTACAATTGTCCATGCTTCCCAGGTCGATTTCATTTGCAAAAACAGTATCCACATCAAAACCAGATGGGTTGATGTCAACAAATGCTGGCCCACACAATGCAAGTGGTGGCTCAACATCCAATATTTCAATATCAAAATTACATTCCCCAGTATTTCCAGCGAGATCGGTCACACTGTAGGTAAACGTTGTCGTCCCCTGATTCAGCAACAGGGTATCAGCCTCGAGCGGAGGGGTCAGGGCTATCGGGTCAACCGTGTTTGCACCCGTCGCCGAAAACGTCGGCGTCACACTCTCGTAGCTGAACGTGGCCATGATATAACTCCCATCTGTATCGCCATCGCTCGTCACCTGCCCAGGGTCACAAGGGTTGATGCCCCAAGTTGGTCCCGCAGGTGGAATAGGGAAACTCATAAATGAGATTGCCTCCACGATGATGTCGCCTGCCCCAGTCCAATCATTGAATATGGTTGCTGGAATGGTAAATGTAGCAGTGCTTGGCGTGTTGCAGTCACCAGCGATAACATACCCTTGGCTGTTGGAAGTTGTGCCAAGAAAAACCCCGTTGACAAATATTTGAAAATACTCCCCGACCGAATCAACATCAGCTTGTATTTCAATAATCAATTTCACGCCACCAGGGGTCGCATTTCCTTGCAAGCCACTGAATGTAAACGTTTTGTCATCAGCCACAAAATCACCTAAGTTGGGGTTAAAGGAAAAACCGATGAGGCTCAACAGTGAATCCGCAGGTTGGGTTTGGATGGACGGGGTTGTCACGCCACAGTTGTCTGTCACATTGGTAAACAATGGTACGATCACTTCTTTTTGACAATTGCCCACATCAAGGTTTATCGTTTGGTCTGATGGACAAGTAATAATTGGCAATTCATTGTCTTCTATGGTTAATTCAAAATTGCAGGTTGCTTCATTGCCCGCACAATCCAGAAAGAAATAATCCACTATATTGATACCTTGGCCAAACACTTCATCGAACGGTGCCAAGGGTAAAACGGCATTTCTTGTACCGCCATTAATGCTATATTCAAATCCAAGCCCAGCTGGGAAATTTGCACTGTACGACAATTCTGCCGTTACCAAATTATTTGGGCAAATAGGGTTTACCGAAAACCGGCCTGGCAAGCTTGCTGGAATATTAGGTTTCACTGTGATGGTCAATACACCATCGAATGCCCAAGCATCCACTGTACTAGCTGGGATGGAAAAAGTAGAAAGGGTGTCGCCACATTGGCCCGCCGTGTTGGCGACATTGCCGAGCAGGGAGCCGTCCTCTCCAAAAACTTTCAGATATTCGGTTGGAGCTTCCGCATCCAACGCTTCCAAAATAATCGTCAATGTTGCTGGGCTGACCGCAGAATAAGGCGGCCCATTTACATTGAAATGGTAAACCAAGTCATCAATTGGCGTTTCGACAGGATCGGAACCAAAAGGAATGGTCGGGGTCTGCGAAATAGAAAGGTTAACTGGCAAAGTGGTATTGCCACAGTTTTCCATCACCACCGGCAGCAACAAAGTCTGAATGGATTCACACTGCCCGGGATCAGTATCGACGGTCACATCCGCAGGACAATTAATTATCACTGGGGGATCATTATCTGCCACTGTGAAAATGGCCGTAGTAGTGTCCTTATTATCACATTTATCACTTACTACAAAATCAACCGTAACTGTTGTGAAAATTCCAGGTGTTGGATTGACACAATCCGGTCCTGGCAATGCAGCGATGTCGGTTGTTCCAGCAACATAGGCATTCCACTCAAGGCTATCAGCTGGAGCGACACAATTGTCGGTAGCTGTTCCAGCCCCGTGCATGTTTATCCAATTATTGAATGCCGCAGCAATATCGACGTCACAAGTCACAGTCTGGTTGACCGCTTCATTTCCGATGATTGGGGCGATCGTGTCTTGTACTGTTATTATCTGTATATCGGAAATTTCATTTCCACAAGCATCAGTCACCGTCCAGGTACGCTCCACCGTAAAAGTGTGGTCGCATGGCCCTGCCGTAATGACGTCGCTTTGTTTCATGGTCGTCGGATTGGGATGACAATTATCGCTCACTGAAGTAGGGAGTCCCGTTGCACTGTCATCGGTGGAGTCAAAACAATCAACAGTAATATCCGCTGGAAAAACCGCCACAGGTGCAACGGTATCGACTACCGAAATGGTCTGCGATTTAGCTAGGCTGTTACCACATGCATCAGTCACTTGCCAGGTTCGGGTAATCATCATTTCCTGCACACAAGTACCGCCAACTGTGGTCTGGCTCATGGTAACTGTCAGGTTTGCGGTACAGTTATCCAGTACGTTGCCAATGTTGCCAGTTGCCATTGTATCTGTCGATGTGTTGCAGGCAATCACTGTATCGGCCGGCACATCGAAAGTAGGCGGGGTAACATCATCAACCGAAATAATTTGTGTTGAGTCAATAATATTTCCACATCCATCGGTCACTCGCCAAGTCCGATGAATTTCATATTTATAGTTGGCGCAGTCACCAACTCCAATCGGGATAGTTGTTTCACTCAAAAAGATAGGTGTGATAATAGCCGCGCAATTGTCTGTTGCACTCACGATGCCCACTAGGGGAATGGCATCTTCACAACTCAAAGACTCATTAGCTGGCAAACTGGTAAATACAGGTGCTTCACTATCGCTGATTGAATACTCAGCAACGGTAAATGTGGTATTCCCAAAATCATCCACCACAAAAAATGTGTCAACAAAAACACCACAGTTGTCCATCAGCGTGTCCGCTTGGCTGTGGTTAATGGTACTAATACCGCAATTGTCTGTACTGTGGAGCGTCAATGAATCGACCTGATCTTCCCACCATTGGGTAAAATTGGCGACGCCACAATCCACCGATGCATTGGAAATGGTGGTGTTAAACGCAGGAGGGATCGTGTCCACAAATTCGATCAAAAAACAAAGAGTGTCCTCAGTAACATTATCAGAAACGATGTACTGATAAGTGACCACCGTGCCGCCAGGCACATCATCACCTTCACTAAAGCCGCCAGAAATAGTCTGAACGGTAGTAGCCGGTGCTGGCATAAATGAAACGGAGGATGATATACCCGTGGATAATACCCCCATACAATCCGAGCCTACATATATAGTATCAGGCCCTGAATAGGTCAGCGTGAAAAGATCGCCCGAACAGACCTGGGTCGTCCCATTATTGATGGGCATCCCACATTCGCACTGGGCAATAAGATTTGAAGTCCAAGGGAAAAGGCAAGCAATCAATAACAATCGCAATTGCCAAGGTAAGTGTAATCGGTTTGTCATACCTTTTAATTTATATACCGGATTAATAGTTTGTGCGGAATACTTCACTGAAACGACCTCAGGCAAGTCTCAATGTAGTTTCCATTAGTGTCATGAAGGTTTGTCCGTAGGAATGCCAATTGTTTTGAACCAGAAATAGGTTAGATTTTAAGATCCATTTTAGAATGGACAGGAATTATAGGTGTTGGTAGTGTAGTTTGAGAATTGAGACACGTAGGTTCCCAGATACCTAACGAAAGTAGGTGAATAGGTTGAAAGGTACTATTAATCGGCTTCATAGGACAAGTGTTCATGGGATGTTTGAAACAACTTGAGCCTGCTGTTTTTCAGCCAGGCTCGAAATCGGGTGCAAAATAATAAGTTTTATTCGTAAAAGGGATAAATTTTTTTAATTAAATTTATAAATCACTGATTTTCAATAATCAAAAAATTAATTTGCTATTTTTATTTCTAAATGTAGCTTGACCCTGATTTGTTCGCTAACCCACTGTTTTGTGTGAGGGCTTAGGTTTTAAGGGTCAAGGGTCAGATAGCTGCAAGTAAAAAGAGCGTCAATATCTTTTTGAAAAAACAGATTCATTTTTTCGATTTCCACCTGACTCCTGACCCCTATTAACTAAACTACTCCCACTGCAATCTCAACGTTGGTTGCGGGACAATCGGTCTGATTTTCATTTTCCTGATGCCGTTTGGTTTCATTGGGTTTTGAATCCGTTGTTCTATGCTACTTTCAGCTGGCCCTTCTTCTATTATATGGTACATTGGTACATCAAGTGCCGTTTCTGCTGGTTTGCTTTGTCCCTCCCAAACAGGAATTGGTACAGGCTCATATGGCAAATCCTCTACCTGTTCCACTTCAATTTTTTGTTCCATTTCGGGCGACTCAATCACATTGAAATGTTGAACCGGGATCGCATAATCGTAAACCCAAAGTCCATACTCTTCAATCAAGCCAATGAGTTTGTTACCATAGGCATTGTCGGTAGCGTATCCATATTCTCTCAAACCTTTTGCCCAGGCACGGAAATCCGTTTTTTCTAATTCAAATAATGGTTGGTAACGATTACTCTCTTTCAGAAAATTGGAATGGTCACGGAATGACTGCCACGCTGAACTGTATTTTCTGAAACAGGACAAACCAGGCTCATCGTCCTTAGCTTTAACTGTCGGCCCGTCCCAGCCATTGAAGCACTTGATGCAGAAGTAATTGTTGCCATCTTCTGCCACACTGCCCCGGCCCCAACTCGATTCAAGAATTGCCTGTGCCAAGGTTATACTTGCAGGAATCCCGGAAAACTTCATTTCCGTAATTGCAACAGCAGCATATTTGTCAATAAAATTTTGCTTGTCATCTTCAGTAATGATGTTGGCTGTTGCGGTACATGCTAAAAGCATAGCGCCAGCCACTAGGTGTAGTAGTCTCATGTCCAGGGATTTTAAAATGTTAATAAGTCTATTGTTGCAAACTTCGCCTCCAAAGTTATAACTGCAACAATTTCTTGCCTCAAAGTAATGTAGTGAATTATTTCAAAATATATAAATGCAAGAAGAATACCATCTTTTATATCTTTAATATTTTTATATTAAAAAAAATGAAAAACTGTAAACAATCAATTATCAGTATTTTAAGGATAACACACAACATTATACGTACCTTAAATCATCTTTACGCAAACATGTACCAATCTGATTATCAATAGTTTTAATGATTTTTTTGGCAAAACAATTGCTGCTCACCAATATAATTGAAATTTACACAACTACACAAAAACAGGAGTACTATGAGGTTCTTATATACCGGATGGGCGATACTGTTTATCCTGATTTTCACCAATCTTACTTTCTCTCAAATAAGCGGAGTCGCGCACCAACCACAGGCCAGTACATTTCAGATGGCTGAACAACAATACAATAATGCTAACTGGCCTGAAGCTGCTGCATTGCTGCGTACGACACTGGATGAATCACCTCGGTTAGAGGCCGCTTGGTACCATTTGGCTTTGGTTTATTTTCAGATGAACGATTACCTGGAAACAGAGCTGCACCTTGAAAAACTACTGGCCATCAACCCGATGTTCGAAAAAGCTTATGGCCTGTACGGCCTGGCACTTTATCACCGTGGAGCATACCCACAGGCCATCCTCTCTTTCAATTTTGCCATTGATAACCAACCGACTGACGAACTCAGACTGGCCAGGGCCATCAGTTATATTGCTGTTGGGAAGCCCAAGTTTGCTTTGCCTGATTTCGATGAAATTTTATACAATGATCCCGGTCACCCACAGGCCTGTCTTGGGAAAGCAGCTGCCCTGATGGAACTGGGAAAACACTCCTATGCACTTCGATTTTTGAACCGCGTTATTGAAAATGATACTGAAAATATTGACGCACTGACCAACCGAGCCATTTGCCATTTTTATTTAGGCGAAATACAAAATTCGGATACTGATTTCCAAATGGCGCTGTCGGTACGTTCCAGTACCCGCACGTTGCTTGCGCGATCCAAATGTAGAATCTTGGCCAATAATTTTACAGCGGCCCTTTCCGATGTAAAAGCAGCCATACGCCTCGACCCCAAAGCGCCTGAAGTCTATTTTGTCCTGGGGGAATTGGAAATGGAAATGGGTAAGCATGAAGCTGCAATCGAAAGTTTCGATATCGCCCTCGACCTTGATCATACTTGCATAGAATGTTATCTTTTGAAAAGTGAAGCCAAAACGCAAATAACTCAATATCAAGCAGCGGTGAACGACCTCCACACTGTTATGGATTTGGAGCCTGGTAATCAAAAAGCCAAAAAAATGCTCCTGTGGGTATATGCAAAAATGGATGAGAGCAGGTAGTGCATTGAATATCAGCCTTAAATTTGAACCACAAAAGGCACATAAGAAGTATTTATTACGGTTTAGCCCTGTGTTCCCTGTGGTTCAAAAAAATGAATTTACTTTAATCAAATTGATAAACTTTTGATATTGAATTTTTGATTATTAATCATAAGGATTATATTTGCTCATCCTTTCTGCGAAGCACTTACCCTTGGACACTTAAAACCCACTTGCTGATACTATTATCTTACAGACTAACTTACTGATACTAAGGAATGTATAACCAATAACACCCTAGTAAATTAGGGTTATTTAATAAGACAATGCATTCCGCTCCGAAAATAGGAGTTTATTTAAAAAAGTGATTGTACCCTTACAATCACTTTTTTGTTTTTCAGGAACGGTCAAATAATAACTTGCCGTTTTCTGCTGATTCTTTTCTCCTCTGACGTCGTTAAAAATACTTGCCGTATTGCTGCTATGCCTGCGTTTTTTGCCTTGTCAGAGAAAAAAATAATTCACCCTAAAATCGTGAATTTATTATTTGACCGTTCCTAAAATGCTCAAACTAATTGAACTTTGCGGCTTTGAAAATTGAAATACAACAAAATACAACATTTTGAAGCCTAAAGTAAAAGTTGCCCTAATCATATTCGGAGTTCTCATCATTGACCAGGCCCTTAAAATCTGGATCAAAACCAATATGTCCCTCAACGAAGACTCTTTCGATGATTGGGGCTGGTGGACAACCTCTTGGGCAAGAATCCATTTTGTCGAAAACGAAGGCATGGCCTTTGGCATCGAACTCCCAGGCAATTACGGCAAATTGGTGCTGAGTCTCTTCCGCATTGCCGCAGTCGGGTTTCTACTTTATTATTTAAAATTACTTATCAAGGCCAAAGTCTCTTTTGGACTGGTGGCATGTTTTGGGCTTATCCTTGCTGGCGCTATCGGCAACATTCTCGATAGTGCGTTTTACGGCCTCCTATTTTCAAATTCATCTTTTCATTCATTGGAGGTGGCCACACTTTTCCCAGAAGGGGGCGGTTATGCAGGTTTTCTATATGGCAAGGTCGTGGACATGTTCTATTTTCCTATGTTCTCAGGTACTTTCCCAGAATGGTTCCCAGTATGGGGCGGAGAGACTTTCCTCTTTTTTCAGCCTGTGTTCAATGTGGCAGATGCATCCATTACTGTTGGTGTAATAAGTTTGCTGCTCTTTCACCGTGATTTTTTTAGTGGGCCGGAAGAGAATGAAGACGATAAAAATGAAAAGGAAGAATTGGCGGAAGGCTCAAGTACGTTGGGAGTGGAAGATGAAAGTGCCCAGCCATAATTTTTCCAAAAGGATGGGAATTGAATTCCCATCCTTTTGGAAAAATTAAGTAGTCAAGTTTAAATAGTCTCCAATTTTACCGATAAAATATCACTGGAAATACCTCCCCGGCTTTAAACTCGCTCCTGCCTTTTGGCAGCTCCATAAAAGCATTACTCTCAACCAAATTGGCCAAGTCCCCCGACCCTTTTCCCTCGAGCGGGCGGGCGACTAACTTTCCACTTTCTTCACAACTTATTTTTACCTGTAAAAAATAAGTGAGATCGGGTTTGAAGGTGAAATCCTTTGCCAGTACAGCAAATTGATAATTAAAAGGTTTCAGCTCCAAACAGGCTCGTAACCAAGGTTGAAAAAAGCGATTCAAGCACATGAAGGAAGATACCGGATTTCCAGGAAAAGCAAAGACCATCGTCTGACCAGCTTTACCAAACCAAAAAGGTTTTCCAGGTCGTTGGGTCACTTTGTGAAATAATTTCTCCACTTGCAATTCCTCCAACACCTCCGGCACAAAATCCAGTTTGCCAGCCGAAACGCCCCCACTCAAAAGCAGCGCATCATATTGGGTCAATGCCACAGTCAATATTTCTCGAATAGCCTCTTTTTCATCTGGCAGGTGCAACAAATTCGAGGTGATGCCCCACTGGGAAACTGCTGAAGCTAAGTTATGGACATTCGATTTTCTGATCTGGTGTGCGAGTGGCTTTTCGGTTACAGCCACCAATTCATCGCCAGTGGAAATGACCACTATCTTTGGCATTTTGCTCACCTTTAATTGTGCCTTGCCCACCGAAGCTGCTACGCCAATCTCCGCTGGGGAAATTTCCGTACCTTTTCGCACGATCACATCTCCCGCTCGGCGATCCAACCCCTGTCTGTGGATATTCTGAAACTCTCTTATATCTTTGATCTGGATAGTTGCGATGTCACCTATTATTTCCAAATCTTCATATCGGATCACAGTATCCGTACCATTTGGCAAAACAGAACCGGTCATCACTTCCATACAGTTTTGAGGGTTCTGCAAAGTCATTATTGGAGTACCGGCAGCCTGCAATCCTTCTATTTTAAAAGATCGTTGACCATCTTCAAAATGCTCGTAAACAATGGAAATACCATCCATCGATACCCGGTTAAAAGGAGGAAAATCGCGGTCCGCAGCCAATTCCTCCTGAAGGATACGGCCCGTTGCCTGACTGAGAGGGACTGATTCTTCTCCAAAGGAATAGGTGTGGGATAAGATGATTTTGGTGGCTTGTTCTACTGTGGTCATGGATTTGGAATGGGAGCTGAAACATGGCAAATTATTAAAATTTATCATGCCTCGACACCGCTGGTTATTCTGCGCAAATGTAGGCACAGAAATGAAAAAGCCCCAGCGGAAATCCACTGGGGCTTTTTATGCTAGGGAGTAGGTAACAAATAACCTACCCATTTTATTCAAGCGAGAAACGAACCGTCACTCCACTCCTGATATTGGTGGTTGGAAACCCTTGGGTCGTTTTAGGCTCTTGGTGGCGGTAATCGAAAAAGAAACGAAGCGACAACTGTGTATTCAACTGATAAGTCGCCTGCGGAAGGATGCTAACGCTTCTGGTTCCTCTAGTTGGTTGCTGAGTGCCCGTAAATAAATCGTACTGGTTTGTTTCATCATCCCTAATGGAGAAATCGAAAGAAATGTCGAGCGTACCAGGGTCATTGGCGCTCCTCCGTCCGGTTCGGCCACCTTGTGAACCAGGTTTCTTATCATCTTTTTTTGCATTATTCTTTTTCTTCTTTTTGGAAGCAAGAAAACCAAGCTCAAACTCTTTTATCTTATATCCAAAACCAACGGTAATGTCAGTTCCAACTGTTTCATCCAACCTTGTATTCCTCACATCCAAAGCCAGGGTTCGGGTATTTGAATATTCTGCTTTGAACGACATCTCATTCTTCAACCTGACATCAAATCCAATAAGTGGGCTGAATTGTTCTTGCATTTGCACATCTGGAATCCGGAATCGGGAATAATAATTCAGATTGGCATTCTTTCCAATATCCTCCTCCAAGAAAAACGGATCATCCACATCAAAATTAGTGTTGGTTCTGTAATTGCTCACTGACATGGTGCCCTTGTAGCCATGACTGACACTGATGCTCTGGAAATAATCTTGGAAAGGGGGAAGTTTTGCCAGACCATTATAAGTCAACCGCCAATTAGGTTGTGGCAATGTCTTATTGAGTACGGTGGTCAAATAATCATCCCTGATCTCAATCGAATTGACATCCTGGCCGGTATATGCAGCAAAAAAAGCAGGCAGCAATACATCAGGATGAGTTCGGCCATATCCTTTGGGGAAACCGTCCGAGGCATTGTTTTCTTCATCGTGACTACCAGGGGGATCAGTACTCAAGCGATTGGCAACGATTACCCTGTTTGAAGAAAACTGTTCAAACAATCCAAGTAGGTCTTTTTCAAAAAGCGTATTGATACCACGAATATAAGAAACCTGGAAAGTACCAAAATCAACCGGTACCTGGTGTGCCATGTCTTCCTGAAAACGGAGGTCTGGCTGGTTTGGATCGGCAATGTTAAGGCGGGAGAACTTCTCCTCATGGTTTTCTTGTTTCGTCCTACTGGCTTCCACATCTATCCTAAAATCCCGGAAAGGTTCGATAGTCAGCTTGCCGTCCATTTTCTGAGAATAGTCCTGCGTTATTTTCCTGTTGAGCAATACGTCTCCCGAAATCCATTCGTAATTAGCGTACAACCAATCTTTGTCGGTATAATAATCCTTTTGTTTGATATTGGGCTGTAAGCCAGCAACAAAACCCCAGCCCGGTGCATTAAAATCCTGCTGTCCAAACAACTCGCTCTTAGGCAAAAAGCCAGGGACGGTTGTTCCAAAATCCTCCTGATAGTTCAGGCGTGCTTTCCGCACCGCCAGCAAAGGACGGATGAGAATCCGTTCTATCTTGCTGGGATCCCTGTCTTTTTTGTCGTCTTTGTTCGATTTGCCAGTTTTTCCTTTATTACCTTTTTTGTCTGAACCAGCAACATCTTTGCTATCGCCTCTTTTTTTGTCTTTCCGCCTTGACTTTTTGTCTTTCTTGCTGTCACTGCTCGGCGCATCCCCTCCCTTGTCGTCTTTTCCAAGTTGAGAAATGCCACCTTTGCCGCCTTTCGAATTGCGCCCACCGGTGCTACTTCGACTGTTGCGGTTGTTACCGCTTCGTCCCCTCCTAGGTTTTGAGTTTACTTTTTTCAGATAAGGAAAATAATTGTACAGTTTGTCAAAATTAAGGTCTCCGTTGATCTGGCGGGATTGCGTGTTGGTAATGATGTTTCCCTGAGAAATGGCAGATGGTGTTTGGCTCGCCGCATCCCAAGAATAGCTGGCCTTGTAGCTCGCTTTGACACTTACCCAATCAAGAAATGGAAAATCATTCAAAGGAACTTTATAGGTCGCATTGATACTGTGCTGATAATGTTTGTTACGTCCAAAATCTTTGAGTCCGCTCCAGATCGAATCGCGGCGGTGCTGCCGAACGTCGGCAATATACATTGGATCGGAGGGATCCAACAAGTTGCGTTTCAACATCTTGATCTCATCCGGCTCATCAATAACCGCGCTATTGTCGGCATTGAACTGGAATTTTAGGTTCCTTGTCAAGTCCCACTGCAAATCGTAAGTCCTTCCCCAAAGAAATTGCTTATTGTAATAGGTATTGAACTCAGGGTTATCACCAGCAAAACGGTATTTTGTCACATTAAACCTGCGATCCAAATCGGTACTGAAAGCAAAAGAATTTGGCAACGGGTTGAAGTTCAGGTTTTTAATGAACTTCAGATGTTTGCTCTTGATCGTATTTTTCAAAGGTTCAATATAAGTGACCTGTCTTGAAAAATTATAATCAAGTGCGCCCCGCCTTCTGGTCAGCACATCTTTTTCCACAATTGGATCGTGCTTGGAAGTTTCGTCAAACGCATAAGTGGCGCTGAAGTTGGAAATATCCCACGGCATCGGCGGCTTGTCATTTCGAGCGCGTTGCTTCCGAACATTGGTAAAGTTGTAGCTCTTGATCGTCTTGACCGTTTGTGCCCGGTCTTTGAGTTCCTTTTTTTCCTCCCGTGTTAAATCATCGTCTTTGAGCTTATCATCCAGTTCAATATCAAGATCGTATGGGTCGAACTGTGGCGTACTGGCTTCTTTAGAGTATTGAAAATAAAACGGTAAATTGATCCCTGCCGACTCGGGAAGGAATTTGGACAATTCAAATGTACCCGCCACATCATACTGCACCTTCCGCTCCTTGGCTCTATCTGCCAATTTTTGATCGAGCGCTCCAAAACCAATGCTGCTTGCTTGTCCAGATAGGGTCAATGAACCAAAGTCTGCAAGTTGTAGATCGAGCCTGGCAATACCTGCTACCCCTCCCCGTTCATCGAGGCCAAATGCCCGCAATTCGTTGATCCATATTTCAATGCTCTTGGTGTCATTGGGATCACAATCTCCACCTTTTATTGGATTACGGACCCCAACCATCACGGTTTTTATCAATCCGAGGTTTGGGTTCCCTTTGATCCTTAAAATAGCATCAGAGCGATCTGGGTCTATGGTCTGTATAGCAGTAAAAAGTTTTCCAATCGATGCATCATTAGCTTTGTTCCGCTCTTCCTTCATCGCTTTCAACAGTTCAAAATCTATGGAAACGTCATTGGAGTCAGGCCAAACTACCCTCGCATACGCTTCATCGTTATAAGCAATACCTGAATCTTCATCGGAAATGGTGATCGGTATTTCATATTCATAAAAATTGCTGTTCACATCACTTCCCAAACGGATGAAAATGTTCAAGTCGCCATGTTTCAAATCATCACTGCCAATGCTGCAATTTTTCGCGTTTTCGGCATGGAGGAACATTTTCATTTTCTTGAGCACCCTGAGGTCAAGTTCTACATTCTTGAAAATGCCCCTGGCGTCACCATCATCAAGGTCACAAACCCGCACGGAAAGCGCCTGCTCGTTTTGCAAAGCACTCAAGTTGACACCAAGCGCCTGCTCCCTGCTGATGCCTGGAGGAAGTGTATAACCAAAAGGTACCCTTTCGATGTTCTCCTCAATGTTTACCGCATTGATATCAAATGAAGTATCATCAAGATCCTCGAGACCAAAACCAAAACAAGGCTCATCAGCTAATTGTCGAGAGTAGCGCCTCCATTGGCTGCGCACCAATTCCAAAGTGGCGAAACGCAATTGTACCGGTTTTTCAAATCCTTTTAGGTACATCCGCATAAAACGGATAGAACGAAAATCGCGGATACCTCCAACCCTTCTAAAGTTGGGATCGGATTCAAGCAAGTTCAGCGGTACACGGAAACGGTAATATACGCGGTTGGTAGTTTCACTGATCCTTTGTTCAGTAATAAAAGGATTCTCGTCAAGATCCATGCCCCGCCCGCCAGCTTGGCTTGGGTCAAAATTGATGGGAACAGAGTATTCAAAATAGCTCTCGGTCTCATTCACAGTACGATCTCCATCGAGGTCTTCACCATCTGGAACTGTAGTTGCCGAACGCGTTAAGCTTTCACCTTGGTTGATCGGTGTATTCCCTTCCAAACCAAAATAGCGATCATACCTAGCGGAAATAGACGTCCCTTGAGGATAATCCCTGGGGTGCCTAAAGTTATCGTTGGAAGGGTCGTTCCTAATCTCAGCCTCTTTTGCTGGAGTTACACGACCTGTCAATTCGTCAAGGTAATAAGCAAACTTTGTTTGTTCGTCCGCATCGTCCATACCATCCAACCCAACGTCCTGAGTCTCGCGGTTTTGTTCATTTGTATCAAAATTGTTGGTAATCTGAGGGTTCAAAGGAATGCGTCCCCAACCTGTCTCCGTTGCCCTTAGTCCTTGGGTATTTGGCCCAGGAAGCCCATTTTCAAAAAACTTCCTCGAATCGGGCATGATGTCCTCGGAGATATTACCAAAGTTGATAATTAATTCTCCATTCATACCGCCGTCAATTGCATCATTATTTCCGGCATTGGCGCCCGTGGTATCCATATAGGGACTCATCATCCAAAATTCAAGGAATTCGATATTAGACGACTGGAAGTCATTGGTGGTCATCTGGCGCATCATACCGGCCCAGCGGGATTCGGGGTCTTTTAGCGACGCGTCCGAATTCAAACCAGCAGAAAATTGCGTACCATCTGGCGGGTCGTAACTATACGGGCCTCTGCGAGTAGGATCGTAAGACAAATCAAGTGACCGTAAAAAAGATGCACCAAGACCATTGTTTTGGGTAAAGTTGGGGGATATTTCCGTGCGGTTGATAACTACGCTATAAGGGTTGTTATTCGCACCATCTATACCTTGGTCGATGCTGTACCAACTCAGGTGCGCCCGATTTACGCCAGCTAAGGTTGTATCGTTCAGAAAGGATTCTGGGAACATAGGGTTTGTCGCATTCTGGTCGTCGCGCGGCACACTTGACATCATCCAGCCATTTACCCCAGCAAAAGGACTTGTCAGGGGGATTTCTGAAACCGCTCCTTCAAAATCATCCACATAAACGATCCCGCCTTTTTCACTATCATCGCCAGCCGAGTCCTCATTGATGGCACGTGCATGGCCAGGTCTTAGGGCAGCCGTTTCGGCAGTAAACTGTATGGTGGACATTTCTTTTGTCGAAATAAGCGGAATCTTATCCACCAAACGTGTAAGCCACGGAGCATCGTTGCTATAATTTACATCAAAACCATAAATACGATTATTGATAGGGTCGTCCCCAATATTCACTTTCTGGGTATAGGGTCTTTCAAATAAATGCAGGTATGTCGCACCTACCGTCAGGTTTTTATTGACTAAATAATCAGCCCTTACCCCCAGCATCGTTTTGGTCTGGAAACCAAAAAGGGAGTTGTCTTCAAATTCAACTTTGATTGGTGCGCCCGAATTCAGGTAAATATCATTCACGATCCTTACCCTTCCAATCTGATAATCCACTTCATAATCTTGGCCTTCTTTCAAAAGCGTACCCCCAGAATAGACCCTCACTGAACCTGGCGGTATATTAAAAGCCCCCAAAGAAATTTCAGAGGTAATACTCGATTTATAACTACCTTTTATGGAAAACCTATTAAACTCTTGGAATTCCCTTGCATTAAAAAGTGTCATAGAATAAAGTTGGGAATAGACAAACTTGGCAGAATCCTGTGGCGTCAATTGGCTCGCAAGTGCACTTCCAAAAGGCTCTAATACAGGGAACATGATACGTCCGTTTCGGGTATTGATCGTCAGCCCTTCCACAAAATCAAATACCCCATCGGGCTGCGGATCCAGTTGCACGTTCAATTGGTCGAGGTTGAAAACACGCAACAGGGGTTTTTCAGAAATACCCTCGGCTGGCATGAACTGTTTGATCCCTTCTCCTGGGTCTTCATAATAAATGCCCAATTCAAAATCCTCGTTCGACACATTATAAGCACCTACATTGTAGATGTTTTTCATCATCAAATCCCAGGTTGGCAAGTCAATCGGCTGGATGGTACTTTTCAGCATTTTTACAAAAAGTACATTTTGTGTCACGGAGTCGGTGGCACGTTCCTGGTCTTCTGCTATTTGGCCTACTTGGTAAACCTCATCCTGGTATGCATATTCAAAAGCGACACCCACCACCTGATCAGGCTGAATGTTGACATTCAACGATACATAACCAAGATTGGGGTGATAGGTGAATTCAGTGGGAGCCAATTGGCGGGCCGTTACTTTTTCAAAATCGCGGCCCTGTTGCAAACCCAACCCGCGTAAAACATTCACCACCCTGTTCACTTCTTTCGATTTTGGGTCGACAAAAATCTGGTCGTAAAGGCCGTTCGCATCATTATGGGGCAATGCTTCCCCTTCTATATCTTTGGCTGGGGGAACTGGTAATGCTTGTTGCGCGGGATTCGTAAAACGGGTGGTCTCTGCCAAATCGGAAACAGCGACAATGTCCCTGATATTTTCAGTTGAATTACGCGTGTCCGTCACCCAAACCTGTATATTGGTAATGTCAAAAAGTGACTTGATGAGTGGCAGTTCCTCCATCGATTCTTCAAAATTGTTGCGGTTGTAATGGGTCAGGAAGAAGTGACGGTTTTCATCGTATTCATCTGCCTTTACTTCAAACTCTTGAAATTTGCTGCCCCCTTCGAGGGTAATGGATTCCCGCTCGGACTTTTGTTGCGAGGCAACGATGTTGAGCAACAAGCGGCCAAACTGTAATTCGGTTTTTATGCCAAACAAACTTTGGCTGCCTTGTATGAGCGTGCCCCGCAAAGGCAAGCTGACGTTACCTGCTTCAATTTTCTTGATGATGTCGTCTTCCCCAAAAGTTTCGGTGTTATAATCGAGCTTCATGGTGTTGTCGAAGTCGAATGTCGCTTGGGTATTATAGTTGGTGCTGAGTCTCAGTTTTTCACCAATCGAACCTTCCACGTTCATCTGGATGGCCATGTCAAAATCAAATCCTCCCTGCCGCTGCTGGCGCTGTGGAAGCGTTGGGTTTTGCGTATTGTTGAATTCAACACCAAATGTCAGATCGATATTTCCTTGGGGCTTGATGTCAACTTCCGTCCCCCCGAACAACCGCTCTACCATCTGCTCTTTTATGTCAATTTTCACCAAGGGGTCGAGCCGACCTGAAGTCCCTCTCCCTGTGCTTGAACCTGAAAGCGCACTGAAATACTCCCGTTCTTGCTCCGCTGCCTGATAATCCAAATACTCCTGGAAAGTCATGAAACTAGGAGGCCTGAAATAATCACTACCAATCGTCTCAGTGATGATGTAATTACCCGTCTCAGGATCGAATTCCACCGTTTGTTCAACTGCCGCAGGATCCTGCAAATCAAATGGATTCTGATTGCCATTGTTCAGGAAGTCATCGTGCCTGTCTTCAAGGGGAAGTGTATCTTGTGGAGAGGTCGCCAATTGTGCATATAAACCTTCCTCGATTGACGGTTTCACAAATTCATGGGTGGCCTGTACGTATTCAGGTGCAAAAGGGCTTTCTGGCATATTCGAACTCCCGATTAATTGGACGTTCAAAACAATCAATAAAAACACCGAGATACGACCGGCAAGTAAAAGTCTCTTCTTCATAATACTGTTGGGTAAAACCTTCTATTGGATATTGGGCATTCGGTATGAGATATTGAAGGGCATATTCTAACAAACCTGTATGTACAAATACCAAGTAACCAATAACTAATACCAATTTTAATGCAGAACAAATGGGCAAAGTGCCACGCACATTACCTCAGAAAAGAATCCTTTACGAAAGGGAATAGGAATGGTTGAGAAAACGCTAAACAAGTTCTATGTTTTTCGTAAAATATTGTCATATCTATAATTCGTCCGCATTGATAATGTCTCAAAAACGCAGGATGCCAGTTTGATTTTTTGTGACCCTGAACTTTAACAGTTAGTGATTAGTGACTAACGCCTTAGCAAAGTGCACCACTACTGCCAACTGCTTACTAAGCACTATTCACTAAGTCAACTGTTTCAAAGCCAAGCGAATCAAATCTTCCACACTAGCGATGGTCGGGTTCTCCTGCAAAATTTTGTTCAGCGCCTTTTGCGCCTGAATTTTGTTGACCTGTAAAGACAACAGGGCAGATAACGCTTCCTCCCGCATCGTATTGTTTGCCGGAGCAACGGGAATGGTCAGGTCGCCGCCCGATTTTATTAATTTGTTTTTCAGGTCAAGGATAATCTGCTTGGCGGTCTTATTGCCGATCCCTTTTACTTTTCTGAGCAAAGCCTCGTTTTCTGAAATAATAGCAGCCCGAAGTTCATCGGGCATCAACGTGGAAAGCACCACTTGGGCAGTAGAAGGCCCCACCCCAGAAACAGAGATCAAATGCACAAAAAGGTTGCGCTCCTCCTCATCCGCAAACCCATAAAGTGTTTGGGAATCTTCTTTAACATGGAAATAGGTAAGTACCTTGACATGTTCCAGCTTTTCGATCCTGGTATAGGTGTTCAAGCTGACGTGGATTTTGTAGCCAATTCCCCCAGCCTCTACAACCACATAAGTTGGCGATTTAAAAGCGATAAGCCCTTTGACATAGGTAATCATTCCTTTTCTGATTTTTGAATTTTGATCATTAACCTGGTTTCTTTCTTGATCAATTTGTTCGCCAATGCGTCAATCAACCACCAAACCTTAAATGGCAAATACTGCAACAACTTGAATGACTTGACCTTGTTCAACAACAAATTGCTGAATTTTTTAATACTAACAACAGTCCCTTCTTGCGGCAAATACTGCCAAATATTGTTTTCATCAAATGAATGCAAATGAGCATTTTCTGGTGTTGGGCAATTACAATGGATACAGAGATGATGCCTTAATTTTTCATTATACGGGGTTGTGACTAGTAGTGTCCCGCCAGATGAAATGGCTGCCAATAACCTTCGGATAAACCACTTCGGATCTGGCACGTGTTCCATTATTTCTGAGGCGATGATGCACTCAATGGTATTATCGCTTATCGGCAAATAATAGGCATCAGCAACCAGTCCCGCATGGTTTTCTGATGGGTTTTGTTGCAAGGCTTTTTTTGGATTGGCAGTCGAGATATCCATCGAAATCACTTGGACACCTTTTTTACAAAAATGCTTGGACACCCAGGCATTGCCACAACCTACATCGAGAATCAAAGAAACCTTTTCCCCTACCTCGTTGATGATCGCCTCATGCAAGCGCCTGTTTTCATGCAAAGTCGCACCGTCTTCATTTGTTTTGAAATAATCAAAAACCTCCGCATCTTTTTGATAGTGTGTTGCATAATCAAACCCCTTATCTAAATGGATGCTCGGAGGTGGTAGATTTTTCCCCTTAGCCAACAAAATCGGGATTCCTTCCCACAACTTGTACTTCCGTCCAGACCCCATTCCCTCCAGCCAGCCTTTTTTCAGCTCCAGTTTGCCCTGGTCAACAGGATCCACAATAACCTTCGATAGAAATTGTTTCATACAGATGGTTTTGGAAATCGCTGCGAAAGTACACATTTCAATAATCCTGTGTAGTAACCAAATGGCCGATATGTTTCCAGGGAACAGTTTCACATAAAAAACAGAAATTTGTGGCCGACCATTACTCAATACATGCGATACACCATCCATCAAATTGCTGAAATAACGTCAGGACAATTCCTCAAAGAGAACATTGAAGAAGGGATCATTGAGCACCTGTTGCTCGATAGCCGACAGGTCATTTTTCCAGCCAGTTCTTTGTTCATCGCCCTGCAAGGAAGGCGGTTTGATGGGCACGAGTTTTTGCCGGAACTCTACAACAGCGGCATCCGCCATTTTTTGGTTTCCAAAAAAATAAAAACAAATGCTTTCCCTTCCGCCAATTTTATCTTGGTGGAAAACACATACGAAGCGCTGCAACGATTGGCCATTTGGCACCGACATCAATTTCAGCTACCCACCTTCGGCATCGCAGGTAGCAATGGCAAAACCATTATAAAAGAATGGCTTTTCCAATTGCTGCATGAAGATTACCATATTGTCAGAAGCCCTAAAAGTTACAATTCACAAACAGGTGTGCCGCTTTCCATTTTACAAATTAACAAAGAACACACCCTCGGCATTTTTGAAGCTGGCATTTCCAAGATGGATGAAATGAAAAAACTGGCTCCTATTCTTGATCCCCATATTGGCATTTTCACCACACTTGGCGCAGCGCACAGCGAGGGGTTTCCCAACAAAATTGCCAAACTGAGGGAAAAACTTAAACTCTTTCAAAATGTAAAAACCCTTATTTATTGTTGTGATGATGAAATGGTGGAAAGGGAAATTGAGAGGGGAGAGTGGAGAATGGAGAATTCAACCCAACTCATAAAATGGTCGGCAAAAGGCAAGCCTGCAAATTTTCAGGTCAAAAAAACAATCCGCTCGGCAACCAGTACCACCATTGTCCTCCAATCAACAATCAACAATCATAATTCACCAATCACCATCCCTTTCACTGACGATGCCTCCATTGAGAATGCGATTCACTGTTGGGTGTTGATGCTGCACCTCGGTTATGACCACCAGACCATTGCGGAAAGAATGGCAAAACTCGAACCTGTTGCACTTCGGTTGGAACTGAAGGCTGGCAACAATGGCTGTGTGGTCATTAACGACAGCTATAATTCCGACCTTACTTCACTGATCATTGCGCTCAATTTTTTGGTGCAGCAAAGCAAAACAGAACGCCGCACGCTTATTCTGTCCGATATTTTGCAATCTGGCCAAACTGGTGAGCAATTGTATTCGGCCCTCGCCAAATTGATTTTGGCAAAAAAAATTAACCGCCTGATTGGAATCGGCAGTGAAATAAAAACCCTGGAGCAACTACTGCCTATTGATTTTAATAAAAAAATTTATGAAACCACGGCTTCTTTTTTAGAAAACGTGCAATTGGAAACTTTTCAAAATGAAACCATTTTACTAAAAGGAGCCAGACGATTTGGATTTGAAAAAATAGCCGACCGCCTTTCCCGAAAAGTCCACCAGACGGTTTTGGAAGTAAACCTCACTGCCCTCCTGAACAACCTCCGCATTTACCAAAGCCACCTGCTTCCAGGCACCAAGTTGATGGTAATGGTCAAAGCCAGCGCCTATGGCAGCGGCAGCATAGAAATAGCCAAACTGCTTGAATTCCAGCATGTTGACTATCTTGCTGTCGCCTATGCCGACGAGGGCGTCGAGCTTCGTAAAGCAGGAATCCAACTCCCCATTTTGGTACTCAACCCAGAGGAAGCTACTTTCGATTCGCTGATCCGGTACCAGCTTGAACCAGAGATTTACAGTTTTAAATTGTTAAAAAAATTCAACCAGTTTGTTCTGTCCAATTCAGCAGGAAATAAAGCTCCATTCCACATAAAATTAGATACAGGAATGCACCGTTTGGGCTTTAATGAAGATGACCTGGATCAGCTGTTGGAAGTATTAATTACCAATCGGCAATCACTAATCACCAAATCAATCCTTTCCCACCTCGCCGCCAGCGACGACAAAAGCCACGATGGTTTCACCAACCAACAAATAACCCGTTTCCAAAAAATGTACGCCATGCTTGCCGACAGATTGGGCTATCGACCCAACAGGCACATCCTCAACTCTAGCGGCATCGTCCGTTTTCCTGAGCACCAAATGGAAATGGTGCGATTGGGTATTGGGTTATATGGCATTGATGGAAGCGGGGAAGTACAGGAAAAATTGCAGACCGTGAATACGCTCAAAGCAACTGTTTCACAAGTAAAGAATATCCCTGGGGGGCATACCGTCGGTTATTCCCGGCAGGGAGTTGCTACCCAGCCGATGAGGATTGCCACACTCAGCATCGGCTATGCAGATGGACTGTCCAGAAAAGCTGGCAACGGTAATTTTTCAATATTGATAAATGGCAATAAAGCCCCCTTGATAGGCAATGTCTGTATGGACATGGCCATGGCAGATATCACCCACATCCCCGATGTTCAGGAAGGCGATGAAGCTATTATTTTTGGTAAAGATTCAAAAGGCCATGAATTGCCCGTGCAGGAACTTGCCAATTGTCTGGACACGATTCCTTATGAAATCTTCACTTCTATTTCTGGACGGGTGAAACGGGTGTATATACAGGAGTGATTTTAGACCAGATGCCAAAAGCAACGCTTTTTAGAAAAGCGTTGCTTTTAAAACTAGATAGAACATGCGAACGACAACCATCGTCCTTACTGGCCCAGAATCTTCTGGCAAAACTACCTTGACCACTCAGTTGGCCAGTCATTTCAACGCGGAATGGATACCTGAATTTGCCCGCGCTTATATTGATAATCTCGATAGACCATACCTAGAAAACGATCTTTTAAAAATAGCTGAAGGGCAGCTTAGACAGGAAAATGAAATGGTAAACAAAACAGGCGGGTTAGTGTTTTTGGACACTAGTCTGGAAGTGATAAAAATATGGTCGGACTACAAATACGGTCAATGCCATCCGTGGATTTTGGAACAACTAAATATAAAAAAGCACGACCTTTATCTACTCTGTCATCCCGACATACCCTGGCAATCTGACCCGCAGCGGGAATCCCCTAATGACCGGAATAAAATATTTAAACTTTATCATCAGGAATTAACGCAACAAAACACTAACTTTGTAGAAGTCAGCGGGTTGAACGAGCAGAGATTACAAATAGCCATCCACCATGTCCAATCACTCATCCATCCTCAAGCGCATGCCTATCATGCATAGCAGCTACCCTGTCGTTCTTTTCGACGGCGTCTGCAACTTCTGCAACAACACCATCAACACCATTATTAAGCTAGATAAAAAAAGTGTTTTCAAATTCGCACCAATCCAGTCTGACATCGGCCAGCAATACCTCAACATACATCATTTTGTTCCGAAAAACATGAGTTCTGTCATCCTGATCTGCGATGGAAATGTTTACACCAAATCAGACGCTGCCATGCAAACCTTTAAGCATCTTGGTGGCTGGTGGCGATACCTCCGCATCCTCACATTTGTTCCCCGACCTGTCCGCGATGCCGTGTATGATTTCATCGCTAAAAACAGGTATAAATGGTTTGGCAAAAAGAAAGAGTGCATGGTGCCAACGCCAGAAGTGAGTGCAAGGTTTTTGGTGTGAAATACGTCCCTCGTTTTCACCTAAAATTTCGGAACGTTATTTTTCTTCTCCCGTTACTCTAATTCTAAATTGCTGGATTTAAAACTTCCCGGACAATCCCTTAATTTCGCCGCTTATTTTTCAACAGGGTGGGACATTTTCTCATTTCATCCTTCTTTCATCCATTCATTTTACAATTATGAAAAGAACAGAAATAACCGATATTTTACAATCCCCGCAAATAGGAACACAGGTTTTGATAAAAGGCTGGGTGCGGGCATTCCGCTCCAACCGCTTCATTTCCCTCAACGATGGTTCTTGTTTCAACAACCTCCAGTGCGTGGTTGATTTTGAAAAATTTGACGAAGAGCTTTTGAAAAAAATAAGCTTCCATTCCTGCATCGCCATTACAGGCCAATTAATAGAATCACAGGGTGCCGGACAGACCGTTGAAGTAGTGGCTGAAAAAATTGAACTACTGGGCGAATGCAGCCCCGAGGAATATCCCCTCCAACCAAAACGCATGACACTGGAATACTTGCGGGAAAAAGCGCATTTCCGCATGAGGACAAATACTTTCAGTGCTGTTTTCCGCATCCGCCATGCCATAGCTTTTGCTGTGCATAAATATTTCAACGACAAAGGTTACTATTACATGCACACGCCCATTATCGCTGGCAGCGATGCAGAAGGGGCTGGCGAGATGTTTAGAGTAACTACTATAGATATTATCAACCCTCCTTTAAAAAATACAAAACTTGATGAATGGGCTGACAATTTTTATCAAGAGATTGAAAAAGCTATTAACAATTCAGATCAATTGCATTTAAGGAAAATTAATAGTTTTCTTAAAAAGACTATTGAAGGATTGACTCTTGAAAAGCTTGTAAAGGCCCGGCCATCAGAAATAAAAGAACTTTTAGATCATCCTGATATTTCTAAGATAAACAACTTGGTAAGGGAAGTATATGTCATAGTTAGACCAAAAATCTTCACAATTGGAAATAGTAATAAAACCTTCTTGAAAGATAATTTGTCTCAAAAACTTAGGCAAGTTGTACAGTTGAAAAAAGATTATAGAAGATTTGGGCTATGGTATCAGTATAAAGAGAAATTGTTCCCATCCTTGAAATTGACGTTTTATAACATTAGGCCGGTTAATAATTACAATCAGCTTTCCTCGGAATCTGAATTAGACTTCAGTAAAGACTTCTTTGGCAAGTCAACCAACCTAACTGTTTCCGGTCAGTTACAAGGTGAAATTGCTGCGTTGGCTTTGGGCAAAATATATACTTTTGGGCCGACCTTTAGGGCAGAAAATTCCAATACGCCACGACACCTCGCAGAGTTTTGGATGATTGAGCCAGAAGTTGCTTTTTTCGATATTTTTGACAACATGGATCTTGCTGAGGATTTTGTAAAATACCTCATCAACTACATTCTCGATAATTATCCAGATGATCTTGCCTTCCTTGATGAACGCATCAAACAGGCCGAGAAGAATATGAAGCAGGAACTTCGACGCCCAATGAGCCTCATAGAGATGCTCCGATTTGTCATCAAAAATGATTTTGAGCGCATCACCTATACCGACGCAGTTCGTATTCTGCAAAATTCAAAACCATACAAAAAAGGCAGATTTGAATTTCCTGTCGAATGGGGGAAAGACCTCCAGGCGGAACATGAACGCTACCTTGTGGAGAAGCATTTCAAAAAACCGGTGGTTGTCCGAGACTACCCAAAAGCTTTCAAAGCATTTTACATGCGTGAAAACGATGATACCGAGCCTGGCAAAGAAACCGTCGCGGCTATGGACATTTTGTTCCCATTCATTGGCGAAGTGATCGGTGGGTCGCAGCGGGAAGAACGCCACAGCGTATTGCTCGAACGGGTGAAAGCACAGGGCATTCCAGAAGAAGAACTCTGGTGGTACTTGGAACTGCGCAAGTTCGGCGGATGCCCGCACTCGGGCTTCGGGCTTGGCTTTGAGCGGATGGTGCAGTTTATCACGGGTATCAGTAATATCAGAGACGTAATTGCCTTTCCTAGGGCGACGGGGACAGCGGAATTTTGAGTGCGGAATGGTTATATGATCGAAATGGTTGAATGGTTTTTTAGGACTGTTCAGCCATTTTTATTGTACAAGAATTCTTAGAGTTTACATTTAGCGCCTTTCCCGCCCTGTCCGCTTAAAGTTTTTCGCCCATAGCCCAGCTAAGTTCTATAAATTTCAAACAAACAGGACAAAAAATCCATCTTTTCAGCCTCAAACCAAAATCATAGACAGCTTCTTACTGAATTACCCCTGTTTTGAATTAAGGGCTGAGAAACTTATTTTTACCAAAACAATCTGCTTGAAATGCGAAACGGATTAGAAATATTGGAAAAAAAATCGCTTTCCTTTCAGGATTTGGTGCTTGCTATCGGCACACTCAATAGTGAACGAGCACTAAACAAAGCAGAATTCATTCTACTTTCTGAGCGTTTCCCCGAATTAAGAATTGAAAGGGAACCAACCGGAAAAATCACCGTCATGTCCCCCGTTAAAAAAGGAACCGGAAAACGTGAATCCAATCTTCATGGATTTCTCTTTATGTGGAATTACCAGACAAAAGCAGGCGAATTGTATAGTTCATCAACTGGCTTTGACCTGCCAGATGGCTCCATTAAATCTCCTGATGCAGCTTGGATTTCTGCCGAAAAAGCAGCCACTTCACCCCCAGAAGATGATGAAAACTTTGTTGCTTTGACACCTGATTTTATTGCTGAGGTAAGATCAAGCAGTGATCGACTTACCAAACTTCAAAAGAAGATGACCTCGTCCTGGATGAAAAATGGTGTCCAATTAGGTTGGTTGATCGACCCGTACAAAGAACAGGTATATATTTACCGGCAAGGACAAGATGTGGAAGTGATGAGTGGGTTTGAAGGGAATCGTCTTTCTGGTGAAAATGTCCTGCCAGGATTTGAACTGAATCTTGACGAGTTCAAACTGAAATAGGCATAAAACAAAATGCTTCTTTCGGCTGGACAACTACAAGTTTGTCCAGCCGTTTTTGTTAAAAATTATTCATCAGGAAAATCAGCTTGTTCATCTGAAACCTTCAACCAATTTTCTTTCTACACGTTTCATTTTCTTTCAAAACCAAGTCTATAAAAATGCTTCAAGTAAACAACCTGACAAAAACATACGCCTCCGGCAACAAATCCCTCACCGTGCTCGATGGTGTGAGTTTCGATATTGGCCCTGGCGATACAATCTCTATCGTCGGTCCGTCGGGCAGCGGCAAGACAACTTTGCTGGGACTGTGTGCTGGCCTCGATCGGGCAAGCGAGGGCTCGGTTACGCTGAACGACATCAACCTGGAAAACCTAGATGAGGATGAACGGGCAGGGGTCCGTAATGAACACGTAGGCTTTATTTTTCAAAATTTCCAACTCATCCCTACCCTTACAGCATTGGAAAATGTGATGGTGCCCATGGAGTTGAAAGGGGAAAAAGGAGCTGCCGAAAATGCCATGAAACTCCTCGAACGGGTTGGTCTCGCCGACCGCCACGACCACTACCCTGCCCAGCTTTCGGGCGGCGAACAACAGCGGGTGTCGCTTGCCAGGGCTTTTTCCAACCGACCAAAAATCCTGTTCGCTGATGAACCTACCGGCAACCTTGATGTCGATACCGGGGCACTCGTTGAGCAACTCCTCTTTGAACTGAACAAAGAACAAGGCACAACTTTGGTGCTTGTCACCCACGACCTCGAACTGGCAGGCAAAACCCAACGTATTTTAAAGTTGAAAGGTGGAAAAGCGGTTACCTAAAATGATTGAACGGCTATAAGGAATTCGGATGAAAGACTTTAAGAACCATTTAACCACCCAGCTATTCAACGATTAACCTTTCCTTTGTAGTTTTGCGTATGTTTTTTGCCAGTATAAGCAGTCTGGCATAAATAACCAGCGCTTATTAGAACAGACTGCTTCGTAAACACTTCTACAAATTTTCATTTTTACAAAACTTAGGTTCATGAAATCCCTTGCTTTATTCTTCCTAACTGCCGTATTGCTCAGTTATTCATTTTATTCCCCAAATGAAATAGATGAAATCACTCTTACTTGTAAAGTCAATTCCTGCGATAAAATTGACAAACTCCACATTTACGAATTCAATGGGGTTGTTTTTAAAAAAATAAATTCAGCACCAACCGAGGATTCGGAGACCTATCAATTTAAAATGCCAGCAACAAGTCCACGGTTTTATTATGTTGGGCTCGATGGCAACAATACCAAACCTATTATTTTAGGGACTGAAGAAGAAGTAATACTGAATGGCTCCTGTACCAAATTTCAAGCGGCATCATTGACGAAATCAAACTTGAACAGGGAATATGCTGGCATTAAAAGTTTATTGGACAAATACAAAAGTGAATTTGGTCAGCTCATGCAACAAATGCAAGCTTCGCAGCGCTCCGACAACATTGACGCATCCAATCAGGCCATCCTAAAATTGAGGGATTTGGATAACAAACGCTTAGCTCTTATTGATTCGCTTGAAAAAACAAGCCCATATTTAGCAAAAGTCGTGAGATTGAACACCTACCTTAGCTACCAAAACCATGGCTCTGCTGACTTGTCAGAAATTGAATATTTCGCAAAAGAATACTTCCACCTGGCCGACTGGGCTGACCCTGACTACAATTACATGCCGTGGGTATTTGAGGGCATCAGCGGATGGGTGCAAACGCTTGCCAGCGTGAGACTCCCCCAAGGTTTACAAAAAAACTATATCGATGGCCTTCTGCGGCAAATACCTGTAAATTCCCGTACTTATATGCTCGCTGTCGGCGGACTCATCTCGGGTCTCCAGCAAAAGAAAAGCCCATTGGTGGCAGACTATGCAAAATTATACATCGCAAAATACAAAGATACTGAGCCAGCCGCCGCTGCTCGCTTGGGTCAAATTTTGAAAATGTCTGCAAGTTTTATGACAGGTGTGGAAGCGCCGGATTTCGCCATGAACAAACCTGACGGTACTCCTCTGAAACTCAGTTCTTTGCGTGGAAAAGTTTTACTTGTGGACTTCTGGGCAAGCTGGTGCGGCCCCTGCCGCCGAGAGAATCCAAATGTTGTTGCTGCTTATAAAAAATACCACGATAAAGGATTCGATGTACTTGGTGTTAGCCTAGATAAAACAAAAGGCCGTTGGTTACAAGCCATTGAAAAAGATGGCTTGATGTGGCACCACGTCTCTGATTTGAAAGGTTGGAAAAATGAGGCTGCAAAGCTCTACGGCGTAACCTCCATCCCCTCGACTGTGCTACTCGATCGAGATGGGAAAATTATTGCAAGAAACTTGAGAGGGCCAGCCCTTGAAGCTAAACTGGCAGAATTGCTGGGAGGATAGTTTATTTTCTTTCTTCTATTTTCAAATTATTGAAAACCCCTGCCACTTCTGGATTCTTATCCAAATAATCCTTCAACATAGCTCCATCTAAAATAAAGGTGAGCCGCTGGCCAAACTTGCCCGGTGTTTTCAGATATATTTTTACCAAATAAAAAAGCCAGATATCCCGCTCGACAATTTTTTCAACATTTTGGTATGGGTAGCGGTAGGTTTTAAAATAATTGGAAGCATAAACAAACTCCCGATCCAGTTCCACCCTTTTAAGTTGTATGAAAGTGAAATACAGGAATGCCAATCCTCCCAAGAAAAAAGCGGCTAACCCTACTTTAAAATAAATAAAATTAAATAGAGGAAACTGTTTCACATTGGAAAGCACTACCGCCAACGTGAAAATCCCGAAAAAAACAATCCAAAAAGTCGGAATGAATATTTTCAGAAACAAGGTCGTATTAGATGAAATGCGTTGCATAATAGTGATTAGTGACTGGCGATAAGTGACAGGACGCTGAGTCACTAATCACGTTTTGCCAGGGCAGTTTCTTTTTTCTCCACTCGTTTGGCTATCGTTATACCTACCTCATAAAGAGCTATCAAAGGCAAAGAAATCAATATTTGGCTGAATACATCTGGCGGGGTTATGATACTTGATACAATGACAATAACAATAAATGCATGCTTTCGATAGGTTTTCATGAAAGCAGAAGTGAGCAAGCCTAATTTTGTCAAAACATAAACAGCAACTGGCAATTCAAATACCAGCCCAACAGGCAAGGTCAACATGACCATGTAATTAATATAGGAACTCAACGATGGCTGTGCAACAACGCCCGGCAATTCATATCCCGCCAAAAATGTGATGGCAAACGGTGAAATCACAAAGTATCCAAACAGCACGCCCAACAAGAAGAGTGCAGAACAAATGGCCACTGCAAACTGGGTTAGCTTCTTTTCATCATCATAAAGACCTGGTTTTACAAAACGCCATACTTCCCAGAATAAAAATGGAATTGAGCAGATCAGCCCAGCAATGAACGATACTTTGATATGCGTTAAAAAAAGCTCGCCAAAATTAGGGGTCACAAAATCGAAATCGGGTGGCCCCATACACAGAATATCGCCCAGTCCCAGTGTATTTGAGATATTACAAAGCACATGGTAGGTCACAAAATCTTTATCTTTTGGCCCGAAAATAATGGTGTTGAAAACAAATTCCTTAAAGAGGAAAGCTGCAATCCCAAACACCAAGATAGCTATCGCTGACCGGAATATATGCCAACGCAATTCCTCTAAATGGTCGAAAAAAGACATCTCTTTTTCCTTACCGTTTTGCTGATCCATTTTATCTACATCTACTTGATCGAGGGCCATTTTTAGGTCACAGTTTTCAGTCAGGAATGAGTCGTTCTCTCCTATTCAAATCCACCGCAAATTAATTCTGGCAAATGTACGCAATGAAGCCATAGTTAGAACATCTTAAAATAAGAATGCTTGAAACGGCTATCAAGTGATAGACCAAAGAGATTCAGTAAAGTAAAATTGAAATAGGGGTAATCCTTCTGTTCTCTCATCTTCTTACCAAAAGCTCTTGTATTGCCAATCGCCCGGCATAAACTGTTTGCCTAAATTTTAAAAATCCTTTTTTAAAGATGAATAAAATCCTACTCATCAGCTCACTACTCTTTTTCATAATCTCCCAGCCTTTATCACCGATTCTTGCAGCATCGAATAATGCTGCGGAAACCATCCATTCTTTAACAGAGACAGCAACGCCCCCTACCTCCAAGAAGCAACTAAGGAAACAAAAAAGATGGAAAAATAAAATGGGCAAGTTTCAACAAAAAATGCAAAATAAGATGGAACGCCTAAAAAGGAAGGGCAAAATCGAAGGAAGCTTTAACCTTGGATTTCTTGGTCTGATCGTTTTGCTGGTAGGTGGGCTTTTTATTCTTTTGGGTTTGGTCATCCCGGTGGTTGGGGTGTTATTTCTTGTCATAGGCATCATTATCGCCTTTGCAGGTCTTCTCGCTTTGCTCCTGCTCGGAGGGATCGAAGTTGATTCATCGCATTAAACATTGATGGTCAAAAGGATTACAAAACAAGGATTTGACCCTAATCATTTAACCATCAACGACCGGTAGTGCAAAACCAAAGTTACTGCCTTTGCCCACTTCACTTTCCACCCAAATCCTGCCTCCCTGCGCTTCCACAAATTCTTTTGAAATTGCCAGCCCAAGGCCAGTTCCCTTTGTTTTGTCCCCACTGGCTCTGCGATAAGGTTGGAAAAGCCGCTTTTGTTCAGCAGGGGTAATGCCTGGCCCATTGTCTTTTACGTAGAATTCCACCGCACTATTATGGTGCACCACGTTGATTTCGATGGTCTCATTATCAGGTGTGTACCGCACGGCATTGGTCAGGAAATTAACAAGCACAGCCGTTGTTTTGGGAAGATCCATGCGGACTTTTGGCAACTCATGCTCAATATTTTGCAGTACTTGAATGTGCTTCTCCGCAATAAAGGTTTTTACATTGTCCAATGCTTTGACTACCACCTCATCTGGTTGAAGTTCCACAAAGGTCAGTTGTAATTTTCCTGATTCGATGCGGGATATGTCAAGGATTTCATTGACCATTTTCAAGAGGCGGGCAGAATTTTGCCGAATGGTATTTGAAAGATCCTTTTGCTCTTCGTTCAAGTCACCAATACGTTTATCTTCAAGCAAATTGAGGCTCATGTTAATGGCAGAAATGGGTGTTTTCAACTCGTGGGACATCGTAGCCATGAAATTTGTTTTGGCAAGATCCTGCTCTTTCAGCTCTGTTACATTTTTCAGAATTACCACAAAGCCAACATTTTCAGGCAAATTTTCAGCTTCCCCATAACTATCCACAACCATTATATCTTTGTTGAAATATTGCCTTTCCCCATTTTTATCAATACTAATGGCCGGTATGGTTATGTTTTCATGCACTTCATTCCGCAATATCTCTTTAAGAAGGTTGTCCAACAAGGCATGTTCTTTGGCCAGCGTAGTTGCGAACCTGCCAATTAGTTCGTGCTCTTTCAAGCTCAAAAGGTTTAAGGCTGGCTTATTGGCAAATAGGATGTACTTTTTGTTATCCAATCCAATGATTGCCTCATTCATCCTGCTCACTATTGTTTCCGTCCTCCTCTTTTCAGTCAATATCTGAGAAACATTGATATTCTCATATTCCTCAAGTTTAGTAGCCATTATATTAAATGACTTCGCCATGTCGCCAAGCTCATCACTATGGTTTATTTTAAGCCTTTCGTTGTAATTTTTTTGAGCTATCTGTTGGATACTCTGGGTCATGTTTTGGATAGGCTCCGTAATGTAATGAGGGAAATAAAACATCGCAAATAGCGCAAAAAGAAAAAAGAAAAACCCTAATATGACCATGTACATGGTTACCCGGTTCGCGACTTCACCCGCTTCCTTGATACGCTGATCTATCATTCTTTCATTCAATTCATGCACTGACTGAAGGAGGCCTTGGATATGAATAATATTCATGTAAACCGGGACTGGCACCTCGCTCGTAAAATCCATATGCAGCATCTTATCACGGAAAGACTCATAATTTTCATTTAACCTAACAGTCAATTCTTGTTCCTCATTGTCAGAGACTTTATCCAATTGGAGATTAAGGTAAGCTTCAAAATTATCAGCGGCTTTTCTCATTTCTTGCCTCCGATACGATTCAGCGGAACCTTCTAGTGTGATGGCGTACACCATGTCATTCATGGCCTTATACATTTCCATCACATAATTGACCGTATTGTGATTATCCCGAATCATCAGGATGGAATCGTTGGATGTCCTTTGTACATAATAGCCCCCCAGCATACCCAAAAGGGTGATGGCAGCAAAAAGCACCACAAGTGCTATCCGTATTTTGACCTTTAGCTTCAAGGATTCAAGGTATTTAATGATCTTCGAAGCCGTTAAGTTACTTATTTTAAGTGGTTGCCGACCGTTGGATAACGGTGGAAGAGGAGTACTTTTTTTTAATCCAAAATTACCTATCCAGTCAAACGCAGCAGATGCTTTTGACAATGTACTGTCAAATACAGGTTTTAGGTTCGGCAATTTCATAAAAGTAAAAAAACGCATGGCGCACAACTAAGAAGCTGGCGCCTATTTAATCACTGTACACCATGCGTAGTAAAAGGTATTCGAGGGGCAAATTGGCGAACTCAGTTCACCACTGTTGTATCATAAGCATATTGGAATTTGATAGATTCCATCAATTTTTGCCTGGCAAAGAAAATCCGGCTTTTCACAGTACCAATTGGCAATCCCATGGATTCAGCAATCTCCTCGTACTTATAGCCTTCAAAAAACAGCAAAAAAGGTTTACGGTAAATAAGATCCAATTCACCCATGATGCTGTGTAGTTCTTTCATGGTAATGTTTGAATGGGCATGGTTGTCAACAGCATTGTCCTCGTTCACGAAAACATAGCTATCGGTAGGTTCTGAAGTAGTCGCCCGGTTTTTCTTTTTGCGGTAAATGTTGATGAACGTGTTACGCATGATCGTCGTGACCCATGCCCGGAAGTTTGTTCCAACCTCAAATTTTTCTTTGTTGTTGAAAGCACGGAGAGCGGTTTCCTGAATCAGGTCTTTAGCGTCCTCCAAGTTGTTGGTCAGTCTGTAAGCAAAAGGTAAAAGTTTGCGCTGTAGATTGTCAAAATGGCAATTAAATTCAATGGTACTCATAAGTGAGGTGTTAGGTTTTGGAAAATAATCGGTTAATAAAAACTGGTATTTGGGGCTTGGTTTATTAAGGTTTGGTTTTCCGTTCCCTGATGATCTCAACCACCAGCAAAAGCAGGAGGGTGAGGTACATTGTCAGAAAAACAAGGGCTACTTTCATTTCTTGAGACTTTAGACTAATAACTTAGATTACTTGGTTTGATTAACAGCCCCGCTCATTTGCGGTGACATCCTATCTATGCCAAAACCTGTTCCCCAGAATTTCATTTTTTTCCTTTATTTTATAAGACGCTGATTTAATGCACTTTAATACACGTATATATTTTTTAATCAAATGATTAAAAAGAAAAACCCTATCAAAATGATAGGGTCAGATTTCATTTTGATAGGGTTCGTTAAACAAGGCCATCTCCAAATGTACTCACACCATCCCCGTCTGTTGCAGAATTGGCAACTGCCCGCTATATGCTTTGGCAATATTTTCTTTGGTAAATGTCGTTTCCGTGTCGCCAAAAGCGATTAGGCGCTGATTTAACAAAACGACTTTATCGAAATACGCATTAACCGAAGACAGGTCATGATGGACTACCAAAAGGGTCTTACCTTCTGAGGCAAGTTTTTTTAAAATAGAAATAATTTTTTCTTCGGTCGTAATATCCACGCCGACAAACGGCTCATCAAGGAGATAAATATCAGCTCCTTGGCAAAGGGCACGGGCAAGGAATACCCGTTGTTGCTGCCCGCCGGAAAGCTCTCCAATCTGCCGATCTTTCAAGTGTTCGATGCCAATTTCGCGGAGGGCATCCATTGCGGCATCCCTGTCTTTCTTTCCAATCCTTTGAAAGAGTTTTATATGTGGGTAGCGCCCCATCAATACGATGTCCATCACGGTGGCTGGAAACTGCCAATCCACTTCATCCCTTTGCGGGACATATACCACATTTTTACGTTGCTCTTTGATTGATTCACCGTTGACAAGCACTTTGCCAGCATTCATGTCGATAAGGCCTAGAATAGCTTTGAACAAAGTGGACTTACCTGCACCGTTCGGCCCAATAACACCATATACCCGCCCCTTCTCCAATTCGAGGAAAATGTTTGTTAGAACAATCTTATTGTCATAAGAAACCGAAAGGCCTGTGATGGATATTGGGTTCATATTCAGTGGTTTATTAGTTCTTGGTTCCTGGTTCTTGCAAATGAAAACCACCAAACCAAGAAACCGTCTAACTTACTTTTTTCCAGACAACAACAAAGCCACCAACTAACATCAGTGCAAGAAGGCTCCAAAGCCACCAGCTACTGCCTTCATTTGGGTTTTCAAGTTCAGCCACTTCTCTAGTTAAAGCACTGACAATGACATCCGTATTGTATTTCAACATAGCTAAATAACTAGGAGCTGGGCTGTCTTTTCCACCGATAGAATCAGAATAAAGACTGCCGCCAATGGCCACGTTGTTGTCGCTGGCAATCTGTTTTAGCAGTTTGGGATTAACTGTGGTTTCGATAAAAACAGCAGGCACTCCACTTTCTTTTATCACTTTGCCCAATCGTATTATATCAGATGTTTGGGCCTGGGCTTCCGTTGAAATGCCGATCACTGCTTCTAGCTTTATGCCATAGCGTTTGCCGTAGTATTGAAAAGCATCATGTGAAGTGATAAGAATGCGGCGCTGTTCAGGTATTTTTTTTATCTGCTCAAAAATATATGCATCCATGTCCTCCAATTGTTGCCGATAAACACCATAATTGAATTCGTAAACTTCGCTATTGTCGGGATTGAGTTCGACGAGGGCATTTTTGATATTTTCAATATAAATCAATCCGTTGTTGGCGGCCATCCATGCATGAGGATCCGACGACCCTTTATAGACTGATCGGATGGCAGACACGCCTTCCGTAATAGTGACTACTTCCGCTTGTCCTCCTGCATTTTCAATTAAACCATCGAGCCAGCCCTCAAAGGTCAGGCTGTTCTTAAGAATGAGGTCAGCTTTTAAAATAAGGTGCGCATCGGCGGGAGTTGGTTCATAGATATGTGGATCGCCACCGATTGGAACAATGGTCTTTATTTCCAATTCACCACCTGCAATGTTCTCAGCCATATTAGCAAAAATGGAAGCAGTAGAAAGAACAAGTTTTTTCTCCTGAGCAAACAAACTATTGAATGTCAGGCAGATAGCAGCAGCGAATATTGTTTTTCTCATTTTATTTTATTCTTTAACCCTTAGTAAAAACGATTCAATAACTTGTTCCATTATACTTGTTCTTTTTCCTTCTAAAAAACTCAAAAAACAGTCTCGTAGCTACGGCTATGCAACGATTTTTTGAATTCTTTAGAACAAAAAATTCCATCGCATTATGGCACAACTTATTAAATCGTTTTTACTTACTTATTGGGGTTTCTATTTCCTCCATCATTTTTTTTGTACCAATAAATTTTCGCTCACCTTGTTGGAAATGGTGAGTTCCTTCCCAGCTCCAAGGCTGATTTTGAGAGAGTTATCAAATTTATATATTTCCAATACCTTCACCTTTACACCCAGCCCCAAATGCATTTGGTCCAAATACTGGAGGAACGCCGATGAATGTTCATCCACTCCGACTACTACACCTGACTCATTTTCTTGCAGCGCTGAAAGTGCTATCTGTTTCCTCATCTCAAAATTCCCATCAGCGTCAGGAATGGGGTCTCCATGCGGGTCGAATTTTGGCCGGCCGAGAAACCGATCTAATCTAAATATCAATTCACTGGATTGAACATGCTCTAACTGTTCTGCCATTTCATGCACTTCATCCCATGTAAAATTCAGCACATCGCAAAGAAACACCTCCCAAAGACGGTGCTTTCTGATGAGTGTTTTGGCAATTTGGCTACCATGTTCCGTGAGAGTAACCCCGTAGTGTCTTTTGTAATGAACCAATTCTTTGGAAGACAATCGTTTGAGCATATCCGAAATAGCAGCAGCCGTCATTTGCAATTCACTGGCAATGGCATTGGTGTTTGCAGGTTTATCTTCGTTTTCGCAAATTTTGAAGATTGCTTTCAGGTAATTCTCCTCTGTTTGAGAAAGTGACTCCATATTGGTTCTCACGTAATTTAGATTTCACCAAATTAGGTTGATGAAACTATTAATGTAAAATTAAAATATTTTTAAGCAAACTTAAAAATATTATTGAGGAAGGTTTCAGAAATAACAAAAGGCAGTGCTGAATTTAATCAGCACTGCCTTCTATGTTTTCAGAACAGGAATTAACTAACCCACCTGCCTCTATAATTAATGATTATTCTTCTTCGTTGGTATCAGCTGCTGGCTCTGCATCGCCCACTCCTTCTTCACTTTTTTCTGGCTCAGGTGGTTTGGTCTCCTGAATTTTATTTAGCAACTGTTGGGCACGCAATAAAAAATCAGTTTTGTGCCCATAATATTCATTGTGAACCATGAGAAGTCTCGAAGCATCCCAAGCTGCTGAGCCTGGATGAAGTTGTTTGGCAGCAATCGGGTGCAACCAATATTCTTCGTTATTCGACCGTAAGTAAGATCCATCCATGTCGTACCCACTAATCACAGAAAGCTTATTCAATGAAAACAGGTAATCCGTTTCTTTATTAAGTTCTTTCTGGAGGTCTACGATCTGGGTCTTACCAAAACGGACACCGGAACGTTCGCAAAGGAAAATGTCCCTGCGGCCATCAAAAGTTATGATTGTTTGGATGCGGTATTTGCGAAGAGCATCAAGCATGAAGCGCTTTACGCGGGTGTGTACTGGCCGCAGCTGCTTGAATGAAAACTGGAGGGCCCGCTTGTCAATCTTAAATTCTTCCATAAAAGGACGGCGTCGGCCTGACCTCATGTTAATGACTTCTTTGAATCGTCCAATAGTGTGCCCGAGTTCGTTCGTTTTTGAATATACACTCACGTAATCCACATCTACCTTGTTAACCCAGGTTTCAATGAATATCTTTTTTGAACGCTGTTCAAATACTAATAGGGATACTTCGGCAATGGCAAAAAAGTTTGGGAATCCGCCATAAATGTTACCGTATTTCAACTCCAAAAATGCAATGTTGTTCTCCACGTCTTGTTGTTATTGTATAGTGTCGTTTTGGGAAAAATGGTTTTCGTTTAAATACTAGGATTATTTGGGTTTCAAAAGTGCCACCAAATTTATAAAAAATGGTAACATTTGAGTTATTTTTTATATCACAAATTTCCCTTAAGCCCGTTTATTTCCTAATATCCAACCCTTTACCCCTTAAAAAATAAATTTTCCGCTGTCATAAATTTTCTCGTCGTCTGCATAAATCTCCCCGCCATTTTTCATGTCGGCGATCATGTCCCAATGAATGGAGGATTCGTTTTTTCCTCCAGCTTGAAGGTAGGATTGACCAATAGCCATATGAACAGCACCTCCGATTTTTTCATCGAAGAGAATGTTTTTGGTAAAACGGTTAATTTTATAGTTTGTTCCAATGGCAGCCTCCCCAAATCGGCGTGCACCCGGCAATTGGAATACATTGTCCAACAGCTCTTTACCCTGACGTGCCTCCCATTTTTCAATATAACCATCTTTCACCCAAAGGGTTATCCCTTCCACAGCATGCCCAGCATACACAACTGGGTAAGTATAATGGATCGTACCGTTCACGCTGTCTTCAACGGGAGAGGTATAAACTTCGCCAGAAGGCATGTTCGTCTGCCCGTCTGAATTAATCCATTTCCGTCCTATGGTAGAGAAAGTAATGTCGATGCCATCCCCTTTGTATTGTATTTTCTGCTTGCCGTTCAGCAGGTCAACGATGTGTTGCTGAGAACGCCGCACCTCCAACCAAGCTGCTGCCGGATCGTCTTCATAGAGGCGACAGGCGTTGTACACAAATTTTTCGTAGTCCTCAAATGACATTCCTGCCTCTTGTGCGTTGGCCAAGGTTGGGTACTGGCAAAGGTTCCGCTTCAACTCCCGCGTAGCGGTTCGTTTGAAATACATTTTGCTGATTGGCTTGATCGCTTCTTTTCGGATGCGCGATTTTTCTGGATCAACGGCCTGGTCTTCCCGAAGGTTGAAAGGGGCCATGATATTAAGAAAAGCATCGAATTCCCGCATGGCCATTTCGTATAAAGGAGAAATGTGCTGCAGTTGTTTTTCACCAGCTTCTTTCAGGAAGATATTGCTCTTTTCACGAAAGGCTAAGTCAACTTCTACAATCGCACCTGCCCGCAGGGCTTCCCGCCAAATCTCTCTTACCAATGGTTCGGCCAATGTGGTGCTGGAAATGTACAAGCGGTCTCCTTCCTTGATATCGACGCAATAATGAACGAGTAGCTGGGCGTATTTGGTGAGCATGCTGGTCATAGGTTGATGGTCAGGGTTATTGATTTTAGCCTAATTCAACTTTTGATTCTCAATCGGTTGGAATGGGCAAATGTCATAAAAATTTATACAGAAAAAAACTTCATTTAAAAAAATACTTTTTGACCCACCGATTTGCTGACTTTCCTGCATCCATAAAGCCATTGGAAGCTAACAAATATGAATTGAGACACCCTCTCAGAGCATATCTACTTCTTGTCCAAATATAAAGCTATGCACACTTTTACAAAACGCAGGGCCGACGTCCAGGTCAATGCCAGTTCTATGGCAGACATCGCCTTTTTGCTCTTGATTTTTTTTCTCGTAACCACGACCATCGATGTTGAAACTGGCATCCGAGTGCTATTGCCAGAGATGAAAGACACCAGTCTGCTTCCTATCTATAGTAGGAATATTTTCAGTATTAAGATCAATTTCAATGATGAGATCATGGTGAGAGGTGAGCGAACAGGAGTGGAACATATTAAAGGGAAAGCCAAAGAATTCATCATGAATCCCGACCGAAAACTCAGTCTCTCCGCCGCTCCCAACCAAGCCATCATCTCGCTACAAAACGACCGCAGCACAACTTACAATGTTTACCTGACTGTGTACAACGAACTCAAGGCCGCATACAATGAGCTATGGGAAGATGAAGCCCAACAACGTTTTGGCATTTCTTTCAAAAAATTAACCAGGTCAAAACGGAAAATGGTACAAAACAAAATACCGATGGTGATATCGGAAGGAGAAGTAGTGGACATGAAATGAAAAGAGCCATCGCTGATTTGCAATGACCCTTATAGTAAGATTTTAGATTGGCGGTGAATAATCCGTTCACGCCACCGAAGCCATCTGTTCCGCCACAACGCCTTGTTCGGCCAACACCTCAAAACGGTAGCCTTTTTCAGAATAGTATTTCAAAATTTTTGGAAGGACAAACTGCAATTTTTTCCATGCCTTTAGGCTATCATGGAATACGACGATTGAACCCATCCCTGTATTGTCCAGTACATTTTCAAGGCACTCTTCTTTAGTTATTGTACTATCAAAATCGCCGCTCAATACATCCCACATGACGATCCGGTAATGCCGTTGCAAAAACTGAGACTGCTTTGGCATCAGCCTCCCATAAGGTGGGCGAAACAGGTCGGAGTTTACCAACCTAGCGCAGTGGCGCACATTATGGAAATAAGGAATGTTTTCAGAACCCCATCCATTAAGATGGTTAAATGTATGGTTGCCAACAGAGTGCCCAGCATCTAAGACCTGTTGGAACTCACTTTTGTTTTTTCGGATATTATCCCCCACACAAAAGAAGGTTGCCTTAGCTCCGAACTTGGCTAATTGGTCGAGCACCCAAGGTGTCACTTCGGCTATTGGCCCGTCATCAAAGGTGAGGTACAAGACTTTCTCTTTGGTCGGTATTTTCCAAGTATAATTTGGAAATAGGTTTTGGATCAAGCGGGGCGTTTTTACAAGGTACATGGTACAACTTTTTGGATATGTTATTAAATCGGTTCAAGAACAATTGGGAATTCTCTATGCGTTCATCAAGACAAAAATAAAAGGGTGTGGAATAATAAAATTCCTTCAATTTGAATTGGGAGAAAAGGGAGGGATAAACTTTCTGAAAACTTACTTTTGCGCTCCCAAATTGGGCTTTAGGTAGGTAAATCGTTTGTTATGAAACGTAAGTCTTTACCAATTAGCTGCCTTTTGTCTAAAAATAAACTAGTAGGTGTGGCGGACAAGTTATGAAGAATAAATAATTCGTTCAGCCAGCCGCCAATCGTCAACAACAATATGCCAAATTCAAATATTCGGGTTCGTTTTGCGCCCAGCCCCACCGGACCATTACACATTGGTGGTGTCCGCACCGCTCTTTACAATTACTTATTTGCAAAAAAAACAGGCGGTACTTTTATACTCCGCATTGAAGATACCGACCAAGGACGCTATGTGGCCGGTGCTGAAGATTACATCCTTAAATCATTAAAATGGCTTGGCCTTGATCCAGAAGAAGGCCCAAGGATTGGCGGTGAATATGGCCCATACCGCCAGTCGGAGCGGAAAGAAATGTACGGGAAATACGCCATGCAGTTGATCGAAAATGGAAAGGCATATTATGCCTTCGATACACCTGAAGAATTAGATGCAAAAAGGAAAGAAGAGGCTGCCAAGGGCAATCACAATTTCCGTTACGACAATGTGACCCGCAATGAAATGAAGAACAGCCTGACACTTTCTGACACCGAAGTGGAACAGCTGACGACCAACGGAAACAAGTTTGTGATCAGGCTCAAAATCCCTGTAAATGAGGCTGTTACATTCACTGATTTGGTACGCGAAGAAGTGACTTTTCAGACCAACGAACTGGATGACAAGGTTCTGCTCAAGGCTGACGGCATGCCAACTTACCACCTTGCCAATATCGTGGATGACCATTTAATGAAAATCACACACGTCATCCGCGGAGAGGAATGGTTGCCGAGTACGGGTCATCATATCTTGCTATACCGAGCATTTGGATGGGAGGGTTCGATGCCACAGTTTGCGCATTTGCCCCTCATATTAAAACCATTTGGAAATGGAAAACTGAGCAAACGGGACGGAGCAAAATTCAATATGCCCGTGTTCCCACTGGCTTGGAAGGCAGACTCTGAAAAAGACAGTTTTTTGGGTTTCCGTGAGTTTGGCTTTTTGCCAGAAGCAGCCATTAATTTCCTTGCCTTCCTCGGCTGGAACCCTGGCACAGAGCAGGAAATGTTTTCATTGGAGGAACTCTGCGAAACATTTTCAATAGAAAAAATAAGCAAGAGCGGCGCCCGCTTTGATTACGACAAAGCCAAATGGTACAACCAACAATATGTCCATGCTACTGATGCAGCGACACTCGCTAAAATGACCCGACCATTAGTTGATGTAAAAGAATATGAAGTCAGTGATGAGTTTCTGCTTTCATATTGCGACCTGATGAAAGACCGGGTCGTTTTACTAAATGATTTCCTCAGCGAAGGCAATTATTTTTTCGAAGGTGTCCGCGAATACGACGATAAGAACATTTCAAAAAGATGGAATCCTGAAATTCGTCGGTCGTTTGAGGCATTATCGGAATTGATAAACGGTACTGCTGATTTTAATGCCAACAGCCTGGAAACTGCTATCAAAAACTTCATCAATGGAAATAACCTGAAAATGGGACAAATTTTCCCATTACTGCGTATCGCCCTAGCGGGAACTATGAAAGGCCCCGATGTGTTCAGAATGATCGAACTGCTCGGCAAGACCGAGACAGTTGCCCGCCTGAAAAAGGCGATGGATTATTTTGATAAAATATGATGGCTGGTGTTGGTTGTTTTCCGAAAAAAAAGAACAACAAACAATCGGCAATCAACAACCAACAAAATCGTGGCAAAAACAAAAACCCTGTCTCGTCGGCAGGCAAGCGTCAAACAAGCTCCCAAAGTCCACAAAGACCTGCAAGGGCTGGACGTAAAAGTCAACACATTTGGCGAGATCAAAATCAACCTGGACATTGATCGGCTGAACGATTTCCTAAATAAAAACGTGGACGATAAAAAATTTAGGAATGCAGAATGAAAAAATGCAGAATGAACGTGTGTCATTCTGCATTTTTCATTATTATTTCTGCATAAAAATCACCCTTCCGTTTCATCCTTTTCCTCTTCTATCACCACCTTCTTCACTGCATTTTTTTTCAGCTCGTGATATTCTTTCCTATTTCGGTAAATGTCAATGGCCATGAACATGGCATGTAAGAATGAGGACGGATCGGCCGAATTCTTGCCGGCTATGTCGAAAGCCGTACCATGGTCGGGCGATGTGCGAATACAGGAAAGGCCAGCCGTGAAATTTACCCCGCTACCGAATGTCAATGCTTTGAACGGAATCAGTCCCTGATCATGGTACATGGCAAGGACGCCATCAAATTTATTGTATTGACCCGAACCGAAAAAGCCATCGGCGGCATAAGGACCAAAAACCATCAGCTTGCCTTCTTTTTTGGCTTCGGCTACTGCTGGGCGGATGACCTTTTCTTCCTCTTCGCCTATCATCCCTTCCTCTCCTGCGTGGGGGTTAAGGCCGAGTACGGCAATAGATGGGCGCTCAAGGCCAAAATCCACTTTTAAAGCATTGTTGAACAGTTTCAACTTACCGACAATGCTCTCTTTTGTGACGGCCGCAGGCACATCTTTCAACGGTACATGAGCTGTGACTAACCCAACTCGAATACTGTCATTGGCCAATAGCATCAGGCTGTCTTTCGCTCCAAATTCTTTGGTCAAATACTCTGTGTGGCCTATGTGGTCAAACCCTGCTAATTGCATGGATTTTTTATGAATAGGAGCCGTGACCAATGCATCGATCAAGCCTGCCTTTAGATCACGGGTAGCAGCCTCAAGGCTCATTTGAGCATACTTGCCTCCCATGTCTGTTGGCTTGCCAAGGGTGATGTTCACGCTGTCATTCCAACAATTGACCACGTTGACTTTGTCATAGGAAAGCCGCTCGGCATTCCGCTGGCCCAAAAACGTCAGGTCATTCAGCGCCACAATATTTTTGTGGTAGGAAACCACTTTTGACGAAGCATAAATAACCGGGGTGCAAAGATGCACGATACGCTTGTGATCCAGTGCTTTGAGGATGACCTCCAATCCAATACCATTGATGTCGCCAATGGAAATCCCGATAACGGGTTTGTTCTTATTGACAGCAGGTTTGCTACTTTTGGCAATATTTGCAAGCACATCTACAGGTTCTGTTATATCTCTTGTTTGATCCACGGGGGAAGTTTTTGAGAGTTTGAGTTAGTGCGTTTTTGAGTTCTTGAGTTCTTGAGAGTTTAAGTTTCTGAGTTCTTGAGTTTGTGAGTTTGTGAGTTCACGATACTACTCCATCACTCAAAAACTCAAAAGCGCCGCCAAAAATACTGATTTTAAATCATGCGAGCCAAAAAATCATTCGGACAGCATTTTTTGACCAACGAGGATATTGCCATCCGCATTGCCAACGCGCTGACTGTGAGCACTGATGGGGATAAAACCTTTGTCTTAGAAATAGGCCCCGGACAAGGTTTTTTGACAAAATATTTACTGGAAAAAAACATCGAACTACAGGTAGTGGAAGCTGACCTGGACATGGTAGATAACCTGCACCAACATTTCATCCAACTGCACGGAAAAGTCATTTCCGGGGATTTTTTAAAATTGAACCTCGACCTGCTTTTCAATTCTCAATTCTCAATTCTCAATTCTCAGTTTTCCATCATCGGAAATTTCCCTTACAACATTTCCTCACAGATTGTTTTCAAAATGCTCGACCACCGGGAGCGCATTCCTGAAATGGTCGGCATGTTCCAAAAAGAGATGGCCAAGCGAATTACTGCCTCGCCAGGGGGAAAGGATTATGGAATCATCAGTGTGCTGACCCAGGCATTTTACGCTGGGGAATACCTTTTTTCGGTAGGCAACGAAAATTTCAACCCGCCTCCAAAAGTACAGTCTGGCGTGATCCGCCTGACCAGAAAAGAAGGCCAACTTGACTGCGACGAAACGTTGTTTAAAAAAGTAGTAAAACAGGCCTTCAGCCAGCGCCGGAAGATGTTGCGGAATACCTTGAAGCCATTTTTTAACGATGCTGAAATGTTGATGAATGATGATTTTTTCAAGAAACGCCCAGAGGTGCTGAGCGTGGAGGAGTTTGTGGAACTGACGAATAAGGTGAGTGACACAAAGTAGGACGTCGCCTGCACGGACTGGAAAGGCCGTGCTACTTTACTTTTACGAGTTTCCCACTTTTTAGTAGGGCCTCCCCTTCCCATATTTTATAAAAATAAAGACCCGGTGACAGCCCATCCATTTTGAGCGTGTTCCAATCTGATGTGACAGGCTGATATTTCAATAATTGGCCAACTGAATTATAGAGCAAAACCTTTGCATCCTTTGGCAAATAGTCGTCCACAACAATGTTCACATAATCTATGCACGGGTTGGGGAAGACGGAGATTTCGACTTCAGGGGCAGGCTCATAAGTTGGCACAAGGCCACAGTCTATAGTCTCAAGACAGCCATCGTTGGTCACTTTGACCAGCCAGATGTGCTCGTTCGGGCCTTCGGAAGCAGAGCCCCCGGCTATGATACTGCCACTTGAAAGCACTCCGACTCCCCCGAACTCGTGGGTGTTAAAAAAATGAGGTGGGAATTCCGACATATCATATCTTGACCAGATACTGTCACCTTCGGGCGAAAACTTCATCAGCCAGCCCGTGCTCAAGCTCGGACCGCTACCTGAATCTATAGCACTTTCCCCTGCAGCGATGAAGTTGCCGTCAATGGTAGGTTCAATCTCCCTGAATATAACTGCTGCGGTAAGGCTCTTTATCCGCCCATATTTCTTGGTCCACAGGACGTTGAAGTCCTGGTCGAGCTTCGAGAAGGCCGACTGGACAATGTTGTTCACACCATCAACGATGGCTAGGCCATATATCAGGATGCCTCCGTCGTCCAGCAGTTCAAGCCTGCGCAGGTAGCCGATGGAAGGCTCGGGGGCGGAGTGCCATTCGTCCAGCAATGTGCCATCTAAGTGGACAAAATACAGGGAGGTTCGACCTATGCCAGATGTATTAGAAATCATATTATGTACACTTCCGGCAACAAGGACAGAGTCATTCAGCATTTCAATATCCAAGATATTACCTGAGAATTCTGGGTTACCATATAAATTATCCCAAACAATTTCTCCAGATTTGTCCACTCTTCTGATAAACGGCCTGCGTATAAGAGTGGAGGCCTGAACAAATCCATATAGGACATATCCGCTGTCTATTTCAATAACCCTATAGTGAAAATTACTGGCCAGATTCGAATCTGCATATTCCTTTATGAATTCGACTTCAAGATCGTTGCTCACTTTTACGAGCATGGCACTGTTCCTGAAAAAAGGGGCTGCATTGAACGCCAACCCTCCGCCCGATGTCGGGATCATTTTGCCCCAATGCTTGTCCATGGTCAAATGGTCGCCAAACGAATCCATCACCAGATTGTGCTTCAGGAGGTTGCCCAAAGTGTCGTACTTGACCAGGAGCAGCCCCTGTTTGGAGTTGGCCGTGGTGTCGTAGGCAAGCCCCACTCCATAGATGGTGTCGTTGTGGACGACCATCTTGTACAGTTCATTATTGGGGTAACCGAAGTCGTCGGCGATGTTGAAGCCTGGTTGGGCAATTGAAGAAGTGTTCAATAGCAACATCAAAAGAAGAGAGCCAATACAATTTAACTTCATTGTAAAAAGAGTAAATGACAAGGCATGGATTCACCATGCCTTGTCACCAAAGTTAATGATTTATCACAACTTTGCTGTATTGAACAAAGCCATTTTCACCTTTTGTCTCGACAAAATAGATTCCCCGTTGTTGCAAGTTTAGCGCCAGCGCAACTTGCAACATTCTGTTCGCAGGCGCAAGCTCACCGTATTCTTCTTTCAAGTTACGCTGGTGCTAAACTTGAAAAGACAATCGTTTTATTTTGTGTGGAATATACTTGACACAACTGGTGATCCTAAAATGCTCCAAGATGATTTTTTAAGCAGCGCCCAGAAGTGCTGAGTGTGGAGGAATTTGTGGACTTGACGGTAAAGATTGCAAGAAACTAATGCCCTTTAATAGCCTCCGACAATGACAACAATTTAATGTCATTCCGCATTTTTAGTTTTTTCAAAAACCAGCCCTTATGCCCTGCGCCATAAGTAATCAACATCCTTTTCCCTTGAAATTTATTTTCATCCAACGCTTTGGTGATATTGGCAAAATGGGCTTCGTTAATATTGTCCCAGCCGCCAAGCCCAAGCTCATCGTTAAATAGTTCATTATAAACGCTCAGTTCAATTTCCACCAAGCGATCATATTCGTCCGAATTAATCCAAAAAGGATCGAACTCCCTACCAGTGGCTTTAATCAGGGAATCAGATTTTTCAGTGGCCTCCGTAAGTTGCGCCCATTCCTTGGCCCTCGTGTTGTCCTTGCTTATTTCTTTTAGTTTTTTGTTCCTCGCATCCGACATTTCTTTTGTCCATCCAGCAGTGGGAATAATTTTAAAATCCATGGTTTTTGTCAATGGGAAAATCACGTCTACATATTCTGGGAACCGTTTTACCCGCGCTTCGGTGATCGTGTCTTTTTCATTAAATTCTTGTAAAGCTGCTGGGAATCTGTCTGGGGGGATTTCAGCCAAGATGAAGTCCGGGTCGATTTTTTGAACCAGCGTAGTCAATACTTCGAGACCGTATTCCTCCTGCTCCAGGTGCCCACTGTGGATCATCCCCAAAACAATGACTTCATTTTTCACATTGGCCGTTTCGGTAGGTTCTTGTTTCGCTCCATTGGAACACCCAGCAAGTATTATTGAGAGCAACAGTGAATAAAAGATCGATTTCATAGTTGAATTGTTTTTGAATGTCCGGCGAATTGTTTTCAGGGTAGCGGTACTTTTTTACTGATACTTACATATCGTTTGCCAGGCGAAAGACCTGACAGGTTTGGCAAACCTGTCAGGTCTGACCGAAATGTCATCAGTTCAATATCACCGCCGTTTTGGGGTTAAACATAAGGGAAATACTCGGGTTTGCAGCGATGTCTTTAGTTTCCCTCGTTTTGGCAAGCTAAAGGTTTGCCTTGCCATTTTTCCTCACTCCACCTTCACCAGCTTCCCGCTTTTCAGCAGCACATCCCCTTCCCGTATTTCATAGAAATAAAGTCCTGCTTGCAGGCCTTCCAAGTGCAGGATGTTCCAGCCTGTTTGCAAATTCTGTTTCATGTGTATTTGGCCAAAGGTATCATATAGCGAAACACTTGCGTTTTTTGGAAAGTAGTCACCAAAGACAATGTTTATTCGTTCCTGAACAGGATTGGGATAGACCTTTATCTGAATTTCAGGCTTGATTTCCATTCCGGCTGAAGTAAAAACCATTCCACAGGTATCCACAAAATCCCCGCCTTTCCATTCGGCAAATTCATTGATCGAATCATTGTCGATGGTCTTAAAGCCGCCGGCGATAAACAGCTTGTCCTGCCAATAGCCGACCCGTGTAACAATGTTGTCGAACTGGCTCCCCAGGCCGCACCATTGCTGACCGTCCCAAGTAGCTATATTGTTGGCAGGCAGGTTGTCGCTGCCCACCTCGTTGAAGATGCCCACGGCATATAGCTTGTCATCGAACTCGGTCATGTGCTGGACCTTGTACAAAGGGTTGGGCACACTCCCCCCGACATCCACCCATTCATCGCCGACGAGCTTCATGATCTTGTTGCCGGCGTTGCCCTCCGTTTCCCGGAAAGGCCCGCAGATATACAGCTCGCCTTTGTATACCTCAAAAAAATCAATACTCCCCCATGCCCCCTTTATGCCCCCTCCGACTGTTTCCCAGGTTTCCCCGTCGTACCTTGCCACGTTCACGTAATGTCCCGGCGTATCAGCAAATTTGCCCCCAACATATAGCTTGCCCTCAAAAACTTTGAGTGCCCAAAGACCGGGAGGGGGTAGTGGCGGGTGGTAAAAGGGGTGTCCCACCTTATGCCATTGTTCCCCGTCCCAACGGGCTATGTTGTAAGTGGTGTCGCTTCCTGCAAGTTCAAAAGGCCCAGAAGCATATAAATCGCCTTGAAAAACAGCTATTTCTGTCGCCCCGGCCCATGGGTCGCCATTTAGATTCCTTAAGCCTTCCCCCAAAGGGCTAAATGACAAACCATCCCATGCAACTATACCGTTGGCCTCCAATCCACTAAAGGAATTGTGCACAAAACCAAAGTACATTTTGCCATTATATCTTTGGATCGCACCTACCCCAGAACTTGAACACCCAATGTTGCCACAGTTGTCCGCCCCCGTCCCTACAGGGTGGACCGTTTCCCCATCATACCTGCAAAGACCGTTGACCATGATGCCGTCAAAATATTTGAACCACCCGGCCATGAACGTATTGTTGGTCACTGAATCATAATAGAAGCCTTTCATGTTAGCAGCGGCTGCATTGCCCGGACCCGTCCCGTCCCATTGCCAGTTTTGGCCCTGAACTACTGAAGCAGAAAAGAGATATAGGAATGCAATAAATATATGGATGTGGATAATATTTTTCATTTTATAAGTTCGAAAATATTGTGGTGATTGGGTTCAAACAAAGCCTATTTAGCTTTGGTTTTTGTTTTCTTAAATCAATAACGCAACAACAACTTGCCACCGGCCCGCCATTGCCCTCCTGACACAACTTGGTACAGGTACAGGCCTTCTCTCAATCCTGTCAGCGAAATACTATGGCTTTTTGCACCCACAGGCAGTGTTTCCCTCCATACTTCACGACCTAGTGCATCGGACAAGGCCCACTCGGTATTTTGGCCGAAAGGCAGTTCGTATTCCACAGAAAACGTCCCGCTTGTCGGGTTGGGGAAAACCTTGAATGAAAAACCGTCCCCTATTTCCGAAGTGGCCGTGGAAGTGATGGTGTCACAGGGGCTGCCCTCCATCGTGCCAAGACGGAACACGGGGTGGTGCGGCAAGGAGCGGTAATTGAAGGTGGGCAGCAGGAAACTGTGCTGTTGCACATCACAGGCCAGGCCAAGGGAGTCGGGCTGTTCGATCACGTGCATGTAGCGGGTACCGAGCGTGGTGGCCGCTATATAAATCTTCCCGTCGGGAGCCAGTTTCATCAGGGAGAAGGTGGAGGGCTGGCCCGCCTCGTCGAGGAAGCCGTCCTGTACCGCCACGACGGTCCTGGAGGCCATGATGTCCGATGCCTCCAGGTCGAACTGGTATATCTCAAAGCGGTCGGACACGTATAATATCTTTGAATTTGGGGAAAAGGCGATGCCGCCCGTGGCACCGTCATCTTCAAAGACCATCTGGAGGTGGTTGCCCATCTGCCCCGAACAGCGGTCGAAATCGTACAGGTCAACGCTCAGCTTGAGGTCCAGTCCGATGATCCCGAACCAATTGTAATAGGCGATCATTTCCCCGTCGGGCGAGACGGCCACCTGTCCGAGGCCTGGGTTGAACGTTTTGCCCACGTACTGCACGTCGTGCAGGGAAATACCCTCTGGCGAGACCAGGAACTTATGGAAACGGTTGGTATCGTTAGTAGGGGCACTGACCAGCCACCAGTCCCGGCCGTTGCCATGCTGTATGCCCGACAGTTGGCCAAATTGCAGGGTGTCGGTGGTCAACACGGTTTTCTTTTCAGTTACCATTCCCTGACCTATGTTCAGGTCAATAATGGAATAGGTCAACGGACTGCAACCAACCGTGTTCCAGCCATTGTTCTGGAAGAATACCTCATCGCACAAGGTGAAGAAGAACTGGTTCGGATGACTTGGATAGGGAAATATCAACGCACCTTGGATGGCAGGATACCCCAATGTCCAAGTAGTTGAAGGATGGAATTCCTCTCCATTTTCTATTATTTCATCTTCCGAATTGTACAGGTTTACCCCGTTCGAATACAATAACAGGTTGCCTTCCGGATCGGAAATATTGGTGTTGGTCTCGCTAAAGCCGATGAACTTGTACTTCAGGCTCTTCTCTGGATCAACATCCGTGAATTCTATAACAGACGTGGCTTTTAGGCTGTCTGGGCCAAATATCCCGCCCATTAACCATATATTATCTTCTTTTTGGGAAAAACCGCTGAGTACGGAAAAACTGAATATTACAATGATGAGGGACTTCATAAATGGTTTTTTGAATTGATTTTGAGTTCTAAAAAATCATGGCCATGCTTTTACATAATTGCAACCAAGATAGGAAGAAAGAATAAGGCACAAAAAGCTCCCTTGCAAAACACCCTACTCCCCCTTTCCAAAATAAATCCAAACCTTCCCCGTCGCTGCTTTCCCGATCACTTTTTCAACTTCTTCCTTCTCCGCATCCCGCAGTTTTTTTACCGAGCCAAAATGCTTCAATAGCTTGGCCGCCGTTTTTTCGCCGATGCCGGGGATGTCTTCCAGTTCTGTTTTGGTAAAATCCTGAGAGCGTTTGTTACGGTGGAAGGTGATGGCAAAACGGTGCGCCTCATTTCGGGCTTGTTGGATGACCTTGAGGCTTTCCGATTTTTTGTTGATATAAACAGGTACGGAATCGCCGGGAAAAAATATCTCTTCCAGCCGTTTGGCGATGCCCACTATGGTTACTTTTTCGAGGATGCCAAGAATTTTCAGGCTTTTCACGGCAGAGCTGAGCTGGCCTTTACCCCCATCAATAATGATGAGCTGTGGCAGCGGCTCGCCTTCCTGCAGCAGGCGGCGGTAGCGGCGGTACACGACCTCCTCCATGGAAGCAAAATCATCAGGCCCAACGACGGTCTTGATGTTGTAATGTCGATAATCCTTTTTGCTGGGTTTGGCATTTTTGAAAACAACACAGGAGGAAACTGGGTAACTGCCCTGCATGTTCGAATTGTCAAAACACTCGATGTGGAGCGGCACTTCCGCCATGTTCAGGTCGCTTTGCATGGTGCGGAGGATGCGCTCGGCAGGAGTTTGTTTATTGGTTTTCGAGATGGCTTCTTTCTTTTTCAAGAGCAGGAAAAATTTTACATTTTTCTCCGACAGGTCGAGCAGCCTCTTCTTATCGCCAATTTTAGGAATGGTCTGTACCACGTCTTTTTCGGCCATTTCGACCTGAAACGGCAGGATGATTTCAGAAGCAATACTATCGAAACGTTGACGCAATTCTGGGATGACATAAGCCAACAAATCCTGCTCGTTGTCATCGAGGTTTTTTACCATTTCCTGCACATAAGCATTGATGATGGCTCCATTCACCACTTTGATGTAGTTCACATAAGCATGCTTGTCGTCGCTGGCGATGGAGAAAACATCTACATCGCGGATGGTCGTGCTGACCACGGTGCTTTTGCTCTGGTAGTCCTCAAATGCAGTGAGCCGATCCTTGATCTGTTGGGCTTTTTCAAAAGCGAGGTTTTCGGCATGTTTGACCATTAGTTCCTGGAAATGTTTTTTCACCGAGCCAAAATTCCCTTTTAGTATATTCTTGATCTGATCAACCTTTTGATTGTAACTTTCTTCTGTTTCAAGACCCTCGCATGGTGCTTCGCAGTTTTTGATATGGTACTCCAGACAGATCTTGAACTTGCCTTTTGCAATGTTTTCTTCTGATAAAAAATAATTACACGTGCGCAGCGGAAACAGCGATTTTATCAAATCCAAAATCGTTTTCACCCGCCCCCTCGAAGTATAAGGCCCAAAGTAAACCGAGCCATCCCGAACCACCCGCCTTGTAATGAACACCCTCGGAAACCGTTCATTTTTTATACATATATAACTGTAACTCTTGCCGTCCTTGAGCATCACATTGTACGGCGGTTGCAGGCGTTTGATGAGTGAACTTTCGAGCAGCAGGGCATCGGTCTCCGTTTCCACAATAGTCATTTCGATCCGGACGGCATGTTTCACCATCACCCTCGTTTTGAAGGCCATGCCTTTGGTAGAACCGAAATAGGAAGAGAGGCGGTTTTTCAGGTTTTTAGCCTTACCAACATATAAGACAGTATCCTCCGCATTGATAAAGCGGTAAACGCCAGGCTCTTTCGGCCAATTGGGCATGAGTTGTTGGTAGTCTTTGTTGGTCATTCTTTCACGGCGGACGATAAACGGTGGACGGCTCACGGCAAACGATACTGCTTGGGCTGCCAACTGCCGTCCACCGTGCAAAAATAGTCATTGTTGCCTGGCATTTTACAACATCTAAAATAAGCTATGCTGGAAATCGTTTAGAGCATTTAAAAATTGTTTGAACTGATTCACCATTTACCGTTTACATTTGCGGTCATTAAATTTAACACAGTAACGAGGAAAAAATAAAATGTACAAGTATAGAAAGTTAGCAGCTGATTTTCGTCGCCCCACTTTTTACTTTGTCCTTTTTACTTTGTCCTTTTTACTTTTTACTTATTCCCTACCAGCAAGATGAGATATATCGTTTTTCTTTTTTTAGCAATCCAAGTACCGCTATCGGCACAGACAGCCCAAAACCTGGTTACCTGGATCAACATGGATAATGCAATCTGTGAAATAAAAGATGAGTTCGGCGACCCAGGTGTCGTCATATTTCCAGGCGACACGCTGGAATGCGTTTGCGGAGCAACTGGCAATGGCCGTTATTTTGATGGCGAGGGCGATGATTACATTTGGTTGACCGGCCCAAGCATCCAAAACGTGCTGACTACCATTGATTTTACATTGAGTTTTTATTTCAAACCGAATGAAAAATCGAATACTTCTTCCATGCCACAGGTTTTGTTTTCCAAACAGGATGGTTGCAACCAAGACAGTTCCTTCTCTATAAAATACATCCCAGGTGGCACTCGACTGCTATCAGTTGAGTTGATTGAAAATGCTACCGTCACAGGTTCGCTTTTTGCCAACCTACCCTTTTCCTGCTGGCACCACATCGCTGTAGTCCGCAAAGGGCCTGAAACAATTTTGTACCACAACGGCGTCGAACTAAAAAGGTCGAGCACCATCAACGGCCAACGGGTGCCGGTTTCCCAAGCCTCAAGTGTCATATCAATCGGAAGTAGCGATTGCCCAACGGAAGGGGACTTTAGAGGAGTCATTGACGAAATACGCTTGTACAACAAGTCATTGTCGCGTACCGAAATTGAAGATCTTTATTTTTTTCCCGACAACATTTCCACAGGCCTCCGGTTCGACGACACCAAAGACACCACCGTCTTTTTGGGTAGTTCTGTCCAAATGAGGTTGACTGAAACCTGTGCCGACCTATTCTCCTGGTCTCCAGTTAATGGTGTGGATTTTCCAGATATTCCTGAACCGATTATGACCCCTGACGTATCCACGACTTATATTCTCACGATGGAAGACTCGATCTGCACACAGACTGATTCTATCCGAATCATTGTTGTTGATCCTGCCTCAATTGAGTGTGGCGACATTTTTCTGCCGACTGCTTTCACGCCAAATGGGGACAACCTCAACGACCGCTACGGCATCAGCAATCCATTTTCTGCTGGTGAAATACTCGCATTTGACATCTATGACCGCTGGGGGAATATTGTTTTCTCAACGACCGATCCGCTTGAGAAATGGGATGGCTCGTATAAAAATACGCCTGTGAATCCAGGTGTTTTCCTTTATAAACTTCAATACCGTTGTGAGGGGGTTGAGGAATTATTGTCGGGGAGTGTTACCGTGATTAGGTGAGTTTAAACGCTGAGGTGGGGGGTCGCCGCGGTTTAATTTTTCGGTGGGTCAGCGCACCCCAGCGGTGAAAAATAAACCCCCCCCCCCCCCACCC
>JAJCYI010000175.1 GCA_029263015.1 Saprospiraceae bacterium | reverse complement strand
TAAGTCAGCTAAACAGTCTTTTTCCGTCATACTTCGTTATTTTTTTCAGCAATAGCTTCGGCTATTCCTTCAAAAAATGCCTCGTCTGACAAAAAAATCCTTGTTTCCATGCCTTAAATTTATTTAGGAAAGATGTCTAATGAAAAAGTGAACGGTGACCAGCAACCTTAAAAAATATCTCCAAGACCCTTTCCTTAAACATCTCTGGGCGGAAATCCGAAAGGCAGGGTCGCTCAAATCCATTTCGTTGGATATCACCCATGTCTGCAATCTGCGTTGCGTAGGCTGCTATTATTTTGAGGAAGGCATGGACAAGTACCAATCACCAAAAGACGAAACGGTATTTGATGACTTTTTAAAAAAAGAAAAAGAACGGGGCACCAATTTTATCACCATCGTTGGCGGCGAACCGAGCTTGGCGATTCACCGGATCAAAAAAATATACGACAACTTCCACACCAGCGTCGCCACCAACGGCATTCGCAAAATACCCTTCGAGGGACTGGAAAATCTGCCCATCGGCATCTCTGTTTGGGGCAATCACGATACCGACAAAACGCTCCGGGGAGGTGACAAGATCAATATTTTCCAAAAAGCCTTGATAAATTATAAGGACGACCCCCGTGCATTTTGGTATTACACTGTTACGCCGGGAGGAGCCAAAGAAGTGGAAAACGTGGTTGAGCAATGCGTTGGAAATGGGAATTACGTGCTGTTCAATTATTACTCAGATATGAACCGCTTGGGCGGGGAACTTGATTGCCGGCAGGGATTTGCTGAGGTGAGGCTGGCAATTGACCGTATGATTGAGCGCTACCCTGACCGCATTTTAATGACTTCCTATTTCAACCAAGTCATTTCCACAGGGCAGTTGTACGATGAAAAATGGGGCTATGAAGTTTGCACCAATCTCTCCACAAATTATGAGCTGAATTTCGAGCGTTTTCAAAATGGCAACCCGTACAATCCGCACTTCCGGGCCTACAATGCAGATTTCTCGACGACACGACGTTGCTGTACAGGGGTATTCAGGGATTGCGATTCTTGTTTTGATACTTGGGAGCATTTTTCGTGGATCATGATAAACCTCAAAAAACACCTTGCCACAAAACAGGAATTCACCAACTGGCTCACGACCATGTACCTTTTTTACCTGATCACCCGCATCATGGATTTTGAGGAAGGAGTGAAGTTGTTGCCAGAAATTCATCAACGGCTTCAGAATGAGGCAATTTTTTCGGAAATGGAGGTAACATGAAGAATTTCCCCATCAACATGGAACACGATTACGACTACGTCATCATCGGGAGCGGTTTTGGCGGCTCCGTCAGCGCCTTGAGGCTTTCCGAAAAAGGCTATAAAGTGCTGGTGTTGGAAAAGGGTAAATGGTACGGCGCAAAAGACTTCCCCCGGAGCAATTGGAATTTGCGGCATTGGTTATGGATGCCTGGGCTGCGTTTTTTCGGTATCTTGAAAATGACAATATTTCGCCACGTGACCATTCTTTCAGGAACAGGTGTCGGTGGAGGCTCCCTCGTCTATGCCAACACCCTGCCCCGACCCAAATCAACATTCTTCAACAGCGGTTCATGGAAAGGTCTCGCAGACTGGGAAACTGAGCTTGGGCCATTTTACGATACCGCCGAGCATATGCTGGGCGCTGCCCGCAACCCACAACTGGGTCCCGCCGATCTCGCCCTAAAGCAACTTGCCGAAGAGACAGGCAAAGCGGATCAGTTTGCCCCAGCCAATGTGGGTGTTTTTTTTGGCAAATCTGGTGAAACTGTTCCCGACCCCTATTTTGATGGTAAAGGGCCGGAGCGCGCAGGCTGCACTTTTTGCGGTGGCTGTATGACCGGCTGTCGGCACAACGCAAAAAACTCCCTTGATAAAAATTACCTCCACCTTGCCCAAGGGCTTGGTGCAAAAATAATGGCTGAAAAGGAAGTGTACGATGTAAATCCACTCGACGGTAACGACGGCGCAGTGGGCTATGAAGTCCGTTTCCGCAGTAGTACCTCGTTTCTTTCTCCCACTAAAAATAAAGTTACGACAAGGGGCGTGGTCTTCGCTGGAGGCGTACTGGGCACGGTGTCCTTGCTTTTGCGGCTGAGGCGTAGCTCACTGCCTCGCTTGTCGCCAAAGATGGGTTTTGATGTGCGGACCAATAACGAAAGCCTCATTTCTGTTACTAATATTGATGGTAGTCTTGATCTTTCCGAAGGCATAGCCATTGGTTCTATATTGCATACCGATGACAACAGCCACCTTGAACCTGTGCGTTATGCCAAAGGCTCCGGTTTTTGGCGATTCTTGATGATGCCTCAGGTGCATGGTAACAACCTGCTGGAGCGCCTTGCCCGCACTGCATGGCAATGGTTGTCGAAGCCGCTGGTATTGCTGAAAGTGTCCTTTGTTGCCGATTGGGCCAAAAGTACCTCCGTGCTCCTGTTTATGCAGCACCTCGACAGTACCCTTAGGTTGTCGCTCAACCGTTTTGGTGGCGTCAATTCTGCAGTAGCAAAAGGGAAAGCTCCCAGTGCATTTATTCCCAGGGCCAGCGAACTGGCCAGGCGTTACAGTCGTCTTGTTCGTGGTTATCCCATGACCTTTTTTCTCGAATCACTCGCTGGTATTCCTTCCACCGCACATATCCTCGGTGGTGCCGTCATGGGAGATGGCCCCGACATCGGAGTCATTGATAAAGACAATCATGTACATGGCTACCAAAATATGTTGGTTTGCGATGGATCCATGATTTCTGCCAATCCAGGCGTAAATCCCTCGCTGACCATTACCGCCATTTCCGAACGGGCCATGAGTAAAGTTCCTCAGAAGGATAATAACTAGACATGGTAATTATTTTACTGGAAAATTGGCGAACCGTTGGGGGCGAAAAAAGCTGTGGTCATCGGCTGGTGGTTTGCATTGCCCGTTCTACTCTTATTGATGTATGCTCCCGATTGGAGTTGGGTGATTGCAGCGAATGTTTTTTTGGGCATCAATCAGGGATTGTCATGGTCAAGCACGGTGGTGGTGAAAATTGACCTGGTCAGAGAAAAAAATAGAGGACTGGCAATGGGGATCAATGAATTTGCAGGATACTTGGCCGTAGGGATTTTGGCATTTTTTACCAGTTGGATAGCCGCGGAATATGGGTTGCGCCATCGGTGCTTAATTGACCGGCATAATAGCGGATACTTTTGGGTTGGAAGTGCGATCATGGCGATAGCAGTTTTGACATTGATTTCTGCATTGATTTTCTGGGTCAGAATGTCTTGCAGGCTAGCTTGTCAATAATGGAAAACGAAAGTTGGTTTTATTAGTTTTGCGCTCGAATCAATTAAAATGATTGGTATTTGGATAAATAAATTTACCAAAATAAAATAAAGGAACATGGTGACCGAAACTGGTGATATTGAAAAAATATTACAAAAGAATTATCCGCAAATAGCAGAGCGGGCGCTGCAAGAAGAAATTATCGAAGTTGGCAAATTGATGCATTTCCGCGCCGGGGAGGTCATCATGGATTATGGCAGTTATATCAAACTCGTGCCCCTCATCATCAATGGCAGCATCAAAGTGACCCGTGAGGACGAAAGCGAGGGAAGGGAAATACTGCTGTATTTTCTTGGCCCTGGGGAAACCTGCTCCATGTCCTTCACCTGCTGTATGATGAACAAAAAAAGCGAGATTCGGACGGAGGCAATGGAAGATACTACCTTAATCGGCATCCCCATTCGATACATGGACAGTTGGATGACCAAGTATCAGAGCTGGAAAAATTTTGTCATGCAAACGTATGATAGCAAGATGATCGAATTGGTGAAAACCCTCGACAGCGTTGCTTTTGAAGGTATGGATGCCCGCCTCAAAAAATACCTGCAATCACGTAAAGGATCGACCGGCTCTCCTGTCATAAAGGCGACCCATCAGGAGATCGCCAACGACCTCAATGCTTCCCGGGAAGCCATTTCCCGCCTCTTGAAAAAACTAGAAAACATGGGTGAGGTGAAATTAGGGAGGAATCAGGTGACTGTCTTGGGATGATTTGAATATAATTTTTTTACTACCGTAAGTGATTGATAGTTAATATTTTAATTATTTAATACACAAGAGGTGGAATTGAGGCAAAGGCGAGATATGCGTAACAGTTCCGCGAATACAACCGTTGTGTGCAACCAAAATGAAAAAAATAAGAACGCTGATAAAACCTCAAATTAAATGAAATTAGTTACAAGGAACGATATTGAAAGATGGGCTGAAAGATTCGATTCTAAAGGTGATTTTCCTTATCTCATCTCAAGATTAGTTCGAGCCACTACACCCACAAGCACTCAAGCAAATTTTCCATCAGGCAGTACGGCATATATCGGTGGTTGGGATGGAGAGGTAGTTTGCCAAGAGGATACTCATTTTGTTTCTAAAGGAATTTCTTTATATGAATTTGGGACAGAAAGTAATCCTAAAGGAAAAGCTGACGGAGATTACGAAAAGAGAAAAACTGACCCCTTGGGATACAATCCAAAAGATTGCATTTTTATTTTCATCACCCCAAGATTCTGGAAGTTCAAAGACAAATGGGTTAATGCGAAGAAAAAAGAAGGCTTCTGGAAAGATGTCAAGGTTTATGATTCTTCTAATTTAGAGCAATGGCTTGACATTGCTTTAGCTACCGCAAGATGGTTCTCAGGTTGCATAGGAAATTACCCATTTGATGGGATAATGACTACTGAAGAGTTTTGGGAAGAATGGTCTATAGGCCCAAATGGATTAGTCCTATTACCTGAAGTAATTATTGCCGGAAGAGAATATGAACAAAAGCAACTTTTAGACACATTACAAGGCCAACCAAGCATTAAAGGAGTAAAAGCATCAACAAAAAATGAGGCAATAGCTTTCATAATTGCTACTGCTAAAAAATTTCCTCTAAATGAATCAGACAGATTTTTTTCTAAATCATTAATAATTGATACAGAAGGAAATTTTCGAGGGATAAGAATAAATACTGTAACACCATTAAATCTTATTCCAAGATTTGACGAAACCCAACCACTATATTTAGCAGTTTCAAAAGGACATCATGTTTTAGTTCCATTAGGTGCGGATGATAGCTTTAATCAAGAAACTATTACTTTGCCGACTATAGATAGAGATGGACAAGTTAACTCGCTGATTCAAAGCAAAATATTAAAAGATGATGCAGAAAAATTTTCCAGAGAATCAGGAAGGAATATTACGATTCTAAAAAAATTACTAAAATTCCCTCATAACAAAACAAAATGGCTTGACACCGAAAATATTCGTGAAATAATACCAGCACTTTTGTTAGGCAGATGGAATGAAACCTTTGTTGGAGATATTGAACTCTTAGAGAAGTTGTCGGAACAGAGGTATTCAGATTATGTCGTTACTCTTAATAAATGGAAGAACTTTGAAGAATCACCAATAATTCAAATTGGTGAAACATGGCGGTTGACTTCCCCTTTAGATTTATGGACTAACTTGTCACGACATCTTACACAAAAGGATTTTCAGAACATTCAGGAATGTTTTTTATTAGCGTTTAAAAACGGGAATCCAGAAATTGAGCCAGAAAATAATAATGAACTTGCTGCCTACTTCAACAAAAAGAAGAAATACTCGAACTGGTCAAGAGAAGGAATAACACAATCACTAATTTTAATAGGACGATTTGGTGAAGGTTTAAATATTCCTAATCTACCTAATCCACAACTTTGGGTTGACAATATTATTCTTGATTTACTCTATAATGAAAGTGGAGAAACATGGATTTCTGTTGACCATGAACTACCATTAATTTCAGAAGCATCTCCTCAGGGTTTTCTCAAATCTGCAAGTAACTCTTTAGCGAAGAAGCAACCCGAAATAATGGATATGTTTAAAGAATTTGACGGATTCCTTCATCCGTCAAGCAGTCATACGGGTTTGTTGTGGGCTCTCGAAGGTTTAGCATGGCTTCCTGAATACTTGCAAGAAGTTAGTTTGATTTTACTTAAACTCTCACGACTTGACCCAGGTGGAAATTTGTCAAATAGACCAATCAATAGCATTTCAGAGATTTTCAAACCATGGCACTTTCAAACTCTTGCATCTTATGAAGAAAGAATGGAAATTTTAAAGTGTACCACTGAAAAAGAACAAGAATCGGGATGGACATTATTAATTGGAATGCTCCCCCAACAGCATGGGGTTGGACACCCAACACATAAAATGCGCTGGAGGATGTTTGACAAAAACACAAATCTTACATACACATACGAAGAGATTTGGAACACACATACATTTGTTATTGAACTGCTTCTTAATTTATTTGATAACAGTGAAAAGAAGTTTTCGCAACTCATAGGTGAAACAACTACCCTTTCACCCTATGACAGAAAGAAGGTTTTGGATTGGGCTAATATTGTTTATACCAAGGTTGAGCATAAGGAATTTACAACATGGGAAATAATTAGGAGAATTTTACACCACCACAGGTCTTTTCCAGAGACTAAGTGGGCTTTGCCAGAATCCGAATTACTAGTGTTAGAAGATTTGTATAAAAAACTTCAACCAACTGATGTTATAAATAAATATATTTGGCTTTTCAATGACCATTGGCCAAATTTCCCTGAAGGGTTCAGAGAAACAGAAAGTGAATCTGAAGAGAGACATGAGCAACAACAAAAAAGGATTGATGCAGCAAGGATTGATGCAGTAACAATTTTTCTTAAAGAAATAGGATTAAAAAAAACTTTAGAACTTAGAAAGCTGGTTAAAGAATTGTGGCCTTTAGGTGATGCATTAGCGAGAGTGACTGCAAACAAAAAGGAAGTATTTTCAGTTTGTGAATGCTTGAATGACGACAGAGAATTTATCAGGTTTATTCATAGTTTTATCTCTCGTAAATCGATAATTGAAGGATTTGAATGGATAAAGGATTTAGTAAAAGGTTTGAAGCAAAAAGGGTTTAGCGGAAAAGCCCTTTCAAATATAATAATTCCAATAAATCAATCCCAACAACTTTGGGAGTTCGTTTCTTCCTTAGATGATGAGATACAGAATGAATATTGGCAAAACATTTATCCAGCATTTTACAACATCCCAGTTGATGAAAAAATAATTGGAATTGAAATGCTTATGAAGCATAAGAGATTTTTTTCCGCACTTGATATTTGCTCTCACTTTGCTAAAGAAATGCCAACCAATCTACTATCTGAGATTCTGAAAAAAGCCGCAACAAAAGAAGCCAGTGAAAAGCCTAATTTCATTGGATATAAAATTGAACGAATTTTTGAAACAATTGATAAAAGGGGCGATTTAGGACATAGTGCCTTGATTGATTTAGAATGGCTGTACCTGCCCTTTTTAGATTCTTACGGAACAAGACGAAATCCGAAAAATTTGGAAGAGGAATTGGCAAGAAGCCCAGAATTTTTTATTGATATTCTTAAATGGGTTTATTTACCAAAAGACAAACAAAAGTTAGAAGAAGAAAGAAAAGGGATTTCAGACGAAGTGATTCAAAATAGAGCAAAACAGGCATATCACTTACTTCATTCATGGAAAAAGATTCCCGGCATGAAAGCAGATTACTCAATTGATGAGGTAGAATTAAAAGAATGGATTAGGAAAGTAAGAACCCTTGCAGAAGAAGCAAATAGATTAGATGTCGCAGATATGCAAATTGGACACGTGTTAGCTCAATATCCTGAAAATATCCCTCAATGGCCACAAGAAATAATTTTTCAAGTTATTGAAGATATTAATACCGGCAGTATGAAAAGAAATTATTCTGCCGCATTGCACAACAAAAGTAGCTTTTCATCGAGAGGAGTTTTTGATGGCGGAGATATTGAAAGAAATAAAGCTGCATATTATGGAAAGATAGCCAATGATTTCAAAAATACTTATCCAAATGTTTCTGATATATTTAGACGCATTGAGCAGGGATATTTAGCTGAGGCAAAAAGAATGGATGAACAAGCTGAAAGAGACAGATTGGAATATTAGAAAAGGAATAAAGGCAGCACACAACATTGTGTATATGCCAATTTGGGCTAAACGCCCAAACTGCATATACACGAAACGATAAGCGACAACAAGATAAAAGCCATGGCCGCTTAAAACCAATAAAGAAGCCCTTGATACTTTGTACGTTCGAGATAGGGCACCTCCCCACCTCCCAACTGTAATCCAAATCACTGACCACCAACGGCAGTCAAATTACCTTTGCACCATCAATGGAATAAGTGCTTTCAAGACTTGGTGTCCTAGAAGCTCTGTTTTTGAAAAAGCGGTGAAAGAATGAAAATCAAACAATTTATACCTGCATTTGACTGGCTGCCCAATTACAGTGGAGCACAATTGAAAGGTGATCTCTCCGCAGGGTTGACCGTTGGCGTCATGCTCATTCCGCAGGGTATGGCCTATGCCATGATTGCTGGTTTGCCCCCGATTTATGGTCTTTACGCTTCCACCGTTCCGCTGATTATTTATGCACTGTTGGGTACCTCCCGTCAGTTGGCAGTTGGTCCGGTGGCCATGGTTTCCTTGTTGACTGCTGCGGGTATCGGCACCTTGGCCGAGGGAGGAACAGAAACCTATATTGCCCTCGCCATAGCCTTGGCATTTTTTGTTGGGGTCATCCAATTCCTATTGGGTGTATTCCGGTTAGGGTTTTTGGTCAATTTCCTTTCGCATCCTGTCATCAGTGGCTTCACTTCGGCTGCTGCGTTGATTATCGGATTGAGCCAATTGAAGCATTTGCTCGGAGTTGATATTGCGAGAAGCCACCATGTACACGAAATTTTGATGCAGGCTTTTGAAAAAATAAATGACATCAACTGGGCTACTTTTGCCATCGGGGTAGTAGGTATTGTTTTAATAAAAGGCGTTAAAAAAATAAACAAAGCCATACCTGGGCAGTTGCTGGCCGTCGTTTTTGGCATCCTATCCGTATGGGGGCTAGGGCTGGCCGATCAAGGCGTGAAAATATTGGGCGAAGTGCCAGGCCAACTTCCTTCTTTCAACCTTCCTGCTTTTGATATGGGGGTGTTCCAGAACCTCATTCCCGTTGCACTTGCTATTTCACTGGTCAGCTTCATGGAAAGTATTGCCGTTGCAAAAGCTATTCAGAGCAAACACAAAAACTATAAAGTAGTACCTAACCAGGAACTGATTGCGCTCGGCATGGCCAATATTGGAGGGGCTTTTTTACAATCCTATCCTGTTACCGGAGGTTTTTCGAGGACTGCTGTAAATGACCAGGCTGGCGCCAAAACAGGAATGGCGTCCATCATCAGCGCTTTGCTAATCATATTGACCTTGCTGTTCCTCACGCCGCTTTTCTTTTATTTACCGAAAGCGATTCTGGCCTCGGTCATTATGGTGGCTGTGTTTGGGCTGATTGATTTTAAAGAAGCCACCCACCTGTGGTATGTCGATCGTTCCGATTTTTGGATGCTCATGGTGACTTTTGTGGCTACATTGGCACTGGGCATTGAGCAGGGCATTGGTATCGGAGTGATACTTTCGGTTGGCTTTATTATATTCAGTACCACTCGCCCTCATGTGGCAAAACTGGGTAATATTCCTGGCACTCATTTTTATCGCAATGCGGAGCGATTCGAACAAGTCCAAGAACGGGAAGATTTGTTGATTGTCCGTTTTGATGCACAGCTATATTTTGCCAACATCAATTATTTCAGAGACAAATTGGAGGAACTGATTACTGCCAAAGGGGAGGCATTAAAAGCGGTCATCATCAACGCCGAGAGCATCAATAACATGGACAGCAGTGCTATACAGGCCATTGACGATCTCGTGACCGATTTGAGGGCAAATGGTTTGGAATTCTTTTTCACCGGAGTTAAAGGCCCAGTTCGGGATGCAATGGTAAAAGGGCATTTGGTGAAAAAAATAGGTGGGCAAAACTTCTTCATGAGCGTGCAGGAGGCAGTGGACTGCCACGATCTTCACTGTAACAAGACAAATAGGCCCAAGCATCTTGAATTCACCTCGCAGACGAATGCGGGTTGAGTTAGCGTTGGCTATTAAGTGCCTCGGCTCAATTAATTGGGTATTTTATAAATTTCTTTTTCCGCCTGCTGCTTCTAAAAAACACTTCCGTAACTGGTGCTATGAAAGGGTTTTTTAAAAGCAACAAACGAAAAAATATTATTCCTAAAATTACCCAATTAATTAAACCGAGGCACTTATCCATGATGACTTATCTCATTATAATATCCTTTCATTTTGTTCTATTTTAGGGTCTGTATTTTCTGAGTACCCTTATTCCTCGATAAACTTGCGTGGCGAAAAATCAACAACAAATCAATGAAGGATTTACTCACTTGGATTCCCCGCATTATTGGCCTTCTTTTTACAGGGTTCATGATTCTTTTTTCCCTTGATGCCTTTTCAGGAGATACATCAATTGCACAGAAAATCCTGGGTTTTCTTTTGCATTTGATACCGGCCTTTGTTGTCGGAGGATGTTTGTTATTAGCTTGGAAATACCGTTTGTTGGGTGGCGTGCTATTTATGGTGTTGGGAATGGTTTTTACCATTTATTTCAGCACGTATCGAACGGCCTCACATTTTGTCTCGGTTTCTCTTCCTCTTTTTGTTGCGGGAATACTGTTTATGGTTTCGCAATGGAATGTGGTAAGTACCTTGACTTAAATAATCGTCATTTTTGAGTGAACTATTTTTTCGATAGACAAGGCAAAAAATCATTGCATAGCCCAGCTACGGAATTATTTTTTAACACAGTATATCGGAAAAAGAGCTGCTCAAAATGTGTCGATTATTTGGGTCAAGGTACTTAGAATAATGAGGCGCAGAACGAAGATGAATTTTCATTAATTTTGATGGTTTCCTATTTCTTTCCCATTTCCAAGCACCTTGTTTTGATCTCTGAAAACCTTCCAAAACATGTTCCTTGTAAGGTAATCCCGCCATTTGCACGCTGATTTTTATCACCTACCATACATGACAAAAGTTACCTACCTGTGTGATTTAATTCACAGAGCCGACCCTGTTTTCCCTGCTACCTTTGAGCCGTTATTTAACTGTAGGGGTCAGGAGAAACTGTATTACTTGCATTGTGAAGGAGCATATCGCTCTGTCATTGCTTCTTCCATTCTTAAATCACGTGGTTTTGATAAAGTAGTGAACGTCCGTGGTGGTTACGAAGAACTGGTAGAGACTGACCTGAAAAGGACTGAGTTCGTGGAACAGATTACTGAATTATAAAGACATAAAATGGGTGGGGGAACTTGTTGAAATTAACAGGTGTCTCCGGCCAATTATACCGAATATATTGTTCGATTTTCATTTTACAGAAAGGGCTATTTTCGGATAGCCCTTCTTTTTATGAATCGGATTTCAGGTTCGGAATTCAATATCCATCTCCGTTCCTGATCATTTTTTTTAACCGTTAGTAAAATTATAAACAAATGAAAAATGTACGATTGATGCTGATAGCTTTATTTTTTGGGATTCAAATAATGCCTGCTTTCAGCCAAATGTCTTATTTGACAGACGATGAAAAAAAGTGTGTCCAGAACTTCAAGTTCTGGATACACTGCAATCATTCCTAAATTTAAAAAACACCAAATTAATGAAATCGAATAACATCAAAAAAATACAGTCCCAGCATTTTGAACATAAAGTCTGGATGAACGAACTCAATTTTTATGCGGATGAAGTTAGGATTTATGAGCACCAGTTGGAGGAACTGGTGGGCAAGAATATCAAGGAAATGCTCCCAGGACTTGAGAAATTTCAAAATAATTTTATTAGGCAAAAAGAAGTACTGGACGAGTTGCGTCACGAAATAAGAATCCATGAACACGAATTGGTATTGGCAGTCAATGCAGTAGGAAAAGCAATCGAAAATAATGGTCGGCATGATCACGAGGCGTTTGAGGAAAAAGTAGAAATATTCAAAAAAATTTATGTTGAATTAAAAGGTGAATTTTTGAATTTTTGGCGCAAGTGGCATTAGTATATGTTTGGATTTTATTGCTCCACACTATTAATGATATTTAAAATAAATAAAATGAAGTTGAACAGATTTATATTATTTTCCAGTGCTATATTTCTATTTTTTAGTTGTGGGAACAATTCCAATAATGAACCTATTGTGCTTGTCAATGGCGAAAAATGGGAAGTAATAGAAAGCATGGTTGGTTACATCCGGACAATGGAAAAGGACGTTGCATTATTTGAAAGATCAGAAGAAAAAGATTATCAATTATTGGCTGATAAGTTGTCTGATAATATTGGTTTGCTGACATCTAACTGCACCATGAAAGGCGCTGCGCACGATGAGATGCATAAGTGGTTGTTGCCTTATATTGGTTTGGTAAAGGAGCTTTCTAAGGCGAAGGGCGATGCCGATTCGGCAGCGGTTTATAGTGAAATCCAAAATTCGTTTAAAGAATATAACCAATATTTTAAATGAAAGTAGAATATCTAATTAACCGCAAAAACTCCCAATGTAAGAATGTTGTAACGCCGATCACATACTATCTTAAAATTCTCTAATAAATTTGTAAAACGTTTAATATGAAACATAAAGTCATAGCGAGCTGGGAAGAAAAAATGCAATTTCAGATAGAGCAACCAGGAGGCTTTTTGAAAGCAGATGCAGAGGAATTGGTAGGTGGTGAGAACAAAGGGCTGCGCCCAAAATCACTAATGGTGTCAGCATTGTTAGGGTGTACAGGGATGGACGTTGTATCCTTGCTAAAAAAGATGCGGGCGGAAGTTGACAGGTTTGAATTACATGTTGAAGCGGAATTGACGGAGGAGCATCCTAAGTTTTACAAAAAAGTGCATGTTGTCTATTCATTTTATGGAAATGATTTGAAGCGAGAAAAAATAAGCAAGTCTGTATCATTATCAGTAGAGCGCTATTGCGGCGTTTTTGAAATGTTCAGACAATTTGCAGAAGTATCGCACGAAATTAATTTCATCGATAAAAACTAATAAAAATGTATTATTTAAATAAAACTGTTTCTATTCCTTTTGAGGAAGCTGAACAAAAGATGCGGGAAAAATTAAAAGCTGTTGGTTTTGGTATTTTGACTGAAATTGACATGCAAGATACCCTGCAAAAAAAAATTGGAAAAAGCATCGGAAAATATAAAATATTAGGCGCCTGCAACCCTGAGTTTGCATACAATGCTTTGCAGACAGAATATAAAATTGGTATTTTATTGCCCTGTAATGTTGCCATTATTGAGAATGAAGATAAAACCATTGATCTCTCTATAATGGATCCTGTCGCTGCTTTGGAGATTGTTGGGAATGAGGAAGTGGAAGTATTCGCAATAGAAGTTAAAAAAATATTGCAAAGCGTTTTAAAGGATTTTTAGAAAGCTGGAAAGCGATACTATATTGGGTTCATACAGGTTGTTATTTGGCCGGCTCTAATTATCTGCAAACCCAAATTTCTGCTGCTGTTCACTGTGGCATTTTTTGTTGTTCAATTCAACGATCTCAAAATTTGTAAATCTATTTCTACATAGTTCCTAAGCATTTCCGTGATGGTACTCATCATTGCTTTCATAGGATTAAATATCCACGCAAACTCAGGAGGACTTTATGAGTCAAAAACAATGGTTGCTATGGTTTTAAGAATAATGGTAACATTGGTTTTTTCAGCTCTTTCCTATTTTTTCATAACAAAGGGACAAAAACATGTAATATGAAATATATCCTCTTCTTACTTCTCACGTTGCCCCTGCTGGCAATAGCCCAATCCGACAAGGATTTTCAACAATTGGTAGAAAACGAAACCCACAACCACCAGCATATGCTGGACTACCGCTCTAATGAGCTGACCGCTGATTATGACATAAAATACCACCGGCTGGAATGGGAGGTGAATCCTGAAATCTTTTACATCAAAGGGGCGGTGACTACTTATTTTCAACCCCTGAACGATGATTTCCTGAGCATCTATTTTGATTTTTCCAATGCCCTTTCCATAGATAGTGTATTGTTTCATGGCAACGCCCTGAGTTTCAACCAAGCAGGAGGTGATGTGCTGCAAATCGAGTTTGGTTCGCCGCTCCCTGCTGCTGTCCTTGATAGTATTACCGTTTATTATCAAGGAGAACCACCCACTACTGGATTTGGGTCGTACAGGCAAACATTTCACGAAGGCACGCCCCTTATTTCTACTTTATCTGAGCCGTATGGCGCAAAGGATTGGTGGCCCTGCAAACAAGATTTGAACGATAAAATTGACAGCATCGACGTCTTTGTCAAAACCCCTGAAAGTTACCGGGTAGCTAGCAACGGGTTGTTGGTCAGCGAGGTACAGGATGGTGCAAATAAGGTTTTCCATTGGCAGCACCGCTATCCTATTCCGGCATATCTCGTTGCAATTGGCGTGACAGATTATGCAGTGTATTCTGATTTTGTGCCCACGGTCAACGGCGAAATCGAAGTGTTGAATTACGTGTATCCTGAAGATTCAGTTTACATTAGGAGTCAGACTCAGGCCACGGTAGAAGTCATGCAGTTGTTCAATGAGCTGTTTGGCATTTACCCATTTGCAGATGAAAAATATGGCCACGCCCAATTTGGCTTTGGAGGAGGCATGGAACACCAGACGATGAGTTTCATGGGTGGTTGGTCCCACCTTTTGCAGGCACACGAACTGGCTCACCAATGGTTTGGCGACAAGGTGACCTGTGGCAGTTGGGAAGACATCTGGCTCAATGAAGGTTTTGCCACTTACTTGGAAGGCATGAGCTATGAATATGGCCTTGGCCCAAATACTTGGGAAAACTGGAAAGGCTCGAAGATCGACAACGTAACCTCCCAGCCCGGTGGCTCGGTTTGGGTGGATGACACTACTTCGGTGGCGCGTATTTTCAATGGACGTCTGACTTATTCTAAAGGGGCTATGTTGTTGCACATGCTGCGTTGGAAACTGGGCGATGAAGACTTTTTCCAAGGCGTCCGGAATTACCTCAATGCCCCAGGAATCGCTTATGGTTATGCGCTGACGGATGATTTGAAATTTCATCTGGAGGAACAAAGCGGGCAAGACTTGACGGAATTTTTTACGGACTGGTTTTACGGGCAAGGCTTCCCAATTTATCAGGTCGAATGGTGGCAGGATATGGATTTAACTGTTCACGTCGTGCTGAACCAATCAACCTCGCATCCGTCCGTTGATTTTTTTGAAATGCCCGTGCCCATCCAATTTTCAGGAGCTGCCGACAGTCTATTTGTCTTTGAGCATGAAATTACTGGTCAGGTGTTTTCTGCCCAGCCTGGATATGAGGTTGAGGAATTGATCTTTGACCCAGATTTATGGCTATTGGCACAAAATGAATTGATCGTAGCTTCCAGTGAGGAGGCCTACCAACCCCTTCTCCTTAATATTTACCCAAACCCCTCTAATGGTGTTTTGAATATTGAAATAAGTAAATCCAAACGGGTCGAATATATCGAAATATTGACTCTTGACGGCAGGGTGGTAAAAAAGATTGGTTCTTTCCAAAACGGATTTGTCGAAATTCCCACTTCCCACCTCTCTAATGGAATGTATTTTTTGAAAGTTAAATCGAAAGACAACAGCGAAATTTTTAAATTCATTAATCATGTTCCTAAGTAAAGGTTTAAGAATCAGTTTTTTTATTCTGTATCCTAAATTCCTATTTATTGTCACGCCTTATTGCTTGTACCCGTCGCCGCAATGATCTTTCTCGCTGGAAGTGTAAATGCTCAAAATGCTTCGCAAAACACGCAAGAGAGAATTAACAAAAGCCCTCAGATCAAAACCCCCATCTTCCCCATTTGATAATCCCGCATTGCCCGTAGAATTTCCGTTTGGTCATTCATAACGAAAGGACCATGCTGGGCAACTTTTTCACCGATCGGGGTTCCAGATAAGTAAAGCAAAACGCTATCAGTCAGTGCTTCAATTTCAATGTCTTTCCCATCCTGGTTAAAAATGGCCAATTTGGTGTTGCCCATGCTAACACCATTGACAGATGCCGTGCCATTTAATTGATAGAGGATCGCATTGCGATCAATATTCTCTGTAAAACGAAGCTTGCCACCTTTTTTCATTTCAAGGCTAAATGCCGTAATCCCAGTCAATGAATCAATTGGACCTTTCACATCTTCATAATTGCCTGAAAAAACATTGACCCTAACTTTATTCTCCTGATCGGCATAAAATGGAATTCCATCCCTTTGAAACCCTTGGTACCTGGGCTGGACCATTTTTAATTTAGCGGGCAGGTTTATCCAAAGTTGGATAATTTCCAACTCGCCACCATTTTCAACAAAAGTCTTTGCAGCTGCTTCGCTGTGAACAATACCCATTCCCGCAGTCATCCACTGCACACCACCAGATTTTATGACACTGTCATTATCCCTGGAATCCCGGTGATGCACCTCTCCTTTGAAAATAAAAGTGACTGGCTCGAACCCCCGATGTGGATGAGGGCCAATATCCATGATATTCCTTTCGTGCGGCTCCTGTGTTTTTGGACCAAAATGATGCAGTAGCAGGAATGGGTCAACCTGTTCAATATTCCCAACAGGAAGAGGCTGTTTCACTGTGACGTCTCCCATTTCAATGTCTTGGCTGAGTATGATTCTTTTGATAGTGCGCTTATTCATTAATAGCTCCTTTTTGTATTGGTGAAATAGCTGATAGAAACACGTGAGTGCAGGAAAAGGTTATTCAGGTATTTGGAGACATGGACTTAAATATTAACTTAGCCCAAGATTCATGGAAATTTGTTCTTGCCCAAATTAAAAATGATCGTTTGGCAGAAAAATAATACAAGCCCCAAATGAAACTTTATCCTACCATATTTAAACAAGCCCGCAATAAAAATTATTATATATTGAGCCCTGACAAACAGGTATTTAAACCATTTGTTGTCAATCAAAATCTATTGATGGATGAGGTTGGTTTGGGTAAAACAAAAATTACATGATCCCAGTGAGGTTATCTCAAAAAAGGGTTTTTGATAAATAGTTTGAAGCTATTTGAATGACTATATAAGATCCATTTTTGGAAACCCCTCACTATTTATTTTCTAAATCCTTAAAACTTAAAAAATGAAAAACCTTCAATTTCCCATAAAATTAACTTTTAAGGTATCAACACTTTCCAACGACTTTGTGGCCAAAGATGCGGCTGAAAACACCCTGGCCTTTGTCCGCCAAAAGATGTTGAAGCTTGTTGACGAAGTGCAGGTGTATACTGACGAAACCCGTACTGCTTTGAAATATACAATCAATGCCAATAAGTGGATTGATTTTTCGGCAACGTACACATTCACTAACAGTCAGGGTAAGGAAGTAGGGCGCATTGCCCGTAAGGGCTGGTCGTCCATCTGGAAAGCCAGATATGAGATTTTTGATGAAAACCAAAAGCCCGACCTATTGGTGCGGGAAGAAAATGGCTGGGTAAAAGTTGGTGATGCTTTATTGGGGCAAATTCCGATCCTGAGCATGTTGACGGGCTACCTGTTCAATCCTGCCTACATTATTTCCCGCCCTGATGGCACACAGGTCGTCAGGCTGAAAAAAGAACCTTCGTTTTTTGGAAGGCGATTTACCATCACCAAAACAAATGAATTTGAAGAAGGCGAGGAGGAGCGCATCGTGCTCGGCTTGATGATGATGATTTTGCTGGAGAGAAGGAGGGGTTGAGGAGTGAGAATGAGTGATTGAAGTCTAAATAGAAGCTGGCACTTCCACAAATCCAATACTTGGAATACCAAGTATTGTACTAGGCGAATGTGAGACGGGGAGATATTTTTTGATTTAAATTGTGGGTTTTGTTGGGTTGTTGAAAATTGGAGATCGTCACAAGAATAGACACCAAGATAAGTTAAGAACCATTATAATTACACTTAAAACTTATCAGATGTCAAAGCCAAGAAAAAAGTACACCAAAGAAGAAAAATTGGAAGTCGTAAAACTGAGTTTAGAAGAGCA
>JAJCYI010000174.1 GCA_029263015.1 Saprospiraceae bacterium | reverse complement strand
TAAGTCAGCTAAACAGTCTTTTTCCGTCATACTTCGTTATTTTTTTCAGCAATAGCTTCGGCTATTCCTTCAAAAAATGCCTCGTCTGACAAAAAAATCCTTGTTTCCATGCCTTAAATTTATTTAGGAAAGATGTCTATTCGCTTTTTCTCTAACTGCTTTTTCGCGTAAAATCCCTTTGGCCACTCTAAAGCTTTGGACTAACGGAATACCAGAAGGACAAACATAAGAGCAGCTTGCACACTCAAAACAATCCATCACATTGTACTCCAGCATTTCATCCCATAATCCTTTTTTTGCCAATAATCCCATCATGCTTGGATTTAAAAATAAAGGACAAGCGTCAACACACCTGCCACACCGGATACAATTGTATTCTTCAAAATCCCTTACTTCATTTTGGCTCAATATTAAAATCCCCGAAGTGCCTTTAACAACAGGGACATCTAAACTTTTTTGAACTGCACCCATCATCGGGCCTCCCAACAAAATTCTTGCAGCATTTTCAGTTATGCCGCCACACAATTCTATTACATCACGCATTGGGGTACCAATAGGTACTAAAACATTTGCCGGATTTTTTATGGCAGTTCCTGTCACCGTAACAATCCTTTCTACCAATGGCATTCCTTTTCTAAAATATTCGGAAATAGCTTTTATCGTTCCAACATTGCAGACTAACACACCTAAATCCAATGGCAATTTTCCACTTGGCACCTCTCCTCCCAAAATAGCGGTAATCATCATTTTCTCAGCACCCTGAGGGTATTTAACTTCTAAAGGAACCACCTCGATTGGAAAACTACTTTTTGCCGCAACTTTTGCCAATACCTCGATGGCATCTGGTTTGTTTGCCTCTATTCCAATGTATGCTTTTTCTGCATTCAGGTATCGGTTTAGGATCAAGATCCCGTCAATGATTTCATCGGGATATTCCAGCATCGTTCGATGGTCGGCTGTTAAAAATGGTTCACATTCACAGCCGTTGAGCATGATGTATTTACAGTTTTTATCTTCTGGAATAGAAAATTTCACATGTGAAGGAAATGCTGCCCCTCCAAGCCCTACAATACCTGCACTTTGCACCGCTGAAATAAACCCTTTTGAATCCAAAGACTCCAAATCAATAGGCGTTTCATCAGTCCTTTGAGTACCATATGGATCTGTTTTTATTTTTATTCCCGGAAGTACGTCCCCTCTGGGAGTATCAAATATTCCTACTTCGCTCACTATGCCATCAACTGGTGAATGCAAAGCGACAGAAACAAAGCTGGTTGCATCTGCAATCTTTTCCCCTCTTCTTACTTTTTGGCCCTTGACTACTAAGGCTTTACTTGGCGCGCCTATATGTTGCCCCAATGGCAAAGTATATTCATCCACAAAAGGCATTCGTTGTATCTTACAATGACTGCTTAGCTCCTTAAATTCTTCAGGATGAACACCATGACTAAAGGTTAATGTTCTTTGCGGATATTTTGCAATTGTGGACATTTTAAACCTTCATTTTATTTTCAGCCATGCGCGAAAGGGTAACCAATTTTTCTTTCAACCGCTGTCTTATTAACTCAGTTTGTACAGCTTCCTGTTCTTTGAGTTGCTGCTCATAATTCTTTTTTAATTCAACTGCTTCCTGCTCATATTTTTTAGTTAATTCTTTGGTTATGTCGTCTCTCAATTTTATTGGAAATTCGGTAAGCAAGCCTGCAAGCTCCTGAAGTGTATTCCAATTTGACAATATGGCTTCAGTCATTTCAACTACTTTACTACTTACAGCATAATACTTCAATCCCTGCTCGCCAGCTCTTATTATTATTGGCATCTTTTCTTTTCTTGCGTTTTCATCTAAATGGATGTAATCAGGTACTAGCACATTTGAGCTATCTTCCTCAATTAGCGTAAAATGGTTTTTCCATTCACTTTGTATATATGCCCAATCCGCCCAGCATATTTTGTAGTTTATAGTTTCTTCATTTGATATTGGCACTTCTTCCAGAACCCAGTCGAGCTTATTCGCTTTATTACCATCGAGGTTAATTGCCCCGTTTAAAAAATCTTTTTTCTCCCCCGGGTCGTAACGTATAGAAGGAAATGTTCTACTATTCAATGCCAAAGATGCAAATGGAACGCTGCTGGTATTGGCAACGCCATGTTTTTGATAACTTGTGGCATATAAATTAAAAAGCGCTGGGTAAGACCTGTCAATCCCATCCATGAGTCCATCAAACAAATGATCAATATTTCCCATCCCTCCTTGGAAAACAAAAGTATTTTTCAATGCTATTGTACTAAACATTCCTGAATTCGTCTGTGCCAGATCAGCAATGGGAGATTTGTTTGGAGAAGCAATATGATTGAACAAGAAAACCTTTATTGGATATTTTTCTGACAGAAGTTTGTTCAAGCTACTCCATCCTGAATCATTTAAATCGTCTCTTTCAGCGATCAATAAAATAGGTGGAATCAACCGCTTTTCAGCTTGGGTTAAATCATCCCACATCAACTCTGCAATTTCCAGATCATGAACAGAAGAGTCATACTTATCTTTCGATTCCAGTTCGGCTCTGCGCATCAATTTAATGTGATCAAGCAGATAACGCAACTGGCCATAAAACAGTCCTAATGTTTGTTCAGGAGCAGATCCATTCCAATGGATTACACAAGGACTTGTAAAATGATTGGCCGGATATTGTTTCGCCCATTCCATGGAATTTGAACCAGCAAGCAATAATCCATAACGTGACCGACCTACACCAGTTGGCCCTTCGGATAACACCCATTTTAGGTTTTTCAGATCCTCTACCAAATCTGTTTTACGTCCGAGATCTTCCGAATCTATAAGTTTTGCCTGCTCTTGTTCAGCAAATTGATTGACAACATCTTGAATAGACATTCTTCTTCCACTTGCTCTTTTCAGTGATTTAGACAAACTAACCAAGTTATCTTTTGGTAAAGCACTACTTAACTTTTTGTGGACATTTTCCGATAAGGAATTGATTAATTCATCAATACGTTTTAATTGAGCAACAATCTTGGGCTGAACGACAGATTCTGTAGTAGCTGTAACAATATGTAGCAGCGTTTTATTAGGGCTATTTTTTTCCGAATTATCGGCACCTGTCATAGTCATCGAATAATTCCGGCTTAATAACATGGCCGCAATAGAAGGGTAATCCTTGTCGTGATACAACCGGTTTATTGTATCGCCAGAAGTATCTGGAAATTGCTCCCACAGTTTGAATTGATCTTTAATTTTTGTTTGGTTTTCAGTACCCTGCGGTTCCATCGTTAATGCTTCTTCTTCACATACCTGAACACAAATTGAGCATCCTGTACATGCGCCTGGGTTAACTGTCAATGAAAATAATTCGCCACTACCCTTTTCAAGGGCATTCGGTATATTATAAAAAGCATTTGTAATCGCTACTGATAACGAAGCAATTTCATTCATTACTGCGCTAAACTCTTTTCGCACAATTTCTAACTTTTCACCTTCCAATTTCATTTGAAGAGTCAAATTTTCAAAAGCCTGCGGGAGAAAATCCCTTACTGAAGTAACATCAGTATCATTAATTGTTTTGGCAGCAACTTTTGCTAAATTCTTGACCAATGGCATTAGCTTGGTAATGAGAACTCCTTTTGATGAAGCCATCTCTGCACCGGCTCTCATCAATTGCTCCACACCAATAACTAAAGGTGGTATTGCGGAATGAGGGCAATGAACAAAACAATCACCACATCCTGTACATTTATTTGGGTCAAGTATCGGAAGTGAATCTCTTTTTGCTGATTGGCTAAAAAAACTTGCGGTGGCACTTGGTACTACCGGAACGGCAGCGAATGGATCAGCTATTAATTCGTTATGCTCATTATGCTCGTAAAAGAAAGCAATATCATCATAAAACCTTGACAAGTGTGAATATTTTGGCCCATGATCCTTAAACATTCTAATTGCCATTGGAACTCCATCATGAACATTAGAAGAACTATTTGTATTTGTACTATTTGCACAAATGGATTCACTTATTATTTCTGGATATTGTTTCCCAATTTCATGTAATAAAATTTCATGTTTTGGATAAATACTTGAAGGTTTAGTAAATGCTGTTCCAAGATAATAATTGGTTTTTTCCTGATTTGTAATCATGTGCCGAATGGCCATCCCTAAAGAGCCTGTATCTAAATCTGCATTATATCTTCCTGAATAAATCTTAGGCTTTGGTTCTTCCAATGAATTAAGCACATTATAATAAAATGAAGAATGTGTTGATCCCGAACCAGATGTATTATCCAAAATGGTCACTGCCTTTTTCCCTCTTATTAATTCATTGATAGTACCAAAAGGAAAAGGGTTTAGTTGATTAATTATTAATAATTGGATATTTCTATATTCCTTAGAAATTTGATCATATAGTTCATTCACATGTCCTCCAAAAGCAATTACGGTATATTTAGGAGACTTCCCTTTTATTGTTATTGGCTCAATATTAATATTAAATACGTCTGTAAACTCTTGACAAGCCTGCTTTATCAATTGGGGTAGATGTTCGTAAAAATATTTTTGTAATGCAGCGGCTTCAAAAGAAATGGCTTCGCCATTTTTTCTTGAACCCAGCATTACTGGAACATCAAAACTAAACCAGTTGGGAATCCTCCTTCTTGTTCTGCCAAATATCATTTCCTGGGCAGGTGTAGGGCATTCAATTTGATCATCCGGATTTCCCAAATATTTTTTAATCAGTTTATCTTCGGGAAGATTAACAGCATCAGTGGATACTTCATAATCTGCTATAACTATACCCGGAATAAGGGAGAGCTCGGCTATTCGATGGGCGACCAAGGTTAAATGAATATTTTCTTGCAGTGAGTTTGCTACTAGCTGAAAACACCCAGCTTGTTGAATTGCACTAATATTCCCATAATTATTGAGCGTTGAATATTTAGACTCCCCAACTAACTGGGCATTTGTATTCACGACCAAAGCCAGATGTTGGCGGGACGCCGTCAATAATTGATTGTAATTATTGATGATTTTTTCTCCATCCAATAAAACAGACCCTCTTAATCCTGTTGAAATTAAGCCATTAATAAAAGACAAGTCGGAAGATTCATGAGTAACTACGGTTCTGTGAAATACATTTACATTTTGTTTAGTATTACTCACTGATGAAGCTTGATATCCTTCTCCAATTTTGTATGCCAGTTTTTCAATCATTTCATTCATTACAATATCTTTATTGGTAATACCTTCCCTTTTCAATCACTTCCTCTACCCTGCCCAAAGGGAGGTCTGATTTCTTTTTTTGTTCGAATTGATTGTCGCCCTCTAACCACACTATGGCATCTGTGGGACACCTTTTTGTTGCAACGGGACTTGTCAGCTCATTTAATTGGTAATTGATTACAGCCAGATTATTTATTATCTCTATTACCCCGGGAGCAGAATCTGCCACACATCGGTTACAAGCGGTACAAGCCACACTGCATTTCGATTCTGCCAAATCACCCTCTATTAGCGAACGGCATTGCACAATAAGTTTTTGGCTTATTGGCATCAGTACGAATAATCCCTTGGGGCAGACCTCTATACAATCGTTGCAGGCTGTACATTTTATGGAATCTACAACGGGTAATCCATTATCATTCATTGATATAGCATCGAAATCGCAAACCACTTCACAGTCCCCTAAGCCTAGGCATCCCCAGGAGCAATCTTTACTTCCTCCTACCACAACTGCTTCCCCTCTACAGGTGCTCATGCCGCCTTGATAATTGGCCAGATTATGTGCCTCGTTAATTCCGCCTGCACATAATAACCTTGCTACCCGTTTTTCTTCCCGACTCGATTCAACTCCTAAATAATTAGCTATGGTTTCGATACCTTCAGGAGAACTTACCGTGCATTTAGCAGGATTAGTTCCTTCATTTACAACCCGCTCGGCAAATGCCCTACAGCCGGGCACACCACAAGCTCCGCAATTGGCATGAGGCAACAAATCTTCTACTGCATCAATGCGAGGGTCTTCATAAACCTTGAATTGTTTGTAGGCAATTGATAATACAATACCAAACAATAAACCTAATCCGGCAAGAATTAAAAGTGGTATGAGGAATTCACCTACCATTCTTTAATTGAATTTTTCTGCTCTCGCGATTAAACTATCAAGATTCGGTTCGTTGGGATTAAGAGGCGAACCCGGATGAATAATTCCTACTGGGCACAATTCAGCAGCTTCCACTAAATCACTAAACGTTCCGGCTTTAGGGTCAGCTATAAATGCCAGTTTGTTGGTATTGTATTTAAATAGGGCTCCGTTCAGGTTGGTGCATTCATCACAAGCTGTACATAATGCCGTTTCAATATAAGGATCGTTCGATAACACACCTTCGTCTTCCTCCATTACTTCAGGAATATCCACAGCTACTACCTTAACGGGCAGCGCGCCTGGCGACGGGTTTGGTGTTGGAATACTCGTTGTAACTAAATTTGCAGTATCTAAATCCAATAAAACAGATGTTAGGTTTTCCATTACTTTTCCGGCCTCCTCTTTTTTGATATTTTGAATTTCCAATTGGTGTTCTCCTTTCAATTGTTCTATTTCAAAATTATGTACCGCTTTCATTTCTGCCTTCGACTGCTCCACGGCCTGAGTTACATGGTAATTATTTATACCACTATTTTCTTGTAAAAACCTCCAAAAATCCAAGCGCTCTTGGGTAGCTATTACTATCGCCCATGACACTGCTACTTTGTGTAATTCATTAGCGGCATCCATCATCCAAATAAAAGGGACTTTACCAATATTATCTTCCGCACTTCTTTTTATATATTCTGTCAAAGGAATAAGGTTGTCACTCCAGTAAGATGAATTTACGAACGTATAATAATGGTGGTAAGCCGGATTTAACACAGCCTGATCGGCAAAAGAAAATGGAAACCGCATTTCCATTTTTTCGCCTTCTGAATTTTCAACTTGTAATTCATGGATTGGCCAATGTCGATGTGGTTGTGGATTATTTCCTACTTCAAATCTGCCCCCCCAGGGAGTGCCCAACAAACCTTTAAATGTAAAGCCTGGAAAATCTCTTCCTTCAATAGCAGCACTAGTCCAAACAAAAGGGTTTTTATGGATTTGTTCATCAATATTTAATACGTGGAAAAAAGCAGGTGCAAATGCAGATAAACCTTCTTTAAATACTTTAAATAAATATTTTGGCGTAATTGAAGTTGATTGGGCTACATAAATATTTCTGTAGGATAACATCAATGCTCCCAACTCAGCTTGGGTATGCAAACTACTTATTTTTTTTTCTAATCCATTTTGTCTATAATCAACAAAATCATCTCGTTTTACGGCTATAATTTTTATAGGAATATTATCTGACAACATCGTTGACAGCTTATTAAACTCAGCATCGAAAAGCTGAACATCATCAACAATTAAAATAAAATGTGGACAGTTGTTTAATTCCTCTGAAGAGAAACCCTGCCAATTAAAATGTTTAAAATACTCGTCATGAACATCCGGTTGATAGTTGTTTTCCAATTCCAGTTCTCCTATTCTTTTCGCTACAAAATATCTGGTGCAGGTGTTAATATGTTGGTCAAATGCTAATCCAATTGCATCACAGCCTTTCCCTTTTTGATAAATTTCAACATCAGCGTTTTCAAATAAATTTTCCCAATCAATATCCTTTTTGTCGTACAACAGTTCATCGATAAACAAAAACCCATGCTGATCCAGTATTTCACCTGCTTCTTCTAAATCCCTAAGCACAGTCGTAATGCGCTGGACCCGCTCTTCTCCCATACTCTCAGAACCGGCCTCAGGTAAGATGGATGATAGTTCGTCAAATTTCATCATTGAATCAACAAAAGATAAGGCATCTTGAAGTTGATCCGGATTTTTTCTTTCAGGCCCTTTTTCTCTTTCAATTCTTAACAGGTTCCTGAGTTTGCTTTTTAATTCTGTGACATCATGTTTCAGAACCTTTCTTTTCGGGCCAAGTGATGCAACCATAGCAGCATCTAATACCTGAAAAGATGTATCGGTCGAAAAAGGAAGCAATGCACCAGATTGGGGCAAGGCTTCCTTTAAATTCTTAAGATCGCTGCTAAATGCAATTCCTTCATTTCCTGACACATCTAATTGTTTTTCCAGTTCATCCAGTATTTGGGATATAGCCGGTTTAAACAAAAGAGGTTTTTTATCAGCTAAATATTCATTTGCAATATGAAGGAGACGTTCAATATTATTTTTTAAAATAGGCGTATCATTTTCTTCTTCTCCGATTTGGTTTAATGACTTTGTCAAGATTTCTTTTAATGATAAACAAAAAGCACCTTCGCCATCAAAATTTTCATCGGCTACCCAAACCGGAAAATCAGTCACCACCATATTTTTGGTGTACAACGGAGACATAATTACAGGCCATAGATCTTCAGGTAATCCAAGTGGGTTATTACCATTTCTAAAAAACGATCTTAAGCCTTGCCAATAGGCTTTGAATTCATCCTCTGTTACTTCTTTTGAATGATTAATTTTTGGAAACTCTTCCTTTTTAACAAGTCCAACTTGGTTTACTACCTGCTCATCAACACCCTCATTTAAAATGTCCTGGACATTTTCAGCGTCTTCTTTAAAAAAGTGGCTAAACGTGCTTTTTTCTTTTATAGGCATGCTGCTATTTAGCTTTTTGCAATGAAAAATAAATTATTGATGAATTAAGTAGTCGGACACATTTATATCGCATGTTTATCAAATTCAGCATCCAGTACAGCTTCTTTTTGTTCTATTGTGTAACCCAAATTAGAAGCCCCATACTCATCGTAACGAGGAGCATTTTCATCTCGGTAAAATAGTCCCATAAATACTTTATCTGTATCCATGGCTAATTTCCTGGCAGCAGATAAATCGGTAGGATCATGACTCAATTTGTGCTTAAATGTTTTAGCAATGTCTTCACTAACCGTAATACCATCCTCATGTTCCATATAATGCATTACATCTTTATTCGTAGCTAATTCTTTTCCTAAGGACAGTTGAAAAATAGGACACCTCTGAATAACGTGAATGAACGAAAAGCCCTTGTGCTCAAAACCTGCCTTGATGGTTTCGTACATATGAGCTGGGTTCCAGTCAGCGGTTTGAGCTACAAAGGAAGCATTGGACACCCCCAATGTCGTTTGTATGGGATTTATGGGTGGAATTATGGACCCTTCAGGAGTAGTATTGGAAACGGTACCAATCCTGGAAGTAGGAGAAATCTGTTTTTTGGTTAAACCATAAATCTCATTGTTCAACAACATCACCGTCATATTCATATTGTATCTGATAGCATGGATCCAGGCTCCGGCTCCGATAGAACAGCAATCACCGTCTCCTGTAATTACAAATACATCCAGGTCTGGCCTTCTGAATTTCACTCCACAGGCCACCGGAAAGGCTCTTCCATGTAAACCATGAAAACCATAGGTATCCATGTAATGGGGAAACCGAGAGGAACAGCCAATACCCGAAACAAAAACAGTTTTTGCCGGATCTAACTGTTTCTCTTTAAGCAACTTTTGAGTATTGTTTAAAACTGCATGATCTCCACATCCAGGACACCACCGTGCTACTCCTTTTGAATAATCTTCCACTGAAAAATGTTTAGAGGGAAGGTCACATACTAAGTCCGATTTTAATCCGTACATCCTTATCTGGTTTTACTTAATTCCTAATTTGTTTTTTATCACTCCTAATATCCTATTTGGCGATAATGGCTGGCCTTCGACATTCGAGTAGCAATCCACATCAACCAACGTCCTGGCCCTTAACACCCAAGCCAATTGTGAATATCTCCTGCTAGAACTTGTAAACTGGGGATTATCTTTGTTATCACTATAGTTGATTTCAATAGTCATTACTTGCTTAAAATTTTTAAAAATATCATCTAAGCCTGGTTGAAACGGGCTCATAAAACGAAGGTGGATTGAAGATACTTGTATCCCTTCTTTTTGTGCTAACCCCACAGCTTCTTCTATTGCACCTAGCGTAGATCCCCAGCCCACTATCAGCAGATCTCCTTTTTCTTTTCCGTTTATAATCGGAGGGTTTAAAGTTTTTTGAAATGAAGCAAATTTCCTGCTTCTTAATTCAGAAGATTCCTGATTTTCTTCAGGTATATATGAAACCTGGCTGTTCCTATTATGAGCTAAACCTGTAACAGTGTGCTGCCCACCAGCCTGTCCCGGAATGGGGCGTTTGCTTAAACCAGTCTTTTCATCCCATTGATATGGTTTAACGTCTTCTTTCCACGGACTTTGGTCAATAGGTGGAGCGAACCAGTCCTTTTTAATTTTTGGTCTTGGAAATGGTTGTTGACCTGTTGCTAAATTCGTATCGCTTAAAACATAGACCGGTGTCCTGAATGCTTCTGCTAGTTTTCGTGCTAAAATCACAAAATGAAAACATTCTTCTATGGTAGCTGCAGCCAGAATAATTTTAGGAACAGCTCCAGGCTGGCCATATAGCACTGCAAGCAAATCGCCTTGTTCTACTTTTGTTGGCAACCCTGTAGATGGGCCTCCTCGCTGAACATCAATAACCACCAATGGAATTTCTGCCATCGTAGCAAGTCCTAAAAATTCAGTTTTTAAAGCTATGCCTGGCCCAGAAGTAATGGTTACTGCTGTTTTGCCAGCATACGATGCTCCAATAGCAAAACCTATTGCAGCAATTTCATCTTCAGCCTGATGAATTAACCCACCAGATTTTGAAAATATCTCCGCCAATAAATGAGATGCCGAAGTGGCTGGCGTTATTGGGTACATGGAACAAACTTCCATACCAGAAGCCAATACGCCCATAGCAAGCGCTTCATTGCCGCTCATCACCACCAATTCTTCATCTGATTCTATGACCGGAATATCAAATTGAAAATCCAAATTCTCCTGCGCCCAATCGTATCCTGAATGAAATAATTGAATATTAGAATTAATAATCGCATCTGACTTTTTACGGAAAATATTTCTGATTTGTGCCTCTCCTTTTTCAATGCTTCTACTATAGATAAAGACCAGCATCCCCAGCACCCACATGTTTTTTCCTTTTCTTGCATTCTTTACAATTTTCAAGCACTCTTCCTCCATTGGAATTTCTAATACTTTATACCCCCGATTTTTGAAATCCACTAAAGCATCAGAATATTGGTTGCGAATATATTCGGAATCATCAGTTCTCCATTTGTTTTCAATTAACATAATGGTTCCTTCGTGATATGCTTTTTGGTCTATCCTGCCATAAGGCACCTGCTCGTTTAAAGCGACCACCAAATCAGCTTCGTTTCCCGTGTTGGTGATTTTTTTAGAACCTATCCTGATGCGAATGCCAGATGCACCTGCACGGCTACGCGCCGGTGGTTGGATCTCAGCGGGAATAATTTCTACCGTCCAGACCCCATTCCCCATTTTTGCTGAAATGGCAGCGAAACTCTGACCACATTTTTGTGCACCTTCACCGGAATCACTAACAATCTCAACGATATGTTCACCGATTACCACTGCCTTAGAATTTTGTTCTGGAGGCATTTCTTTAACTTCAACTGAATCAACCATAATATTTTCGAAATTTATGCTAAAATTTATGTTGGCAGAATTATTTTTTGAGCGAAACTAAGCTTGTCTATGATTCCATCAATTGGCTGCCAGCGGCAAATTTCACTCTGCACTTCGTTAAATTTTTCGGCAGATTGCCCGCATCTGTCTGTAAAATTTGCCTCGTCCAGAACACAATTTGCTCCCTTCGCTCAATCATGAAAATCTTAACAAACTCTTATACAATAAGATCGAAGGGTGAGAGAAACGTTATTTTTTCTGGTCTGACATTTTAAATATCACCAACAAAAGTACTAGTTCATCAAATCCTACAAACTGACAGAAGTCAGTAACAAACTGACAGAAATCAGTACTTTGTGTTTTTTATAGATTGTTACAGATATGAATTTTGCAATACTTGACATGAGGAAGAATACCCCCTATGGCCTAAATGGCTCAAATGGAAATTGAATGCGCTATTATTAATTCGGAATTTTTCTAAATAATATCATATTTCTGTGGTAGCACATTCTTTGCACATTGAGGATTTAGGGTTGGTATATTTTAATCCAAAATCAAACTGCCACTAAATATTCGAGGCAACCTTTCTATTAGGGATAGACGTAATGTAGTTATTGCATTGATAGGAATATATCAAAAAAAATCACAGGCGAAATTTGGTACAAATTGAAATAAACCCAGCTCGGCAGCCCAACTCCTTCATTCGGCAAAAATTAGGGAATTCTTTATTAACAGGAACTTAGATTTGCAAAATGAATATACTTTATACCAATGTAAAAGCTATTTTGAATTATGTCGCAACTGACCCACCGCATCTACATATTGACCTTGGTAAGTATTTTTGTGTTCACAACAGCCTTCCTCTTTCTAAAAGGAATCTCGTATTACTCTGCCCCACTTGAAGAACGGTTTTACCACCCCGATCATGATTGGTGCAAGCCGAGTGGGGCATTTGGACACGGGCTAGGCATCGTCGGAACATTGTTGATCTTGATCGGTGTCTTTGGTTATATCGCCCGGAAAAAATACAAATTCCTGTCCCGGTTCGGCAGGCTGAAATATTGGCTGGAATTTCACATTTTCCTATGCAGCGTAGGGCCAATGATGATATTATTTCACACAGCTTTCAAGTTTGGGGGCATTGTATCCATCAGTTTTTGGAGCATGGTGGCTGTGGTCGCCAGCGGGGTGATCGGAAGGTTTATTTATATACAGATACCGAGAACCATTGAAGGGCGGGAGTTCAGCTTGGCGGAGTTACAGGAAATGAAAGGCGATGTGGATAAGATCCTTAAAAACGCTTATGGCCTGGAAGGAATGGATTACCAAACACTTATGGATTCTACAAAAGTGAAAGAACGCAAGGAAGGCGGTAATTTATTGGCTCAGATAGTGAGTAAATATTTTGAAGACAAAAGAACTATTCGAGGCGTCAAAAAGACACTCCGGAATAACAAGATGGCAAGAGCCAATGTGCGGAAAGTGGCTAAAATAATTGAAAACGAGCTTTCACTTAGCAACCGAATCGACCGCTTGCAGATCATGCGTAAGTTATTTAAATATTGGCACGTGGCACACCTGCCATTCGCTCTTATCATGCTGATTATCATGGTCATACACGTAGCAGTCACATTGGCATTTGGCTATCGTTGGATATTTTAGGAAAAATTGAAAAAAGTTGAGGTTAAACCTATCTCAGCCATATCAACCAGTTCAATCCTATTAATTATGCTTCTCGAACAAATTTGTATCTATTCGGCCGTTTTGCTGCTCTGCGGAATGGTGGTTTACTTCTATTTAAAAAAAGAAAAAAAAGCCTCCAAAATAGTCGAAGCAAAAATAGAACAGGCCAAGGTAGATGGCATTCATGAACCAGTCTCCTTGTACCCTGCTATCAATTTGGATAGCTGCATCAAAAGCGGTGCTTGTGTGGAAGCCTGCCCGGAAAAAGACATCATTGGCATACTGGACGGTAGGGGCACTTTAATCAAAGCTTCCAACTGTGTTGGACATGGAGCCTGTTTCCATGCCTGCCCGGTCGAGGCGATTTCGTTAGTCATTGGAACTGCAAAAAGAGGGGTGGATTTGCCCCATGTCAGCGAAAACTATGAATCGAATGTGGAGGGCATTTATATTGCTGGCGAACTAGGAGGCATGGGTCTTATAAAAAACAGCGTGGAGCAAGGGCAGGTAACGGTTGAGAATATTATTAAATCAGGTTTGCAAAAAGATTATGACGGTTACGACTTGATAATCGTGGGAGCCGGCCCAGCAGGGATTGCCGCCTCCCTGATGGCAAAAAAACACGGCTTAAATTTCTTGACTATAGATCAGTACTCCTTGGGAGGCACAGTCTTCAATTTCCCCCGCTCGAAAATCGTGATGACCGCCCCGATGAACCTCCCTCTGCACGGGAAAGTACAACTTCAGGAAACCAGCAAGCAGGAATTGCTGGATCTGTGGACAGACGTTTTGGCCAAAAACAATATTACTATACAGGATAAAACAAAGGTGGATAGCATACAGCCAGAAGGTAGTGGTTTCCTGGTAATGACCAACCGTAACCAGGAACTGAGCACGCAGAAGGTATTGCTCGCCATCGGAAGAAGGGGATCCCCGAGGAAACTGGGTGTCCCCGGCGAACAACTGGAAAAGGTGGCTTATCGCCTACTGGAACCGGAATTGCTTTCCGGCAAAAAAGTCCTCGTCGTGGGTGGCGGCGACTCAGCCGTAGAAGCTGCCATGTCGTTAGTTGAGGAGAACGAGGTGGTTCTTTCTTATCGGAAAGATGCCTTCAGCCGCATCAAACCGAAGAACCGCGAACGGCTCAACTATTATGTCGGAAAGGACAAACTGGAGGTCATCTATAATTCTAATGTGATGGAAATAACGCCCACATCGGTGGACATTAAAACTCAGACAGGACGGCGTAGAGTATTGGATAACGATCTTGTCTATATCTTTGCTGGAGGCGAGTTGCCAACACAATTTTTGCAGAAGGCGGGAGTTGAAATTACGAAGAGGTTTGGTTATACCATGCGGAAGTATGGGTAGGAGATAATGCTAAAGTCTTAAAGTACCATTGTCATGCTACTGGACATTAGACATTTAGACGATAGATATTAGACGACAACAGGTTCATAGGTGGTTGATTCTTAGAAAGTTATACGTTCTAAATAATCTATAATCTAATTGTCTACAGTCTAATTGTCTACAGTCTAATGTCCAATAGAATGTTAATTCAATCAGTTTTTGATCTAAAAATATAGTTGAGGAAACCAGTTCAGATTCTCATGGTTCTTAAAGAAATATTGAAATACCGAATTGTAAATATCTCTATAATAACGTTGCTCACCATTCGTGCAGCAGCCCAGCTCTCTCCTGGAGACCTAGCCAATTCGCACGCCCACTTGGAAGGCATTTCCAATTGCACCCAATGTCATGTGTTGGGCGAAAAGGTTTCCAACGCTAAATGCCTTGAATGCCATACAGAGATACAAAGCAAACTTGACAAACGGGCAGGATTCCATTATTCAAAAGAGGTAAAAGGGAAAGATTGTGCAACCTGTCATAGCGAGCACCATGGTCGAAAGTTTGATATGGTACGTTTTGATGAAGATAATTTTGAACACAATTTGACAGGTTATAACCTGACAGGTGCGCACCAAAAAATTGATTGTAGAGATTGCCATAAACCTGATTTTATTGACGATCGGGATTTGAAAAAGAGAAATGATACCTTCCTTGGATTAGAACAGGCATGTATCAACTGCCACGAAGACTACCACCAAAAAACGTTGGACAACGATTGCGCTAAATGCCATTCTACCGAGGCGTTTTCCCCTGCAGAAAAATTTGACCACAACAAAACAGACTTTGCCCTCACGGGCAAGCACAGTGACGTCGACTGCATCGGATGCCACAAGATGGAAACCCGCAGCGGAAAAGAGTTTCAGCATTTTGCTGATGTGCCTTCCAGCAATTGCAATAGTTGCCACGACGACGTCCATGACAACAACCTCGGCACCGACTGCAAGCAATGTCACACAGATAGATCGTTCACTTCATCAAGCCGTTTGCAGCGATTCAAGCATCACCGCACAAATTTCCCATTAAAGGGAAAACACAAACAGGTGGATTGTTTTAGTTGTCATGCAGAGAATGCATCGCCACCAACCCTTTTCCAAGACAATTTGGGTATTCCAACTGAGAATTGTGTGGCTTGCCATGAGGACGTTCACGAGGGGAATCTTGGCACTAATTGCATTGAGTGCCACAGCGAGGAGTCGTTTAGGATAGCATTGGATTTGGACAATTTCAACCATAGCCTGACAGGCTTTGAATTGGAAGGCAAACACGAGATAGTTGACTGCCGCAAATGCCACATCTCCGAAAGTTTTACCGATCCGTTGCCGCACAGCACATGCGCCGAATGCCATACGGATTATCATGAAGGTGAGTTTGCCAATGTAAATAACACGCCCGACTGTGCTGAATGCCACAAGGTAGATGCTTTTTCACCGAGCCAATTTACATTTGAAGACCATGCGTCAGGGAATTTTCCACTTGATGGGGCACATTTGGCAACGCCTTGTTTTGCTTGCCATTTACAGGAAACCAAATGGCGTTTCAAAGATATTGGCGAGCGATGTGTGGATTGCCATGAGGATGTACACAAAAGCGAAATCCCTGAAAAATATTACCCTGAAGAAAACTGCACGAATTGCCACTCTACCGAAAGCTGGGTGGGGAAAAATAACTTCGACCATGATTTGACAGTTTTTGTTTTGGAAGGCGCCCACATCGATCAGGACTGCATCGCCTGCCATTTAAGGGACGAAGAAAAACCTTATGGTCATTTCAGTGGGTTGTCACCGATTTGCAACTCCTGTCACAAAAACGCTCACGGATCTCAGTTTGAAGAAGATGGCGTTACTGACTGTGCTAGGTGTCACGACTTTGCAAGTTGGGACGCCAGCCATTTCAACCACGACAGTACGGCTTTTCCATTAGAAGGGAAACATGTGGAGGTGGCCTGCGTGGAATGCCACAAGGAAACGACAGTGGAAGAAGAAGCTTTTTTACAATATAAAATGGCGAGTTTTGAGTGTGTGGACTGTCATAAATAAGGACCTGGAAAGAAAAGTGCATTAAAATCGCCACTACAAGGCAACCAATTCCGCTCTCCTACCCGTAACCTATTTTATATTACCAATCTAATTGACAATTGCACAAATTTATATTTATTCTGTTTTTATCAGGGATATCAGCTAACCTATTCTCCCAGAACCCGCACGGTGCGGAATTTAAAATTGACTGTGCAGCTTGTCACTCATCCGGTGGGTGGGAAATAGCATCTGATTATTGGGACGAGGGAAATAGAGTCATCCCAGACAACCAAAAAGTTACGTCCGGCGAAAACACGCTTTTTACACACGCGCAGACAAACTTTCCTTTGTCTGCGCAACATGCTTTGGTAGATTGTAGGGGTTGCCATGAATCATTGATATTTACGGAAGCGCAATCTGAATGTATTTCCTGTCATACAGACATACACCAAATGACAGTAGGCGATAACTGCGCTCGTTGCCACGACTCAGAGAACTGGCTGGTGGACGAGATCACCGAACTGCACCAAGAGAATGGCTTCCCCCTGCTTGGCAATCATGCACTTGCAGCCTGCAACGACTGCCACCTATCGGAAACCGCGCTTCGTTTCGACCGCATTGGCAACGACTGCATCAACTGTCACCTCGATGAGTTCATGGCTACCACAAGCCCCGACCACGGTGCGGAAGGCTATTCGACCGATTGCATGGGTTGCCATGACCTTGCTGGCCCATCATGGTTTTGGACTGCTGGGGCGGCAAACCACGAATTTTTTCCATTGACAAAAGGCCACGAAATCAGTGATTGTGCCCAATGCCATGATGCAGGGACTTTCGTGGGCACTCCGACTGATTGTTTTGCCTGTCACCAGACGGATTTCCAGTCCACAACATCTCCAGACCATGAGGCTGGGAATTTTCCGACCGATTGCAATGCTTGCCACACCACTGACCCTGGTTGGGTGACTGAAGGTTTTGCGCAGCATGACCAATTTTTCCCATTGACCAAGGGGCATGAAATAAATGACTGTACAAAGTGCCACATAGGGGGAAATTTTGAGGATACGCCAACAGATTGTTTTGCTTGCCACCAGACGGATTTCCAAGCCACAACATCTCCTGATCACGAGGCCGCAAATTTTCCGACCGATTGCAATGCATGTCACACCACCGACCCCGGTTGGTCGGCAACAGATTTTACTGAACACGACGATGCATATTTTCCTATTTTCAGTGGGAAACACGAGGGAGAATGGAACGAGTGTTCGGAGTGCCATACGACGCTGGGGGATTTTAAGGCATTCAGTTGCATAGATTGTCATGAGCACAACAACCCCAATGACCTTGCTGATGAGCACAGTGATGTTTCGGATTATTCTTATTCAAGCCAAGCGTGTTATACCTGCCATCCAAAAGGAGAGGAATAAACTACAAAAAAGTGTTTTTATGACCTGGAGTTCAGGGAGCGTTCAATGTCAAGTATCTGGTTCAGACCTCCAAAATTCCTGTTCAGCAAGTTTGTAATGTTATTGCAGCCGTTTTAAAGGCAGGTATTTTTATAAAGTCATAGGTTTGTCAGAAGTGGGAACAAGTTACTAGTAAACAAAATACTGATAGTTTGGGTTAACCAGTTTGAATGCCGAGCAGTTTTTTTTGGTAAAACCAAGCGGGCAAGGCAACTGAAAAAAATAATCTTCCCGTAACAATTAATAATTGACATATAGAAATTAATTGCATAGAATTTCACCCATATTACTGTTCATAGTGTTGTCCGCAACGCTTCTTGCCCAGAACCCGCACGGTGCAGCGTTCAAAACCAACTGTGCTACTTGCCATTCGTCAGAAGGTTGGGAGATTTCGACAGAACATTGGGAAGGGATTGATCTTGTCAAGCCAAAAGATTCAACGACAATGGGGCTGCCCATGCCGCTAGATACTTCCAAATTTCACCACAATAAAACGGATTTCCCTTTAACTGGCCAACATGCCGCTGTGGACTGCCGGGCCTGCCACGAAACTTTGATATTTGCAGAAGCTCAGACCGAGTGTATATCTTGCCATACCGACATGCACCAAATGACGGTTGGATCAGATTGCGCCCGTTGCCACAGTGCTGAAAACTGGTTGGTTGACGAAATCACAGAACTTCACCAAGACAACGGTTTTCCATTATTAGGGGCCCATGCGGCAGCAAGTTGTATTGAATGTCACACGTCGGAGACTGCCTTGCGTTTTGACCGAATAGGAAATGATTGTATCAATTGCCACCTCGACGAATTTGAGGGGACAACAAATCCAAATCACAAGGAGGCCAGTTTTTCCACTGACTGCCTGGAATGCCACGATATAAATAGTTTTGGCTGGAATACTGAAATAATAGACCATAGTTTTTTCCCATTGACAAAAGGCCATGAGATTACGGATTGTGCAGCTTGCCACACCGGAGGGGATTTTGCAAATACACCAACAGATTGTTTTGCTTGTCACCAAGCCAATTTTGAGGCGACTGAAAGTCCAGATCACCAGGCTGCTGACTTCCCGACTGACTGTGCCTCCTGCCACACGACAGACCTGGGTTGGATACCCGCAGACTACCTTCAGCACGACGCAGGCTATTTCCCTATCTACTCTGGCTCGCATAAAGGCACTTGGGATGATTGTGCTGCTTGCCATACAGATGCGTCTGATTTTACGGTGTACAGTTGTACAGTTTGCCATGAGAACCCTGAAACAGACGATGAGCATGATGGGGTAAGCGGTTACTCGTATGAAAATTCCGCTTGCTTTGCCTGTCACCCGACTGGAGATTCAGACGGCAGCTTTGACCACAGTACAACTAATTTTCCATTGACCGGGGCGCATCTTGATGTGGACTGCATCGCTTGTCATGCTGATGGTTATGCGGGCACGCCAACAGACTGTGCCGCCTGCCACAACACTGATTTTCAGCAAACTACTAATCCCGATCATGAGGTGCTGAGCTTCTCAACAGATTGTGTGGTTTGTCATACGACAGAGCCAGAATGGAACCCAGCGACTTTTGCCAACCACGATGACTACTATGTACTGAATGGTGCCCATGCCGCAATTGCAAATGATTGCGCGGCATGCCACAGCGGAGATTACAACAACACCCCGACCGATTGTGCTGGTTGCCATCAGGACGATTACGACCAAACGACAAATCCAGACCACGCTGCCCTGCAGTTCTCAGATGACTGCACCACTTGCCACACAGAAAATGAATGGGTGCCAGCAACCTTTGACCATGATGGACAATATTTCCCGATTTACAGTGGGGAGCACGAAGGCGAATGGGATCAGTGTGTTGACTGCCATACCAATCCTTCAAACTTTGCCGAATTCACCTGTGTCACTTGCCACTCCAATCCTGAAACAGACGATGAACACAATGGAGTGGATGGTTACTCTTATGATTCTCCCGCTTGTTTGGCTTGCCATCCTACTGGAGATGCCGACGATGTTTTTGATCATAATTCAACAGCTTTCGCACTAACAGGTGCGCACGTAATCGCGGAATGTATAGAGTGCCATTCAGGCGGTTATGCGGGTACGCCGACCGATTGTGCGGCCTGCCATCAAATTGATTTTGACCAAACTATTAACCCAAACCATAATGACCTCGGACTTTCAACCGACTGTGCAACTTGTCATACGACCGAACCGGATTGGATGCCAGCGACATTTGCCAACCACGATGATTATTATGTATTAAATGGTGCTCACGTCGCTATTGCAAATGACTGCGCGGCCTGCCACAGCGGAGATTACAACAACACGCCAAACGACTGTGCAGGCTGTCATGCTGCGGAATATAACCTTACAACAAACCCGTCCCATGTGGACCTGCAATTCTCAACCGACTGTTTGGATTGCCATACTGAAAATGAGTGGACACCTTCAACCTTTGATCACGACGGGCAATACTTTCCAATATATAGCGGTGAGCATAATGGCGAATGGGACCAGTGTCTTGATTGCCACACCGACCCATCCAATTATGCATTATTTACTTGTGTGACCTGCCATGAGAACCCTGAAACTGACGATGAGCACACAGGCGTGGGAGGCTATGTTTACGAAAGTACAGCCTGCCTGGCATGTCATCCAACGGGTGATGGGGACAATATTTTCGACCACAATAACACCAGTTTTGCGCTGACAGGTGCGCATATTTCAACTGACTGCCTTGACTGCCATTCAGGTGGTTATATTGGAACGCCAACAGATTGTGCGGCCTGCCACCAGATGGATTTCGATCAAGCTATAAATCCAAACCACCTGGCAATCGGCTTATCAACTGACTGTGCAACCTGCCATACCACAGAGCCAGATTGGATGCCCGCCACTTTTGCCAATCACGATGATTATTATGAATTGATCGGTGCTCACGCTACTATTGCAAATGATTGTGCAGCCTGCCACAATGGGAATTACAACAACACGCCAAATACCTGTATAGGTTGCCATCAATCAGATTTTGACAACACCACTAATCCGAATCATGCCACTGTACAGTTTTCAACAGACTGCATATTTTGCCACAGTGAAACGGAATGGGAGCCAGCTACTTTTGACCACGATGTCGAATATTTCCCAATATATAGTGGTGAACACAATGGCGAATGGGACCAGTGTATCGATTGCCATACCAACCCCACCAACTACGCGGAGATCAGTTGCACCAACTGTCACCTTAACCCTGAAACGGAAGATGAGCATGTGGGTGTTGGGGGCTATGTTTACGAAAGTTCAGCTTGCCTGGCCTGCCACCCAACAGGCGATGGGGACAATATTTTTGATCATAACACAACTGCATTCGCATTGACAGGCGCACATATTACGACTGAATGTATTGACTGTCATGCTTCAGGTTACCAAGGAACATCAACGGAATGTGTAGCTTGCCACCAAGCTGATTTTGATGGGACGACCAACCCCGATCACAGTGCCATTGGCATTTCAACTGATTGCGAAAGTTGCCATACGACTGATCCAGGATGGTATCCCGCCACTTTTGCAATACACGACGATTACTACGTCCTGGATGGCGCGCACACGGATATTGCCAATGACTGTGCGGCCTGCCACAACGGCAATTACAACAACACTCCCAACACCTGTGCAGGCTGCCATACAACTGATTACGACAACAGCACCAACCCTGACCATGCAGCATTGGCTATCCCCACAGATTGCGAAAGCTGTCATACCACAGAGCCAGACTGGATGCCTGCCACGTTTGATATCCATGACAATTTTTTTGCACTAAACGGCGCGCATGCAACTATCGCAAATGACTGTGCAGCCTGCCACAACGGCAATTACAATAATACACCGAATACTTGTTTTGGCTGTCATGAGGACAACTATAACCAAACGACGAACCCAGACCACACAGCCATTCAATTTTCTACTGATTGTACAACTTGCCATACAGAAGATAGCTGGTCGCCTTCAACATACGACCACAGTGTTTATCCATTTACCGGAGCGCATGTAAGCATAGCCAATGATTGCAACGCTTGCCACAATGGTAATTACAACAACACTCCGAATACCTGTGTCGGCTGCCACCAAACAGATTACGATCAGAGCACCAATCCCGATCACACAACTTTAGGGCTTTCTACTGATTGTGAAACATGCCATACCACTGACCCTGGCTGGAACCCAGCAACATTTGCCGATCACAATAATTATTGGGTGCTCGACGGGGCACATGCAGACATCGCAAATGATTGTGTCGAGTGCCACAACGGAAACTACAACAATACGCCAAATACCTGTGTCGGCTGCCACCAAACAGATTACGACCAAAGCACAAACCCCGATCATACAACTTTAGGACTTTCTACTGATTGTGAAACATGTCATACCACTGCCCCTGGCTGGAATCCAGCAACATTTGCCGATCACAATAATTATTGGGTACTCGACGGGGCACATGCAGACATCACAAATGATTGTGTCGAGTGTCACAACGGGAATTACAACAATACGCCAAATACTTGTGTCGGCTGCCACCAGGCGGACTATGACCAGAGCGCAAACCCTGACCACACAGCATTGGCCATTCCGACCGACTGTGAAACATGCCATACCACTGACCCTGGCTGGAATCCAGCCACCTTCCCCATCCATGATGACTATTGGGTGCTCGATGGGGAACATGCCGTCATCGCAAATGACTGTGTTGAATGCCACAATGGCAACTACAACAACACACCCAACACCTGTGTGGGCTGTCATCAAGCAGATTATGACCAAAGCACAAACCCTGACCATTCAGCCTTGGGGATTCCAACAGATTGTGAAACCTGCCATACCACCGACCCCGACTGGATGCCGGCGACGTTCCCGATCCACGACGACTATTATGTGCTGAACGGGGCCCACGCAATCATCGCCAACGATTGCGCAGCCTGCCACAACGGCAACTACAACAACACGCCGAACACCTGCTTTGGCTGCCATGAGGACGACTACAACCAGACCACCAATCCCGACCACCAGGCCGCGCAGTTCCCGACCGATTGCGAAACCTGCCATACAGAAACGGCATGGGTCCCCTCTACTTTTGACCACGGTGCATTTTACCCGCTGACGGGGGAGCACCTGGTGATTGAAAATGATTG
>JAJCYI010000173.1 GCA_029263015.1 Saprospiraceae bacterium | reverse complement strand
TTCCGCCATACTTTGTTAAAAAAAAATGACCGTAGCTATGGCTATGCTAATTTTTTTTGCCTTGTCTGACGAAAAAACCTGCCTGCCGGTAGGCAGGTAACCTCGTCAAAAGTGTCGATTATTTAACTCCACCTACTTAGCCAGAGCTACGGCTGGTTTTTTAAAATTTCTCAAAAGGAAAAAGGGCAAGTCAGAATGAGTAGATTATTATTTTCCAATTTCCTAAAATCTTAGAGACATGAAAATCATCTGTATCGGCCGCAATTATGTCGACCACGCAAAAGAACTGAGTAACCCCGTGCCAAGCAAGCCATTGGTTTTTATGAAACCACCTTCGGCGCTGCTGGTCAATGACAAGCCATTTTATTATCCGGAATTTTCCAATGATGTACATTACGAATTGGAAGTGGTATTGAAAATAACAAAAAATGGCAAGCACGTGCAGCCTGAATTTGCGGCCAACTATTACCACGAAGTGACTTTAGGGATAGATTTTACAGCGCGGGACATTCAAAGTGAGTTGAAGAGAAAGGGGCATCCGTGGGAGATTGCCAAAGGGTTTGATCATTCAGCCGTGCTGGGCAATTTTGTCGAAATAGGCGAAGTGTGGAAAAAGGGAAACGTCGAGTTTGAACTTAAGAAAAATGGTGAAACGGTACAGCATGGCAACACCCGTGATCTGATTTTTCCATTTGACCACCTGATCGTTTACATCTCCAAATATTTTAAGTTGCAGATGGGCGACCTAATTTACACAGGCACCCCTGCCGGTGTCGGTCCCGTAAAAATAGGCGACCATCTCGAAGGTTTAATCCACAAAAATGATGGAAGCGTTGAGCGGTTGCTGGACTGTGAAATAAAATGATTTATAATTTATGAATGATGATTGCTTTTACAGCAATCATCATTCATAAATTATAAATCATCAGATCCTAAACCCTATCCCAGCAGAAACCAGTGCTGCCCCAAAGCCGATCTCACCGAAGGTGCTCCAACGGTTGTTTATTGCGTACCTGCCTCCGACAAAAGCAGAATATGCCACCTTGGTGTTTTGTGGATGGATGCCTAAATGGTTTTCTAGGAAATCAAAATCACCACGATCTACCTCGAATTTTTCAAAACTGACACCCAACTGGAATCCACCGTATAAATCAGCTTTTTTAATATTCGTGAAGTGGAAAGCAGGACGAAGCGCAATTTGTTGGGTCGTATTGGTAACCCGCTGGGAAAATCCATCTCCAACAATGATCGGCTCGCCTTGGTGCGATGACATAGTATATGCAAGGCCAAGGGTAAAATTTTCACCCATGAACCGCTCGATGCGAATGCTCAGAGGTGGTAGCTTAGAAGTTGCGTTGTCCAGCATGGACGAAGTGGATATTATCCCATAGCCAACCTGGATGTAGGTCTGGCCTTTTCCAAAATCCTGGACTGAGCTTGAATGATTTTGTGCATTGAGGTTTACAGAAAGCATTACAAATGCTACCAATCCGAATAGTAGGTTTTTCATAATAACAGGTTTTTCATGCGGTCACCTTTCGCTCTGATTGGGGGAAAATCCTTCCCATATCAGCCCGTACAGGTTGACCAGCAGTTCTTTAGAGCGTTTCCGAAATGTGGTTTGAATTGACAATCAGCGGATTAGATAGGCAAGCTATATTTTTCAACACTAACAAGCTTTGCCTTACCGAGGTGCCGACTATAAATTGGTAGAGATTTATACCATACGCAGATTAAGAGAGCGTTCTTTCAGTTATTTTGGAAAATGAAATTTGAGAATTTCCTCTATTTCATTTGTCCACGGATTATTTAATTAGAGAGTGTGTTATACAGTTGGGGTTAATGCAATTTTTATAAAAAGACACAGGCAATTATTATCACCCCTAGCTTTTTTTGAAGCTTTTTTGTCAGAAGCCTGTCAATTGCAAAATGCGAACCAAAACAACCTGATCAAAATGTGATTTTTATCATCACTAAATTAGCTTTCTACTGTATCAAATAGCAACAAACGACAAATTGAAAAAGGTATTGTTTTTATCTAAATCCAAATTTATTTCAAAATCCTATCTTTGCACCCGCTCTCAAAAAAAGGTAGTTTTATGATGAATCAAAAAGAAAATTAGATGATGATCATCATCTTGAAGAATTTAAAAAATTCCTTTCCTATTTGAGGAATCATTGACTCTTAATTTAACCATTTGAAAATGCTTGATTAAAGGAGGATGAGAAAAAGGCGATGGCCTAAAAATTCATCATTCATCATTCAACATTCAACATTACTACAAAAAATGCCATACCTATTTACTTCAGAAAGCGTATCAGAAGGACATCCAGATAAAGTTTCCGACCAGATTTCCGATGCGCTGGTTGACCACTTCATCGCTTTCGACCCAAATTCAAAAGTCGCTTGCGAAACCCTGGTGACAACTGGACAGGTAGTGCTCGCTGGTGAAGTTAAAACCAAAACCTACCTTGACGTTCAAAGCATTGCTCGAGATGTAATCAAGCGCATTGGTTACACCAAATCGGAGTACATGTTCGAAGCTAACTCCTGTGGAGTCCTTTCGGCCATCCACGAACAATCGCCTGACATCAATCAAGGTGTGGAGCGTAAGAACCCAGAAGACCAAGGCGCTGGCGACCAAGGTATGATGTTCGGGTATGCGACCAATGAAACGGACACGTACATGCCATTGGCGCTCGACCTTTCCCACAAGATTCTCCAAGTGATGGCCGATATTCGTAAAGGGGGCAAAAAAATGAAATACCTGCGCCCAGATGCCAAATCTCAGGTCACCATCGAATATGACGACAACAATGTGCCGGTCCGCATTGACACCATTGTGGTATCGACCCAACACGATGATTTTGATAAGGACGATGCGATGCTGAAGCGTATCAAAAATGATGTGATCAAAACGGTGATCCCTTTGGTAAAAAAGCAATGTTCCAAAACGGTACAGGCCCTTTTCAACAATAAAATAACTTACCATGTAAACCCCACTGGCAAGTTTGTGATCGGTGGGCCACATGGGGACACTGGCTTGACCGGCCGTAAAATCATCGTGGACACCTATGGTGGAAAAGGTGCGCATGGCGGTGGTGCATTCTCTGGAAAAGATCCATCAAAAGTAGACCGCTCGGCAGCCTATGCTACTCGCCATATCGCCAAAAACCTTGTGGCCGCAGGCGTTTGCAATGAAATACTGGTACAGGTTTCTTATGCCATCGGGGTAGCCAAACCGACCAATATTTATGTTAATACTTACGGCTCTGCCAACGTGGACATGAAGGACGGTAAAATAGCCAAAATGGTGAGTGAAATATTTGACATGCGCCCCTACTCCATTGAAAAACGGTTGAAACTTAGGACGCCTATTTATTCTGATACTGCTGCCTACGGCCATATGGGCCGCACCCCTGAAAAAAAGGTGGTTTCATTCACTGATGGTTCAGGTAAAACAATCAAGAAGAAAGTGGAGACATTTACATGGGAGAAATTGGATTATAAGAACAAAGTAAAAAGAGCATTTAAAATAAAATAGTTGTTCGCAATTCGTTTTGAGTTGTTATAACAGATAAACTACAAAGGGCAGTCATTTTCATGACTGCCCCTTTTCATTTACCTGCCCAACCTTTGAGGTTATGGACCTGTCTTTAAAATCGAATCATTGATTTTATTTTATTTTATTTAAAAATTACCCGACTATGAAAAGAAATTTTCTTTACATCCTTATTTTCCTTACATGGACCAGCATGGGGTTTTCCCAGTCATTGGATTTTCCTGACAATAATGCCGTTTGGAAAGAAATGCACAACTCCTTTGCCGGTCCTCATCCTCGTTATTTTGCGGTATGTGGCGATACCACCATCAACAATGCCCATTTTAGCCAAGTGGTGGAATTGCAGGTAGATTCCATTTTACAGATTACCAGTTCGACATTTATTGGAGGTCTCCGGCAAAGTGGGCCAATAATCTACATGCATTATGCTGGCGAGGCCGATGAGATAATCTTATATGATTTCACTTTGGAACAAGGTGATGAAATCACATTAAAATTGCCGTATGGCTTTTCTCCAGTGACCCGAAAGGTGGAGCTGGTTGAAACTCAAATGATCGAAGGTAAAATCCGGAAGGTGATCCATTTTGTTGACGAAATTCCAAGTTGCACTTACGAACCTGAGATCTGGATAGAAGGCATTGGCAGCAGCTACGGTCTTTTGGGCAGGGCTTTAGACCCATGTTCTGTATCTGATCTTGGATCGCAGCTGCTCTGTTTTCAATATTTGGATGAGTACCTGAACCTGACCATGATCGAGTGTTTTTTGCCTGTATTGACTGGTTGTGGAATCGTTAATCCGACCAATGAAAATGTCCCATCAAGTACCAGTATATTCGTTTATCCAAACCCAGCCAATGAAATAATCTATGTTGACTTTGACGGAGAAAGCTCTACTGGCTGGAAAGCAAGTATTTATTCCGCTTTAGGCCAAAAAATGACAATAACGGAAACCATTGGAGCTGCACGATTGAGCTTTGACGTTTCCCATTTGGCCAGCGGTATTTATTTTATAGAAATAGAGAATGAGCGAGGGGGAAAGATTGGAATTTCAAGGTTCGTAAAAAACTAAATCGACACCGATCGGATCGACTAAGCGTCGGTCCGATCGGCCACCCCCGCCAGTTTATCGACCTCCTTTTTCAATTTAGCAATCGTACTTTCACGCACCGGCGTCAACGGTAACCGCACCTCCTGCCCACAAAACCCCAACAAGTCCATCACCGCTTTAATGCCTGACGGATTGCCATCCACATAAAGCCAGGGGTGGATGTCCAGCAGGCCATAATGCAAACGGCGGGCCGTCTGGAAATCACCTTTCAGGGCGGCTCTTGCCATATTCGAAAACTGGGAAGGGAAAGCATTTGCAACCACAGAAATGACGCCATCGGCGCCGCAGCCGATCATTGCCAAGGTGAGTGGGTCGTCTCCCGACAGCACCAGGAAGTCTTTCGGTTTGTCCTTTATTATCTGTTGAATTTGAGCCATGTCGCCAGAAGCTTCTTTTACTGCAATAAACTTTGGACTTGCATTTGCCAACCGGACTGTCGTTTCGGCACTGATATTCCCAGAAGTCCGCCCCGGCACATTGTAAATGATGATGGGCAATGGCGATGCTTTTTCCACTTCCATGTAATGCTGGAAGATACCTTCTTGGGTTGGTTTGACATAGGAAGGATTGCTGGACATGATGGCATCAAAACCATGGAGGGAACCAGCGTATAATTCAATCCTTTGGAGCAAATGCCCTGTGCTGTTTGCACCAAAAAGGCCCGCCACCAGTGGGATTCTACCATTGACTTGTTTTACTGTAAAACGGAGTATCTCTTTGCACTCGTCCTTATTCAATGTGGTTGCCTCTCCAGTTGATCCGAGCGAAACAATGAAATCGACCCCGCCATTGACGACGTGTTCGATGATCCTTTTGAATGCGGGAAAATCAACTGCACCATTATTTAAAGGGGTTACAAGCGCTACGCCTGTACCGCTGAATTTTTTCATCATTGCTTTTTATTTTGTCCTTTTCACTATTGCCCTCCTCGTCTGCCGTCAACCGTACACCGTTTGCCGATATCTGGCTGCATTTTTTCAAGATAGTGCAAGACCTGTTTCAAAAAATCCTTCAAGCCGTCCTTTTCGTTTTGTTCGATCATTAGGTCATAACAAAAAGTATTCTCCGTGAATGGGCCGACCCGAAACTGGGCTTTTGAATGGGCTGCGATATAATCAAGGGGCAAGACTGACCTCGTAGATAGGTTAATGAGGAGATCAAAAGGTTGTCGTGTAAATTCCGTGGCCTCATCCATTTTAGGGCGGAGTGCCCAATCCAATTGTTTTTTGGAAAAATGTTTGAATTTAAAATTTTCATCTTGGAGTTTCCTGTTAAAATACCCAAGTTGCATTACTCTTTTTCTTTTCTTCTCCAGCGATCCAACAAATTCTTGGACAACTTTAATGTCGGCCAGCAAAGTAGCATCAAAAAGAAGGCCGATAGAATTTGCACTTTCCAAAATAACTGACTTTCGACCCACAATATGGTGTGGTATTTCTTTATTTAATAAATGACGGTGAATTTGGGTTCGTGCTTGTTCTAATATAGCCATGATGTGATTATTGAGTTGGCAGTTTACAGTAGGCCACAAATCCATTAACCATTTACCGTTTCAACTTCTTCTTTTGCTTCCTCCGCCAACTTAATTGTTTCATATTCACCCATGGAACTATATTTATCGATCCTGGCATTGACCCTCTTTTTAGCACTCATTTTCCCCAATTCTGCCAGCGCTTTTTTTATATGCTCTTTTAAAATAACAGCCATTTTCTCCGGCTCGGAATGTGCCCCACCGAGCGGCTCTTTGATGATGCCGTCGATGATGCCGAAAGACAGCATATCTTCAGCGGTCAGTTTAAGGGCTTCCGCCGCTTGCTCTTTGTAATCCCAACTCCTCCATAAAATGGACGAACAACTTTCAGGGGAGATCACCGAATACCAAGTATTTTCCAACATATAAACCTTGTCACCCAGACCAATGCCGATGGCCCCGCCAGAAGCTCCTTCCCCGATTACAACACAAACGATCGGTACCTCAAGTTGAGCCATTTCAAACAAATTGCGGGCAATCGCTTCCGCCTGCCCCCTTTCTTCTGCCTCAATGCCTGGATACGCACCTGGCGTATCGATCAAAGTGACAATCGGGAAGCCAAACTGTTCGGCCAGCTTCATCATGCGGAGGGCTTTGCGGTATCCCTCTGGATTGGCCATTCCAAAATTGCGGTACTGCCGCATTTTGGTGTTTGTCCCTTTTTGTTGGCCCATTATCATTATGGTTTGGCCGTCCAATTGAGCCAATCCCCCTGCAATAGCTTTATCGTCGCCGAAATACCGATCACCGTGCAATTCTATAAAATTGTCACAAATCTGTTCAATATAGTAAAGGGTATATGGCCGTTCAGGGTGGCGGGAGAGTTGCACCCGTTGCCACGGGGTCAAGTTATCATAGATCTCTTTCCGCTTGTTATCGATTTTACCCTCCAACTCTCCGATCATAGGCGACACATCAAGGTCGCCCTGTTCGCCCACGTGTTTGATCTTCTCCAACTGTTCAAACAAGCTTTCGAGTGGTTTTTCAAAATCCAAAAAAACCATTGTCTGAATATTATTTGATGCTTTTTGTCCCAGGTAGAATGGTGCAAAAAGCGTGTTTATTCATATTTCACAAATACAAAGGTAGCAAACCCCTGCACAGTGGATCGAGACGGTGTATTTTTTTTCATTTTTTTTAGGATCCTATTGCATTAAATTGAAAAGGAGCATACATTTGCAGCCGCTCCAGATGAGGAGCTTTTTTGATATGAAACAGATCGGGCAATTTAACGTACAATAGCCTGCTCGTTTTGAAAATGGTCCGGTAGTTCAGTTGGTTAGAATACCTGCCTGTCACGCAGGGGGTCGCGAGTTCGAGTCTCGTCCGGACCGCCAACATATAAGCCCAGTGAGTTCCAATACTCACTGGGCTTTTTTTGTTTAAAAGACAGAAATGCCTTCAAAAGGGATTAGGGAATTCGGCATTTCCAAATCACAGCGCATTTGTTATCGCTTCCACTCATAAAATGACACCGTTTTCCCCTACCTTAAGTCCTTTTTAAAACAACAACATGGAACATGAATTTATATATACTTCCCCCATTATTAAACCACTAACTGCGAATACTTAATTGAATTAAAATGTGTGTTTTTACCAAAATACATTTCCGCAGGTTTATTTTTTCCAATGGATGAATGGGGTCTTTCGTAGTTGTAAAAAGTCATGTACTCTTCTATCCCTTCATATAATTCTTTTCCCCGTTCGGTGGGTTCAAAAATACGTATTCATATTTAAGTGCCCGCCAAAAACGTTCGATAAAGATATTGTCGGTCGCCCTCCCTTTTCCGTCCATGCTCATTTTTATCCCGTTGCCTTCAATCGTTTTTACAAACTTATCAGCCGTAAACTGGACGCCCTGGTCAGTATTGAAAATTTCGGGTGCTGGATAAAACTCCAGTGCATTTTCAGTCACGCATTTACACCATTGGGCTGTCATGGTATTTGACAGGTCCAAGCTATGATGTAACGGGAGTAGAGGTCTATAATGGCAAACAGGTACATATAACCTTGCCTCAGGCCAATATATGTAATGTCGGCAGCCCAAAATTGATTGGGTCCGGTAATCTCCAAATTCCTGAGCAAATATGGATATTTATACTTTGCCGGGTTACTTTTACTTGTATAAGGGTTTGGCCCCAAAGCCCTGATGTCCATTATTTTATACAAGCGGCCTATCCTTTTTTTATTGACAGTAAACCCGCAGGAGCCGTTGATGTAATCCGTCACGCGTGGCACGCCATAAAAAGCTGGTATTGCATGTCGATCAGCTTCATCAGGTAAACGTTCATCCCGCTTTCCGTTTTCGGCCCATAGTAGTACCTGCCCCTCGGCAAACCCAAGATACGGCACTGGCACCTCATGCTCAAGGCAGCGTCCGCATCCAGGAAACCGAACCGTCTGTGCTTATCTACCGACCGAGCTTTTTTTTAAGGATTTCGTTCTCCATCTGGAGCTTGCCGATCTTGCTGTACAACATTTCTTTTTCTTCTTCCCCCACATTGACTTCCTGCCCTTTGGCCGGGCCCAAAAAAGATTTCGCATTTTCAAGAAAGTCTTTTTTCCATTTCGAAACCTGGTTGGCGTGGAGCTCATGCTTCTGACAAAGCTCGGTCATTGTCGACCTCTCCTTCAGAGATTCAAGAACCACTTTCAACTTGAATTCAGCACTGAATTTTCTTCTTTTCTTGCTCATAATCCGTAACTTAAGATAAAGTTTTATCAACTAAGCTACTGGTTCGAAAATTGGGGGGGAGTATACTCAACCCCTTGCCCCTTTTCGATGGAACACAAGGGGTTGAAACCCCTTGGAGGAAGTTATATTGGTTCACCAACAACTTAAGTAGGTGAGCATATATAATCGACAATTTGAACGGACTCCTTTTCCGATACTCCTCGTTAAAAAATATTTCAATAACTTGGCTATTCAAATATTTTTTGCCTCAATTATCGAAAAAATAGCCTCGTTCAAATTGTCGATTATATACACTCACCTACTTATTTACAACTTCGCATCAAAATTAACCAATTGAACAAACTTGTGTACGCGGTTTTTGATGTCAGTCCCGGTGAGATCCTGGAGGCGCTCCGTACCAAATTTTTCCACGCAGAAAGAAGCCATGGCAGAGCCGAAGATCACTGCCCGTTTCATATTTTCAAAAGAAATATCACCGGATTGGGCAAGGTAACCCATAAAGCCCCCGGCAAAGGTGTCCCCCGCACCAGTTGGATCAAACACTTCAGCGAGCGGGAGCGCCGGAGCGAAAAAGATGGTACCATCATAAAACAACAATGCGCCGTGCTCGCCCTTCTTGATGACAAGATAGCGAGGCCCCATATTCAAGATTTTTGCAGCAGCTTTCACGAGGGATTGCTCGCCACTGAGCTGGCGGGCTTCCTCATCATTGACGATGAGGCAGTCTATTTTTTTGAGCACTTCTTTGAGCCTGTCCAATGCAATGTCCATCCAAAAATTCATGGTGTCCATGGCGATCAGTCGGGGAGTCCCGTTCATCTGTTCGATGACCCGCATCTGCACATCTGGCGTGAGGTTGCCTAGCATCACAAATTCACTGCTCTTGTAACTTTCTGGCAAAACCGGATCGAAATCCGCCAGCACATTGAGCTGGGTATCAAGGGTGTCGCGGCTGTTAAGGTCGTCGTGATATTTGCCGGCCCAGAAAAAGGATTTCTCGCCTTCTTTTACTTGTAGGCCTTCCATGCTCACGCCTTTTGCGACCAGCATATCCAATGTTTCCTGCGGAAAGTCATCTCCAATGACCGACACCAGGTTTATCTCGTTAACAAAATAAGAAGCAGCAAGTGAAATATAGGTACATGCACCGCCGACAATTTTTTCGGCTTTGCCAAGAGGTGTTTCGATGTCGTCAAAAGCGACGGTTCCGACAGTTAGCAGGCTCATAAAAGGTTGTTGATTGTTGGTTGTTGATTGTTGGCGTATTGGAATCGGCTGCGAAATAACGAATACTGAAAAAATTAAACAAAAATCAAAGTGTTTTTCGAGCTATACTCAACTATGATGGTTTTGCGCAACTGATCTGGAAGGTTGTGAAAGTTGAGAATTTAGTTCAGGTGTGTAGTTTAAGTGCCAAATAGTGACTATCAGGTGTTACATAGCAACCATCTTCTCTGTACAATTAGGGCAGGGCTGTACTCGTGTGAGCGGGCGGCCCGGCGGCGTACTGCCTGAGCGGAGCGAGTTTACGCCGTCTTGAGTTTTTGCTTCTTTTTTGTCAAGAAAAAAGAAGGCCCCCGGCAGGGAAGTTAAAATTGCAGTCTGGGCAGCCGTCAAATTGGGCCTCCGTTCTTCCGTCCCTGCCGGGGGCTTTCTTTTTTTTAGCGAAAAAACCTGCCTTCCGGTAGGCAGGGAAACAAAAACGCATACCAAAAAAAACTCGCTCCGCTCAAACAGTTTTTTGGCGACCCACCCGCGCAGACAAGCACCGAAAGAATCCTCGCTGACTATATTTAGTCACTTCGTAACATCAGTTATTAATTGCAAGCTACCTAAACCTATTTACAACTTGGATTTAGACAGTATCACAACTACAGTTCTACATCAATTCAATAAACCATTACCAGCAACCTGCGAAACCTTCCTAAATTGCCTGCCAAATTTCATCGAAAAAAAATGAAAAATGAAAACCTACACCGATCTCATTGATCCTATCAAAATTGTTGGATTTAACGAACTTGAAAACCGCCAACCCAATCATGCCTTGGTAGAAAATACCGACCTCGTGGTGATACGCTACGATGAAAAGGTTTCTGTGCTGTATGGACGTTGCCTGCACCGCGGGGCATTGCTTTCCGATGGCCATGTGGACAGCAACGACAACCTGATTTGTGGCGTGCATAATTGGGACTACCGCATCGATACTGGCGTGAGCGAGTACAACAACAGTGAAGTCCTGCACAAGTTTGGCGCTGCCATTCACGAGGGCGTTGTGTATGTTGACAAGGCCGATGTAATTGCATTTGAGGAACTCCACCCACAGCCTTTTCAGCGTAGCGAGTACCTCGGTCAATATGCAGACACCCACCCCGAAGGTACCGAACCTTATACCCGTTACATCAAAGAATTGGCTCAGAATGGATTGAAAAATTGGGGACACCACGGCCCAAGTGATGCAATGGGTGTTGATCGCAATACTTTGCCCAAATGGGAAGACATCCAGTTCCTCCCTGCCCAAATGCACTACCGCCCTTTGCTCGATGATGAGCCTGTTTCCACCAAAGTGGTCATCGGCCCAAATGCTGCAAAGCCATTGGAGATCGAAATCCCGCTGTTTGTGTCAGATATGTCATTTGGTGCACTGTCCAAGGAAGCAAAAATTGCGTTGTCGAAAGGCGCTGAATTGGCCGGTACAGGCATTTGCAGTGGCGAAGGGGGCATGCTACCCGATGAACAGGCCAATAATTCCCGTTACTTTTATGAGTTGGCTTCTGCCAAATTTGGTTTCAGCTATGAAAAAGTAAGACTCGCCCAGGCATTCCATTTCAAAGGAGGGCAAGGAGCAAAAACAGGAACAGGTGGACACCTCCCAGGTACTAAAGTGACCGAAGAGATTGCAAGTGTCCGAGGGCTGCAAGTCGGCCAAACCGCCATTTCACCAGCAGCTTTTCCAGATTTGAAGACACCCGCTGATTTCCAGGAAATAGCCAATGAAGTGCGCTCGATCACGGGCGGCATTCCGATTGGATTTAAAGTTGCTGCCAGCCATATAGAAAAAGACATTGACTTTGCGCTTGAAATTGGGGTAGATTACATCATCCTCGATGGGCGCGGTGGCGGCACTGGCGCAGCGCCGACCATCCTCCGCAACAACATCAACGTACCCACCATCCCTGCCCTGGCACGTGCCCGCCGCCACCTCGACAAGGTCGGCGCAGCAGGTGTCACACTCATCATCACTGGCGGCCTGCGTGTAGCCGAAGATTTTGCCAAAGCCATGATGCTCGGTGCAGATGCCATTGCCGTTTCCAACTCTGCGCTGCAAGCCATTGGCTGCCTCGGCATGAGGGCCTGCAACACCAACAATTGCCCTGTCGGCATCGCCACCCAGAAAGACCACTTGCGTGCCCGGATCGAAATTGACAAATCGGCCAAACAGCTTTATAATTTTTTCCACTCGACCAATGAGCTTATCAAAGTAGTCGCCCGTGCCTGTGGGCATGGTGATGTGGGGCAGTTTAACTTTAATGACCTGAGTACTTTTAATTATGATATGCACCGATTGACGGGAATTGGGTACGCGGGGGTGAAATGAAGGAAAAATTTTGAATGAAAAATGTGTGAAGGGGAGACTATTTTATTTTATTTCATACTCTCAAATCTTATTTGAGATTACCGACCGGACACTTTTTTGAAATTATCAAATACCTCCGATCGGACCGCCGCCTAGGCGATCCGACCGAGCCTTGGAGAAAATGGTGGGTCTCTTCAAAATTGTTCGGTCGGATCGGCTTAGCGCCGGTCCGATCGGGCAATGCCAAACCATTTGTCTCAATTGAAAAAGAGGAAATTGAATATTTTTGAAAAGTGTACGGTAGAGAATTTGAGAACAAGCCAATCCTCCAATG
>JAJCYI010000172.1 GCA_029263015.1 Saprospiraceae bacterium | reverse complement strand
TAAGTCAGCTAAACAGTCTTTTTCCGTCATACTTCGTTATTTTTTTCAGCAATAGCTTCGGCTATTCCTTCAAAAAATGCCTCGTCTGACAAAAAAATCCTTGTTTCCATGCCTTAAATTTATTTAGGAAAGATGTCTATTGAAAAACCATAGTAGAAAATTGGTAATCCGGTAAACAAGCCATTCTAATCAGCACCTCTCAGAATAGAAGTTTCATAATTCATGAAAAACATAAAGCCTTAGCCCAAATCTGTGCCAGTTTGGTCATCAATTAAATAAAATATTAATATTTTATAAATTAATTATCAGACAGATAGGCAAGGCGGCTGCTTGATCCTTTCCTTCGTATTAAAAATAATCCAAATCCTAAACCATACCTACCGTTTCCCTGTATTTAAAGACCGTTTCCTAAAAGCAACTTTTTTCATACTCGCGGATGCTTTTAATTTGCACCGTGTAGTTTTCTCATAGTATGTTTAGTGCTCCTACATCAGTCTTAGCCTCCCCCGATGTAGGAGTTTTTTTTGTCCTTACCACAGCTCATTTTCTCTTCAACGAGGCCTGAACATTATCTCGAAATTTAATTCCAATCTATTACCGGAATCATCAACAATTGTAAGTGTATGCACCCCAGCATCAGGGTTGAGTTCCATATTGTGGAAATCAGTGGTACTTCCAATATATTCTTTGCCGATGTGCCAGTGAACCCTAACGTTGTTTGAACGGTGTACCACTTTGAAAACGGTTCGTTCACTTCCCCCATCAAGCCCTATGGGCACATAAATTATTGAATTGGCGTTTGGGTAAACAATCTGCATGGGATTTTCTTTATCCGCTGTAGGGCTATCACATCCCTTTTTAAATTGAGGTGCCGTTTTGTAATTTGGATGCCTTGGTTTGTAATAATACTCTTCAATTGGTGGTAGGATGAACCAGGGTAGGGTAGTCATACTTGCATTATCTTCACAATTAACATTCACCTGCCATTGCTGACTTTCATCGAGGTGAACTAATTTATGATATGGACAAGCTTTACTGTTGAGTGCTAATTTCGCACACCAGACTGTATCAGTCTCACAAATAGTTTTAGGTAAAGAACCACTATACCTGCACACACTGAGTTTTTGCATGGCATCATGAGGCTGGTCAAACCAAATTGATTTGGGCAACAGGTCAAAAACATCGAATAAGATTGGAGCAGCAGCCGAAATTCCTGTCAGACCAGGCCGCCCCTCGCCATCTGCATTGCCAACCCAAATTCCTACTGCATATTTAGGAGTGACCCCGATGGCCCAAGCATCTCTAAAACCATAGCTGGTTCCTGTTTTCCAAGCGATTTTATGAGCTGAATTGAATTGTTCCCAACCTCCGCGATCATCAGGTCTTTCGAGGTCTTTCATTGCCTCAAAAGTTAACCAGATTGCGTCAGCTGTAATGTACTCAGTCGTTTTAGATAGATCGGTTTTTTGTGTTGAATTGGTTTTAGAGTAATTTGCTTTCACAAAATCTGCATCATTATACCTGCCGTGATTTGGATAAAAATTCCCAAGCCTTCTTGCCATAGAAGAATAAATGTTTGTGAGATCCCAGAGTGTCGCTTCCGAGCCTCCCAAGATTAGGGTGAGGCCGTAATGATCTGAGGAATATGGTAGGGTGGTGATACCTAATTTCTTTAAGTCATAATGAAATTTTTTGACGCCATAATCTTGCAGCAGTCTGACAAACGGAATGTTCAAAGACCTTGAAAGTGCTTTGTTGGCAGGAACGACGCCATCGTAAGTTTTGGAAAAATTTTCAGGTCGGTAATTTTGAAGATAAGTTGGAATATCTGGGATCAAGCTTTCAGGCAATATCAGCCCTTCTTGTTGTGCCCGTGCATAAAGAATCGGTTTCAAAATACTACCTGTACTTCTGGGTGACTTTATTATGTCAACTGAGCCAGCATGTTCAGGCCCTGCGTTAGCTGCATTTCCGATATATGCGAGCACCTCGTTTTTTTCAACATCTAATATCAGTACCGCTAAATTGTTGATACTGTTGTTTTGGAGGATACCATGGTGTTGAGTGGCAATCTGTTTTACTGAGTTTTGTAATCCTATGTTGATGGATGACTTTAATCTGGAATGTCCAGATTTATCTTTGTTTTTTGATTCTCGATACGCCCTTTCCAGTAAATGGGGTGTTAATGATGGCAGGGGGTGTGGCTTATTTGGCAATGGTTCTGATATTGCCAATGCATAAGTGACTTCATCTATTTCCGTATTTTCAAGAAGTTTTTTCAGCAACCTGTTTCTCTTCTCCAATAAGCGCTGTTGATTTCTTCCAGGGCGGATCAAAGATGGTGCGTTCGGCAGGACGGCCATGGTAGCTGCTTCTGACCAGGTAAGGAGATTGGGACTTTTACCATAATACCTCCAAGTGGCAGCTTCGAGCCCAACTACATTTCCACCAAAAGGAGCGTTTGAAGCATAAAAAGCGAGTATCTCTTTTTTTGTGTACCTGATTTCCATCCTCGTTGCAAGGATGATTTCTACTATTTTCTGAAAAACGGATCTTGGCTTGCCCTTTCTTGACAGTCGGACGACCTGCATGCTCAAAGTGCTTGCTCCACTAACTATTTTTCGTTTTTTAATATTTGAAACGAATGCCCTCCCAAAGGCCAGCCAGTCTACTCCGAAATGGCCATAAAACCTTTTATCTTCAAAACAGACAATGGCTTTTTCAAAATTTTGTGGCAGATGGTCATTGTGCGGGAATCGCCATTGACCATCTGCAGCGATTTTGGCACCGAGCAGGTTGCCATCACTTGATTCCAATACAAAACTGGTGGGATCGCTGAACAATGGATTTGGCAGGGAAAACCAAAACCAAGCGAATAGTATCAGGCTAATGGAAGCAGTGGCCCATTTATATTTGATGAAAAGAAAAATTCCAAGATTTTTGAGCCTGTTCATTAATTTCTATACTGAGAATGAGGAAACATTTCAGTAAAAGTAAAAACTTATGATGCTATGGCGAATTCCGTGAAATTGGAATGAATCGATTTGCATGGTAAATTTAGGCGTGGATCATTTTACCACAGAAATCACGGAGGGCACAGGAAATCATTATTCCTACTGGGAAGCCCTCTGTGCTCTCTGTGTCCCCCGTGGTTAGTTAAATGATGCCGCTTCACATGGCCACCCCAAATTGCGGTGCCCAATACCCAAAAAAAAGAAAGCCCTGCGGATGCAAGGCTTTCTTTTTGTTTTAAATCCCTTATCAAGTCAATTTGTCAATATTCATCTTCATTGAAAAGGAAATCTCCTTTGGAAGGATAATCCGGCCAAATTTCTTCAATGCTTTCGTATTCCATGTCATCTTCTTCAATGTCCTGCAAGTTTTCTACAACCGCATTCGGAGCTCCAGTTCGCAAAGCGTAATCAACCAGCTCGTTTTTTGTGGCTGGAAAAGGGGCGTCTTCAAGGTGCTTAATAAGATCAAGCGTCCAATACATAATAAACCAAATTTAATTAATTCATGGGGTGCGAACATGTCAAGAACGCAATCCATATCAAAATACTAATAATACCAAATATAAGAATTTGGAAACCTTTAAAAAATTCACCAAGTGGTAAATTTTCCTGAAATTTGCCGCAAAAGTAATAAACGGTAATTCCAAAAGCAAGGTAAATTTCAAAACGGAAAAGAAAACCAAAATATTTCACTTAATATACTGATTTTCAGAGAAATAAAAATTCACCAAAATTCTCAAACTTGCTTTTGTTTGAATGGATCATGCCATCGTTTTCATTTTTGTCAATAGCAAATGATCCGTTGTTGAATATTATGCCTTTGTTTCTTACGCTGGCAAACAAGGTGCGATGAACAGTTAGCTCGCCGTGAATCGTAATTTCTCCTTCATTGAGAATGCCAAGCCCTTTTTTTGATAAACCATCAATCGAGAGTTTGCCGTTCAAACCTATACTAAGACAACCACCTGGCTCTATAATTAGTTGCGTAATGTCATTGGCAAATTCTTCGATCAAAGGAAAACAACCGCCAATTGTATCCACTCCATTAATAACCACCACATCAAACCAACCTGGAATATTTCGATTGTACCAGTTCAGCGGTTCATGCCATTTCTGTTCGGCCCCATAGGTGCCGCCTTGCCAATAATAAGGGACTGAAATTCGCTTTGTAGCCCTTCCGCCATCCTCTGGTGACGAAAAGGTGAAATTTTTGTTGTTGTTCATAGTTTTCAAAAAATTTGAGAGGGGGAGATTTTCAACTAAAGATGAGAGGTAAGAATTTGAGTTATCCAAAATCTAAGCCAATACTTTTGGCATGTGGGACCAGGAAATAAATTGAGGCGTCCGATTTTCCAGGTTTTTGTGGCTTAAATCGGTAATAGGTTTTATCGGGTGTATTTCAATTTGTCGGTTTCCTTTGCCCCCGGTGTCCGTCGCCTCGTAGGGCGTCTGACACCTAACTCGGGCGTAAGTGTCAGACGCCCAGAGAGGCGACGGACACTGGGGGAAGTACTACCGACATTTTGAAATACACCCGTTTTATCTGCATTCTTGAGGAAGTTTTCCTTAAAATCTTATTGGAAATTCATGTAATTTTAGTTTTTCAAACCAGCATCAATTTGTCTGTATGAAAATTACAAAAACTAAACGCACTATTGAATCGGTGACAAAACAGGTCGGTGTAACAGGTGGTATTGGCAGCGGAAAAACCACTGTTTGCAAGATTTTTGAATCTTTGGGTGTGCCCGTATATTATGCAGATGATCGAGCTAAGGCCATTATGGTAGAGAATAAGGAAGTAGTTGAAAAAATTACCCAGCTATTGGGGCCAAAAACATATGATCCGCTGCTCCAACTCAATCGGGCATTCATCGCAAGGGTGGTTTTTAATGACCCCGAAAAACTCCAGGCTCTCAATTCCATTGTCCACCCAGCAGTCTTTGAAGATAGCGAGAATTGGTTCGATTCTAATTCTAATCACATTTATTGTTTGAAAGAGGCAGCTTTGTTGATTGAAAGTGGGAGTCATAAATTTCTTGATAAAATAATTGTGGTGACCGCTCCTATAGAGTTGAGGATTGGAAGAGTATGCCAAAGAGACCAAGTGGCAAGGGATGCCGTTCTTGCGAGAATGGATAAGCAAATGCCTGAATCTGAAAAATTGAAATATGCTGATTTTGTAATAAAAAATGATGGTACCCAATCACTCATCAATCAGGTTTGGGAAATCCACCAAAAGTTGATCGATTGTTCTTCCGATTGATTTATTGAACAATATGTAAATCAAGGTTTGAAGTCTTATCCTGATTATCAAGGGGTTGCAAGTACAGGGTTGTCAACTTTTAAAAAGTTGACAACCCTAACCCCCAGCTTTTCAATAAGCTTTAATTTTCTACCCTAGCTTTTCATCCAATGAATATTCACGTGGTCCTTTGTTGAAGCTGACAACCGCTTCTTCAACCACTTACAGCTTTACCATCTTTGCCTCCCTTTTCGCCATCCCGACAACATATTACATTTTTTCTTAAATGGTATAGTTTTTGAAACGTTCGATTTGTGTCATTAAGACAACTTGTTTACCCTGACAAATAAAGCACCTAGATTACTCTTTCAAACACTTTTCAGATCAAGCACCTATTTGAAATTTTCGGGCATTAGTATTAGCCCAATCCTCCCTCCATAATTTCCTATGCTAATTATGTTTTGACCTTGGAAATATCCGTGCGTTCACTCGTATGTATTTCCTTACAATTCTATGTTTTGAAAAAGATTACAATGAGAGTACTGAAAATATACTTTGGCAGCGCTCCAACTTCCCAGCAAATAAGCCAACCTTATTGGCTTTGCCTACCCAAATCGTCCATTTTTCTCCTATTAATTTATTTGAGTTTGGGCTTCTTTTGTCAAACTTCATTTGCAACTTCACCTATTGTATTTGATCAAGTTAGTTGCGACAATGTGATTAATGGAGGAATCATCGAAGCTGATGAATTTGGCTGCCCTAATCCAATCTGGGACCCATCTCCAATTACAAATGTGGATTTGCCAGAGGGAGGAACGGGTACTTTAGAGTACATCTGGATATTTACGACAGACGACCCTGCCTTGCCTTCTTCATTTTGGAATCCTTTGCCTGGTTCAAATGGCCCCGACTATGATCCTGGGCCAATATCTGTAACAACTTATTTTAGAAGGTGTGCAAGAAGGTCGGGCTGTACTGATTATATTGGTGAAACCAATATTATAATGAAAGAGGCCATTTGTTGTGATAACATTACAAATGGAGGAAAAATTGAGGACAGTCAGGTGCTTTGTAACCCACCATATCTTGCTGATTCTTTAGTGAACCTTGCTTTACCGACCGGAGGCTCAAATGAGATTGAATATCAGTGGATTATGAGTAGCACTGGTTCTCCATATTCACCAACTAATACAGATTGGACAGAGATAACTGGGGCAAATGGTGAAGGATACAATCCAGGAACAATTACCCAGACCACTTATTTCATTCGGTTGTCAAGAAGGCATGGTTGTTATGATTACGATGGCGTATCTAACATGGTATCAATTATTTTCAGTAGTGAAATAGTCGCTACTCTTATTGGATCTGACGAAACCTGTATGGGCGCAGGTGATGGGGTTATAGAAATAACCAATATCTCGGGCGGCTCACCAGGATATACGATTGAATGGGTTGGGATTCCTGGTGAAACGGATTCTATTTTGACCAATCAACTACCTGGTGATTATGAGGCAATCATAACCGATACGATTGGCTGCTCAGATACGACCAGCATTACATTGAATGATGGCCCTCCTTTGAATATTACGGCTGTTTCTACTGATATTTCTTGTATTGGTGAAATTGATGGGACCGCTGAAGTAACCCAAGTGGAAAACGGAATACTTCCTTTTGCTTATCTGTGGGACGACCCTGCGTCGCAAACTGATTCTTTAGTCAACAACCTTTCACCTGGCACTTACCAAGTTGTGGTAACCGATGGACAAGGATGTATTGGAACAGGTTCAGTACAGGTTAACGATGCTGTTCCGCTTGAGTTGACTGTAAGTAGTTCGGATGCAACTTGCGATGATTCCGATGATGGTTCTGCTACCGCCCAAGTATCAGGTGGAGCACCACCGTATAGCTATTTATGGAACGATCCATTGGCGCAAACAACCGAATCTGCAGTAGGGCTGAGTTTAGGGACTTATTCTGTTATTGTTACAGATGACCATGGTTGCACATCAGAACTAAGCGTAGATGTTGGCGCTCCAATGCAAGACGAAATAAACATCAATTCAACAGATGTTAGTTGTTTTGCTGGCAGTGACGGAACTGCTGATGTCAGTATTGTAAATGGCAATGTTTCAGATTTTTCATTTCTGTGGAGCAATAATTCTACTGAGGTGAGCATTTTGGATTTGAAAGCTGGACAGTATTTGGTGACTGTCACCAATTCAAATGGCTGTACAAGTATCGATAGCGTATTGATTTCAGAACCGACAGCGCTTGATTTGGTAATGGATTCGGATAGCGCATCCTGTTACAACTCAAGTGACGGAACGGCTATCGTGATGGCGAGTGGCGGGACTCCTTTCCCGAACGATGTCTATCTGTACTCGTGGAATGCCCCTGGCAACCCAGCTGTACAGATGTTGGACGATGTTTCTCCAGGTATTTTCACTGTTACCGTTACGGACGCAAATGGTTGTGCTGAAATGGCTAGTGTTGAAATTGGTGCCCCTTCGGAAATACAGATCACTTTAAATTCTACTAACGTTACATGCAATGGTTTTGCGGATGGTACTGCTACTGCTCAAGTACAAGGCGGGAATCCACCTTATAGTTTTGAGTGGAACGATGCAAATAATACTTCAACAGGTTCTATTGCAGATTTGGCACAAGGAACCTACAGCCTTACTGTATCCGATGCAAATAACTGCGTGGCTACTACCATCCTGAATATTACCGAACCACTTCCATTAGCATTGGATTTCAATAATAGCAATGTTGTCTGTGTGGTAGATACGAACGGAGTTGCTTTAGCTGCTCCTTCCGGCGGGACATCTCCTTATTCTTATTTATGGGAAATAGGCGAGACAACGCAAGCCATTTTTGACCTCGGCATTGGCAACTACGGTATTACCTTGACCGACGCCAATGGGTGTTTAGTCGTTGGCTCAACAGAGATCGAGGCTACCACTACATTGGCTTCATCTGTTACAACTTTCGATGCTACTTGTTTTGAAACCAATAACGGAGTGGCGATTGCACAGGGGATAGATGGAACTCAGCCATATTCATATGCTTGGTCAAATGGTGCAAACACGGCTCAAGTTAATGACTTGTTTTTTGGATCATATGGAGTAACAGTAACCGATGGTGATGGTTGTTTTGTAACGAATACAGCTGTTGTAAATGTGCCGCCCCAATTGATCGCAGCTATCCAAATACTATCAGAAGTAACAACTTATGGTGGAAATGACGGCAGCGTAGTGGTATCTCCTTCTGGTGGTATTGCGCCATATTCCATCGAATGGGAGGACGGCAGCACTACCGATACATTGACGAATATTGAAGGTGGAACGCACAACGTAACCATCACAGATTCAAACGGTTGTACAGGTGTTGGTCAAATAAATTTGATAGAACCTTCCAAGATTGGAGATTATGTTTGGAATGATGAAAACCAAAATGGAATACAAAATACTGGTGAACACGGAATAGAGGGGGTTCCCGTACTATTGACGGGGATTACCAACAGTGGCGACACCATAGGCTTGACCACTTTAACGGATACGGTTGGCTTTTATGCATTTGATGGTTTAGAAAAGGGAATCTACAAAGTCCAATTTGGAAACTTGCCAAATCATGTTTTTACTCATCAAAATATTGGGAACGACGGCCTCGACAGTGATGCCGACCAAAATACTGGTGAAACACAAAACATATTCCTGACCCAAAGTGAATACGAAGACCGTTGGGACTGCGGGTTGATCTTTTTGGATGAAAAAATTGACATAGGTGATAAAGTTTGGTACGATACCAACCATGACGGAATACAAGGTTTGAATGAGGCTGGCGTGCAAAATGTGATTGTGAGGTTGAGGGAAATGCCAGCCAATAATATTATTGATGTACAAGTCACCAATGTAGTTGGCTTTTACCTTTTTGAAGATGTTTACCCAGGAGATTACAAAGTCGAATTTGCCTTAGCAAGCTTCCCTGCTGGCGGTTACATTTTGTCGCCAAAAGATCAAGGGACTGATGACAATAAAGATAGCGATCCAGAAGAATTGACAGGGGTGACAGATCAAATTACCGTTTTCCCATTTACACTTGACAACCTGACTATTGATGCAGGTATTTTCAAAGAATGTGACAACATCACTGACGGTGGCCTGATCGGTTTCGATGAAGACCTTTGTGGCTTTGGTTCTAATCCTGATGAAATTGTGGATGTGATATCCCCCTCAGGAGGATTTGGGGTAATCGAATACGTGTGGCTGAAAAGTGCCATCCCAGTTTACAATGGACAAGGCGATAGCAATTGGTCGATGATTCCAAACTCGAACAGTGCCAGTTACGATCCTGGACCTATTTCTATTTCGACTTATTATATCAGGTGCGCCAGAAGGCAAGGGTGCGATGATTTCATTGGGGAGAGCAATGTAGTTGCTAAGAAAATCACTTCTTACCCATTGACTCAGATCATCGACCAGCCTATTACTTTATGTAAAAACGAAGAAGGCCGATTCGAAGCAGCTATTGCCGGCGCCGGCGCTACTTACTTTTGGGAATTTGACGATGGTGGAAGCCCTGCTACCGCAACGACTCGAGTGGTGAATGCAGTTTCGTGGCCAGATCCAGGAGGGAAGAATATTACCCTGACTGTAACTAGGTTTGGATGTTCATTGAGTACAAGTACCGATGTCTTTATCGACAATTGCGGAAGCAACCCATTGATAACATTTGACGATCTATTTGGGGAAATCGAGGAGGAGGAGATACAGCTTGATTGGAAAGTTACTGGTAACACGGCATACACTGTATTCTATGTCGAGCGTTCCGAAAATGGACAAAATTTCCAAACAATTGGAAATATAATGGGGATGAAAGATGTGGCCAACTCTACTTACTCATTTACTGATGAACAGCCTAGGTTTGGTGAAAATATTTACCGGATAAGGTATGATAAACTAGACACGCCTCAGGAGAGCGGGCTTTCTGAAAATGTCATGGTCATGTTCCAACGGGAGGCAACGGTTCTTGCGCAAGTTTTCCCGAACCCAACAAAAGGCAGGGTCACAATTGAATTGCTAATACCTGGCGATGAACCTGCTATCGGAGAGATTGTAAATCCATATGGAATGACTGTCCATACATTTGAAATTCCTGCGAACACAGAAAAATTTGACATTGACCTTGGTGAATATTACGAAGGGCTGTACCTGATGCGAATTCAACAGCCAAAATTGAAAACGCAGATTTTTAAGATTTTCAAAGTTGATTAAACATTTTCCATTTGTCTCGCATTAACTCTTTTTCATTACATAGTTTTTTAGCATAACAAACGGGGCTGTCCATTGGGCAGCTCTTTTTTTATTGGCTTGGGTCTTTAAAATGGGCATTACTTGCTTTGGCATGGAATCAAGTTGTTGGAAAAGGGGTGCCCAATAAGTAAGGCGTTGGCCAAACGGGGCCTCAAAACATAGCAACAGCCCATCTGTCACACATGAATTTTGTCACCCATCATGCAATCACCTGTTATTTGCTTGACACGAACTTTCGCCCTATCCTGATTGGCCATTATATTTGAACTGTTTATTTAGCGCACAAAAAACAGACCTCATGACAAACCATGACCAACACCTTGTTCTCTATCTACCTGTATCGAATAAAACCCTACACCTAAAGTTTCTGCTGCTGTTGCGAACATCCAGATAGGCGGGCATCCGTCTGCCACTACTTCCGGTTATCCGTCAGGTACTTTCCTGATTGGCGAAAACCTATTTTCAACCACTCAAAACTTTTTGACCATGAAAACACCTATACTCCAAACTCTCATAGTTCTACTTCTTACCCTCTCATTTCAAGTAAACAGCTTTGCCCAGTGCCCACAACCGGGAATCCCTGAAACGGGCGACTTCTGCCAAGAGGCCCCTTTTATGTGTTTGGGATTAGAAGACTTTTGCGACACCTTGGGGCTGATTAACATCATAGGAGAATTTCCGGGATGCCCTATGAATGTGCTGAACAACGACGAGTGGTTTGCCTTTGTGGCAGGTTCCACCAACATCGCTATTCAGATCACGCCTTCGGCCTGCCAGGACCTAAATGGCACACCAGGTATGCAGGGGGCTATTTATGAGGGCTACTGCGACGGGCCGGCCATAGCCACGCAATGTAATTGTACCACGGATATTTTTGTGCTGGCCTCGGACAGCTTCAATGTTGGCCAGACTTATTACATAGTGCTAGACGGATGTGCTGGTAATATATGCGCTTATGATTTGGTCTTAACGGAAGGGAATACCACGCCTGTGTCACCCCCACCAGCAGCCGGCATTAGCGGTTCTGACTTGGCTTGCCCTGGCGGAACAGCGGAGTATTCCGTTACCAATCCTGGAGCAGCGGGGTTCACCTGGACTATTGACCCTCCGGGCATCGGCTCCTTTATGGGTGGGAATGAAGGCAACTCCGTGTCCATCCTATGGGACACCATCGGTACCTCTTCTGTATGTGTGACCTCCTCCAATGGCTGTTTTTCCAATCCGGAAGTGGTTTGCTTCACAGTCAACATTAACGACATCCCGCCAGTGACCAAGGAATATCCCCTGTGCCTCGGCGAATGTGTGGAATGTGCGGAGCAACTTTTTTGCGAGCCGGGAACTTACCAAGTGACGCTTAGCTCATATCTGGGATGTGACAGTTCGGTCACCTGTATCATTGGGCCGGTCGTTCCGCCCACGCTGACTTGCGTTGGTCAGGTCACCCTTTGTGCACCCGAGGCGTTCACGATATGCAATACGGCTTACACCGCATCGGGCATTTATTGCCTCACCTGCGACAACTGGCTCGGCTGCGACAGCACCGTCTGTGTAGATCTGGCAATTGCTGACCCCATGGCGGTGATCGCACCCCCTGATCCCTTGCCTTGCAACGGCACCATTTTGCTGGACGGGTCACAATCCTCCTACTTCCTTGTAGCAGACGGTATTACTAAATTCAAATGGACGGGGCCACCCGGCGGCATTTTTGGTTCCGATAATGGACCGATGGTCAGCGTCGGCATACCAGGCGAATACACCCTTATACTCACCCACAGCAGAACCAACGTAGCCTGCTCCGCCACCGCCACCGTTATCGTTGTACAGGCAGAGGACATTGACCTGGGACCAGACCGGGAAGTATGCCTTGGCGAAAACCTAACCCTGGATGCAGGGACTGGTTTCGCAAGCTATAACTGGAGCACAGGCGACACCACGCAAACTATCGTCGTGACTACCGGTGGAGTCTACGCGGTTGCCGTGACCAGTTCAGGAGGATGCTCCGCCACCGACACGGTGAGTATCAGTTTCAATGCCGCACCCACGGTGGAACTTGGGCCTGATACGATGATTTGCATTGAAAACCTTCCCCTCCAGCTCGATGCTGGTCCCGGTTTTTCTGCCTACCTCTGGAGCACTGGCGATACCACGCAAACCACCGTCGTGACTGCGGGTGGAGCATACTCGGTTACCGTGGCCAATGCAGATGGATGTACCGACTCCGACACAGTAAGCGTCAGTTTCAATGCCGCACCCATAGTTGAACTTGGGCCTGATACGATGATCTGTTTTCAAAACCTGCCCCACCTGCTTGATGCAGGCCCCGGTTTCTCAAGCTATCTCTGGAATACTGGCAACACCACCCAAACCCTGCTCATAACCGATTCAACCGTCGTTAATTTCAGCGTGACGGTTTTCGATGCAAACGGCTGTACCGCCAGCGATTCGGTGATGGTGGAGGTGTCGGTTTGCAGTCCGATCAACGAACCTGTGCTTCCCGGCGAACTCACCGTGGTGCCCAATCCTACCAGCGGCGACGTGACCTTTTATTTCAACGGCTTTGTACCCGGCGAATACCAGATCAGCTTTTCCGATGTCAGCAGCCGTTCGCTGAAGGTGGAGAAGGTCTATTTATCCACTCCAGTGCAAAGTGTACAAATGAATTTGTCGTACCTCATCAGCGGAAATTACCTGGTAAAAGTCGCTTCTGAAAAAGGAGTAATGGTGAAAAGATTGATCGTGCAGCGGTGATTGTCACCCTTCCTAAGGCCGGGATGGCTGACAATCAAAAAGATTTACTCAAATCACTGTGTTTTGGGAATGCCAACTCCCCAAATACTTTCCGTTGTGTCAAGTGTATCCTTCAAAATCAAAAAGCATAAAATCAGCGCAACGTATCATGCAACGACTCTGCTGGCGGTCTGCGGCCCACCAGCCCGGCAAGGCTGCGTTCCATGTCAACTGGCGTACCCTGCCCTTCCGGGCATTGCAGTCGCAGACTGCCCGTGCCAAGTTGTGCTTTATCTTGACTTGAGCATTTAATCCCCCATAGGATATATTGATCGGACGGCATCGCCATCCGATCAGGCAACCCTGTAATGTGATCGGATGGCGACGCCGTCCGATCGAATGGAAATAGCCTTGTTTAGGATTTGTTATAGACTCATATCTATAAACCTATATTTGCCACTGCATTGATTTACGATAAAGGCACAATTCTCGATAGCGTCTTGGTTGAAAACCCACCTGGTAAAATTCTAAAATAAAAATGGAGTCATTGGCCGATTAGAATACTGCCAATGTCACATATAAAAACACAACTGATTTGAAAAAAAGAGTATTGATTACCGGTGCTGCCGGATTCATTGGATCGCATCTTTGCGACAGGTTTATAAAAAAGGGATTCCATGTCATAGGTATGGATAATCTACTGACTGGAAATATTGCCAATATTGAGCATTTGTTTCCCAGGAGCGATTTTGAATTCTATCACCACGATATTACAAAGTATGTGCATGTGCCGGGAGATCTTGAGTACATCCTCCATTTCGCCTCACCTGCCAGCCCCATTGATTATTTGAAAATGCCCATCCAGACTTTGAAAGTTGGAGCATTGGGTACCCACAATATCTTGGGTGTTGCAAAAGCTAAGAATGCAAGGATGCTGGTGGCTTCTACTTCCGAAGTTTACGGCGACCCGCTTGAACACCCTCAGACGGAAGAGTATTGGGGAAATGTGAACCCGATAGGCCCTCGTGGAGTATATGATGAAGCCAAAAGGTTCTTAGAAGCTATCACGATGGGCTACCACACTTATCATAAAGTGGATACTCGCATTGTTCGTATTTTCAATACTTACGGCCCAAGAATGCGGGTAGATGATGGTCGAGTGCTTCCTGCCTTTTTTTCACAGGCAATAAGAGGGGAGGGCTTGACGATTTTTGGGGATGGTTCACAGACGAGAAGTTTCTGTTATGTTGATGATTTGGTTGATGGGATTTACAAACTACTGATGAGTGATTACACCCAGCCAGTCAATATTGGCAATTCTTCCGAGATGACCATGTGTGAATTTGCAGATGAAATTTTAGCACTGGTCAATAATCCAAAAGCTACCATAACCTACCATCCACTTCCAGTTGATGACCCCAAAAAAAGACGACCGGATATTTCAAAAGCCAAAAAAATACTTGGCTGGGAACCAAAGGTTTCGAGAACAGAAGGACTAAAGCTGACTTATGAGTACTTTAAGAAAGTGGTTAAAGTGTAGTATTTAATCTGGGATTGAAAAATTGCCTTTGTTTTTAAGAGGTCTCAAGCCAAGAGTTGACAACTTTTCAAAAGTTGTCAACTCTAATCAATTGATTTTCACCAAATTAAAGAATTTTACCCTTGATTCGCATCACTTACGTTTTTAGTAATACAATTCATTAAATTCCAAAAATGGTAACGAAGAAATACATCTTAATAACTGGAGGGGCGGGCTTCATAGGCTCTCATCTGGTGCGGTTGTTTGTCAATAAATACCCAGAATACCAGATTGTCAATTTGGATAAGCTGACTTATGCTGGCAACCTTGAAAACCTTACAGATATTGAGGACAAGGAAAATTACACCTTTGTAAAAGGATGCATCACCAATCAGGAATTCATCAATTCCCTTTTTGAAAAATATGATTTTAGCGGCGTGGTTCACCTTGCCGCCGAGTCGCATGTTGACCGCTCCATTACCAATCCGCTTGAGTTTATCGAGGCGAATGTAGTTGGCACCATCAACTTGCTCAATGCTGCAAAAAACAACTGGGGGAATTTCGATGGCAGGCGATTCTACCATGTTTCGACAGATGAAGTTTATGGTTCACTCGGCGAGACTGGACTATTCCTGGAAACAACGGCATACGATCCAAGATCGCCTTATTCCGCGTCGAAAGCCTCTTCTGACCATCTCGTGCGAGCTTATTTCCACACGTATGGCCTGCCTGTTGTTATTTCAAACTGCTCCAATAATTATGGCCCAAACCAGTTCCCTGAAAAATTGATCCCACTGGTAATAAACAATATCAAGAACAACAAATCGCTGCCGATTTATGGAGATGGGAAATACACACGTGACTGGCTTTGGGTAGTGGATCATGCTGAGGCGATTGACTTAATTTTCCATAAAGGGAGAAACGGGGAAACTTATAACATCGGAGGAAACAACGAGAGAAAAAACATTCAGTTGGTTGAAACTTTATGCGATATAGTCGATGAATTATTGAGCAGGGAGAAAGGTGCTTCAAGGCAGTTGATTACTTTTGTAAAGGATCGCCCCGGCCATGATCGCCGCTATGCCATTGATGCAACAAAAGTGAAAAATGAACTTGGTTGGGAGCCAACTATCAACCCAGAAGAAGGTTTGAAAAGAACGGCAAAATGGTATTTGGAAAATGAAAAATGGTTGAATAATGTGACTTCTGGTGCTTATCAAAAATATTACGAAAAACAATATGTATAAGGGAAGTTAAAATTTTTTGTGGTTTAAAAAGAAACTCTTATGGCCAAACTAAGATCAAACCACCACAAAAAGAGGGCGGGGGAGAGCGGCAGTATGATAGCCAGGGTTGGTGTTTTTTTTATCATACTGGGAGGCTTGTATTTTTATTTCAATAAACCTTCCGATAATCAAATTGAGGCTGAACTGGTTAAACCAGATATTGAAGACCTTGAAAAAACAGGGACAGATAGTATCTTTTTTCTGCCTACTTCCACTACTGGGCAGGTTGTGATGCATAAATATTATGCCCTGTCCTACATTGAAGACTTGGAGTTGCCAGAGTGGGTTGTGTTTGAGCTGACTTCAGGACGACTGAATCAAGCCAAGGTCGAATCAGTTATTGATTACCGACCAGATCCTAAAATCGAATCAGGAAGTGCTTCTCCGAATGACTATTCCGACTCAAATTTCAGAATGGGTCAAATGGCATCTGCAGCAGATATGGCATTTGACCCGGTGGCAATGTCAGAATCGTTTTTCATGAGTAATATGGCACCGTTGACGCCAGGTTTCAACAAATATATTTGGCGGGATTTGGAAGAAATGACATACAATTGGGCAAAACGTTTCGGACATTTGTACATCGTAACTGGACCAATCATCAATGATAATGTAGAATTGAGGATCGGAGAAAACGAAGTTGCGATTCCTTCTGCTTTTTATAAAATAATATTGGATATTCGTGGGCCTCAAAAAAAGGCCATTGCATTTGTGGTTCCAAACAAGATGACTACAATGCGAATTGAAGATTTTGCAGTAACAATTGATAGCGTGGAATACTTGACAGGCATTGATTTTTTCCCAGATTTGATGCCCGGGCAAATGGAGGACAGCCTTGAAAGCAGTATCGATATTTTCGAATGGAACTCGATAACTCAATAACTCAATAACTCAAATACTCAAATACTCACTAACTCAACATCATGTCAACGAAAGATCAATTCATCCAGGAAATAAATACCGGATATACATTCAAAGGTGATTCAATAGTGCTTGGCGGAGCGATGTTGGATAAAGAAACTATTGAAAATTGTTTGGTAAAACTTCCACTCCGGATGATGAACAGGCATGGACTGATAGCAGGCGCAACTGGTTCTGGGAAAACCAAAACCCTGCAAATTATAGCGGAGCAATTATCAGCCAAAAGCATCCCTGTATTGTTGATGGATATCAAGGGTGACCTTAGCGGGATTGCAGTCCCAAGTGCAGGTCACCCCAAAATTGATGAGCGCCACACCAAAATTGGATTCCCTTTCGAAGCGGGGGACAGCCCTGTAGAATTTCTTACACTTTCAGATGAACCCGGTGCAAGATTGAGGGCGACTGTCACGGAATTTGGACCGATTCTCCTTTCTAAGATCCTGAATTTGAGTGAAACACAATCAGGCGTGTTAGCCGTTGTTTTTAAGTATTGTGATGATCGGAAATGGCCCTTGATTGACTTGAAAGACCTTAAAAAAGTCCTACAATTTATCACTGGAGAAGGCAAGGAGGAATTTAAGAGTGAATACGGAACAGTGTCAACAGTGTCTGTAGGAGCTATCATGCGGAAAATTGTGGAGCTGGAACAGCAAGGTGCTGAAGTGTTTTTTGGGGAGCGCTCATTCGATGTGGATGATCTATGCCGTTTGGATGAAAATGGAAAAGGAATGGTTTCGATCGTCCGCCTTACCGACTTGCAGGATCGGCCAAAGCTATTCTCTACTTTCATGCTGCAAATGTTGGCAGAGATTTACGCATCCTTTCCTGAAGAAGGAGATTTAGAAGCACCCAAATTGGTCATATTTATTGATGAAGCCCACCTCGTATTTGACAATGCATCACCGGCCCTGCTGGATCAACTGGAAGCCATTATCAAATTGATTCGCTCCAAAGGGATCGGAATCTTTTTTGTTACTCAAAACCCTGTGGATATTCCCGATTCTGTTTTGGGCCAATTGGGTCTGAAAATCCAGCATGCCTTGCGGGCATTTACCGCTAAGGATAGGAAAGCGATAAAATTGACCTCTCAAAATTACCCTGTTACCGATCATTACAAAATTGATACACTGCTAACTGAACTGGGGATAGGAGAGGCATTGGTCACCACTTTGAACGAAAAGGGCATTCCGACCCCGTTGGCTCATACCATGCTCCGTGCGCCACAATCAAGAATGGACATTTTGACCAAAAAAGAAATAGCTGGTATTATTTCTAATTCCGTGATTATCAAGCGGTACAATGAAAAAATAGACCGGAAAAGCGCTTATGAAATCTTAACGGAAAAAATTGAAATTGCAAACAAGGAAGATCACCAAGAAGAACTTAAAAATCAAAGGAGCAAAGCCACGCGTTCAACCCGAAGTGAAAAAAGCATGTTAGAAAAAGTGATGACCAGTACAACCACAAGGCAGATTGGGAGGACGGTGGCAAGGGAGCTGACCAGAGGGTTGTTGGGAGCTTTGGGTATAAAAACGACTTCACGCAGGAAAAAGAGTAGTTGGTTTTGAAAGGGGTCAGGGGTCAGAAACGTTCCTTCCAAAAGGGTGGGAATTTAATTCCCACCCTTTTGGAAGGAACGTTTCTGCCTTTCAGTGAAACTTGGTACGGAAATAGTATTTATTATTTTAATATTTAAAAACGATTACATATTTTACCTAAAACTGAATTACACATCGAACATGTCTTTCGCTCACCTTACTGGTTTTATTAGTTTTGGATAAAATATTACACAAATTATAATTTTATTGCTTTGAGATGGTTTGGGGTCAACAAATCTTTATAACTTTGCCCCGACCAAAATTACACGTCCCATGAACAGATTACCATTACAACTGGTATTGTGCCTTTTATTCGGTGCAGTTACCCAAGTTGCTTCTCAGCAGCTTTCCCTGTTTACTCAATATAGGGAAAATCAAACCATCATCAATCCCGCAGCCGTCGGGAATAATTTTCTCGCTTTTGATCAAAATTTAAGCTTCGGTGCATCGCATAGGGTGCAATGGCAAGGTATTGATGGCGCGCCTAAAACCTCAGTTGTTAGAGGAGAGTATTTATATCCAACTGGTGGTGCAGTGAGCTTGTTATCGGGTGGTTATATCATAAATGACCAAACTGGCCCAACTGGGTTTACGGGTCTTTATGGCCGATTCGGAGGCTTGCTTACCGACGACCCCTATTACTGGGGGATTTCTGTTGGCCTTTCGTTTGGAGCGGTTCAGTACCGCGTAAATTCTTCTGAAATAAGGCTGCGGCAGGACGGCGACATCCTGGCCAATCAAGATGTAAATCAGATCAATCCAGATGTGGGGGTAGGGATATTTGCTTACACGCTTTTGGATGGCGGATTTTTTGACAATGATTACATTTATGGAGGTATTTCCATTCCGCAAGCGCTTGGGCTTGATCTTGCATTTAAAACAGAGAATGGCGAGTTCGTTACGAAGCGTGTTCAACATTATTATGCGATGTTGGGGTTGTATAAATTTTTCGATGATGATGGGTTTCTCGAACCTTCCGTTTGGGTGAAATACACACCTGATGTGCCTGTCAATATTGATTTCAATCTGCGCTACCAAATGGCTCAGAATTTTTGGTTGGGGCTCGGTGGCTCGACCGCACAGACTATGCATGTGGAAGGTGGTTTTTTGCTTGGTGATAACCTTGGATTTGATAGCACCATAAAAATAGGCTACGGCTACGATTATTCGTTCAGCTCATTTGGGCCTTACACAGGCGGTTCGCATGAAATAAATGTATCCTATTCAATTGATAACCAGTAAGATATATTTACTCCAAAACATTGAATATTCAATTTTCGATTCCAAACTTTATTAGAGAATATCCCAAACGTAGTTACATAATGAAGAACATATCTTTCCTCCTGGTACTTGTATTTACTTCCATTGCCTATTTGGCACAAGCCCAACCAACTTTTCGCGTCACTCCAGATTTCCAGTTAGTGGACGAGGGCGAACAGGTTTGTTATGATGTGAATGTTGCAGATTTCACAGATATAATGAGTGTTTCGTTTACTTTGGAATGGGATCCGGGTGTGGCAACTTTTAATTCTATTTCATTCATAAATCCAAATCTCAATGGATTCAGTGAAGCAAGTTCGTTTGATACAAGCCAGACTGGTGAAGGCTTTTTAATATTAGACTGGTCGAACGGTTTTCCATGTAACAGTACCGACCCAATTGCCGCCGAAGACGACTTGGATGATTTTGAGACGATGTTCACTGTTTGCTTTATTGCAACAGGAGAATATGGAAACCATACGCCGATTGAGATCACGGATTCCCCAATGGACAAAATCGTGAAACGGTTCAGTGCAAATTGTCAGGATATTGGCGAGTTCACTTACGATGGATTTCTCTCAATTGGGACTGAGCCACTTGGTGTAAATATTTCTTCTGCCGATGGTTTTCAAGGCGAAACAGTATGTATAGATTTCAAAGTTGAAGATTTTGACAATTTGATAACCAATCAATACTACATCTTTTGGAATCCAAATGTGATGATTTTCGAAGATGTATTGCCGAGTGGGATTCCAAGTTTTTCTATGGCCCATATTGGCACCACTCAAGTAGATCAGGGCTTGGTGACCATTTCTTGGAATGCCACGAGTGGGTCTGTTTCTGTTCCGGATGGGACCCAGATCATGCAGATGTGTTTCAAGATTGTTGGCAATTGCGGCCAGAGTTCCCCGATTTATATTGATGATAATGGAGATGAAGAAATTGAGATTATTGATGAAATTACGCAATTTTCCAATGGTACTAATATTGGATTGTTGGATAGCCCTGGCGAGGTTTCGGTAAAATGTTTTAACCCCAACGGGATAAACATGATTATAGAGGACAAGGACGTTTGCCCTGGTGAAAATTTCACGGTGGACATCAAGGTGAGTAATTTTGACAATATCTTCAAGTTAAATTTTGGTCTAAAATGGAACCCTGCGGTTATCCAGCTCAATAGTAACCCCAATGGGGGGATTTCATTTCCACAAGGGTTTGGTTGTCAGGGCTTCGGCAACATACCATCCACTTTTGACATTTCGCCTGCCGAGGGTACAATAGAAATGGATTGGACCTCTGCGTTTGGAGGCTGTGACATGACCGATGACATGGTGCTATTGCGTTTGCACTTTACTGCTATCGGAGCATCAGCTACCAACTCGACCATTGCAGTAGTAAATCCAATTTTAGTGGATGTATTTGGGGGGCTGGAAGTCAACGTTGGAATCAACAACGACAATGGCCTAGTGAGTATTTGTGAACTGATAAGCCCAACATTAATTGCCTCATCTGGGGCTGAAAACCCTGGCGAACAGATTTGCATATCCGTTACTTCACTGGGTTTTGAAGGTGTGACGGCATTGGCGCATACAATATCTTGGGAACCCAATATATTGTCCTTTACGCATGTCGAAAATTTCAATCCAGTCTTAGGTTTCAATCAATTCAATTTTCTGATAAATCAAACCCAAGCGCAAGGTAACTTAGGCGTTGTTTGGGGAAATGGCAGTGCGGGCAGTGTCCCTGACGGGACTGTATTGTTTGATATATGTTTTGATGTAGTCGGCGATCCGGATAGTTGCTCACTGATTCAATTTACCGATAATTTTGTCCCGATAAATGTGGTGACCGAGGAATCCAATGGAACAGATGTTGGCTTAAACGGTCAATCCGGCGAGGCCTGCGTGCTAAACCCTTTTGAGTTTGTCATGCTTGTCAATGATATTTTTGGTACACCCGGTGAGCAGGTTTGTGTGGATGTCACAACGGAGAACTTCAACCAATTGACCAGGTTGCAACATTCCATGAGTTGGAAAAATAACATTCTGCAATATGACACCATTCTTTCAACGGGGAACCTTCCAGGGTTCAATGTGGGGCATTTTGATGATTCTTCACCTGATATTGACAATGGCCAATTGACGATTAATTGGAGCACAAATAATATTAATGGTATTTCTGTACCAGATGGTGCACCTGTTTTTCAGGTTTGTTTTACAATCATTGGTGATCCTGGAGATTGCAGCGGCGTAAATATTGACAACTGGGTCGCCCCTTTTGTCGTCAATTCTGCCCCGACCGGTGGTTCCAACCTTGGCCTTACTGCTGACAATGGCTCTATCTGCGTGAACAGCGCATTTGTTACATTGATTGATGTACAGATAAATCATGTGGAATGCCCGTCTCTCCCAACTGGGATCATAGACTTAACCATTGCCGGAGGGTCAGGCGAATACAGTTATAATTGGGAAGGCCCAGGTGCAGTTCCAACCACGGAAGATCAGAATGGGCTATTCCCAGGCATGTTTTTCGTGACGGTGACAGACATTGAAAACCCTTCCTTAGATATTGAATTGAATTTTCAGGTTGAACTTTTACCCAATGCCCCGATTGCAGATGCAGGGGTGGACACTTCCTTTTCTTGCAGTAGTGGTCTTTTCACTTTGGTGTTAAATGGTGGAGGCTCTCCTACAAGTGGTGTTTCTTATGAATGGGAAAACATTGCTGGTTCAGGAATCATTATCGATGGGGGTGATACCCAATTCCCCACTGTGATTGGCGGATCCGCTTATCAATTGACATTAACCCAAAATCAGACAGGTTGTGTCGTCATAGACACTGTTAATGTTTCAGCACCGATAATTCCTGTGCCAAATATCGACACCACGACTTTACAAGAAATTTCCTGTACTCAGGATACGATATTCCTCAATGGTGGGCAGCCACAACCTGTATTCGGTTTTGAATGGATTGCAGGGCCAAATGGCCACATTGTACCTGGAACAGAAACAACCTTACAACCTTTGATTACCGAGCCTGGCTGGTATTATTTGGAAATGAGCCATTTTACAACTGGTTGTAGTGGCCTCGATAGCATATTTATTGAAGACCATAAAATTGATCCAGTTTCCGTTGCTGGGGATGATTTGGCTATAGATTGCACCGTAAATTCCATTCAATTGGACGGTACAGCTTCGTCCGTTTCCAATGTGACTTACGAATGGTCTGTTGTTTCCACAGGGGGAATATGTGGCGATGTGGATGGCATGTCATTGGAGGTCTGTTCGCCCGGCACGTACCAACTTTTGGTGACGGATACCCTGAACGGCTGCTCCGCATTGGATTTTGTGGTAGTGGAAGCGGACACGCTAAAACCTATTGCAAATGCTGGGCTTGACACGGCCATCACGTGTAGCGTTCTGGATATTTTGCTGGACGGGACGGCCTCATCGCAAGGGAACGAATTTAACTATATCTGGAAAAATGAAATGGGTGACACATTGGGCACGGACTTGACCCTATTGGTTGACACCCCCGGCGATTACACCTTGGAAGTCATGGATTCGTCAAATGGGTGCATTTCCCTGTCGGAAGTGCTCGTGGCCGATGATGATGATTTGCCACAAGTAATGGCAACCGTTGACCATGCAATTACCTGCGACTCTGCTACTGCCAATTTGGATGGAACGGGTTCATCAGAAGGTGCTGAATTTTCATACCAGTGGCTGGATCCATTGGGAGGATTTGCGGGAGATGAACTGTCCATCGTTGTTTCCGAACCAGGGACCTACACCTTGACGGTTTTTAATTCAACCAATGATTGTGATGATTCTATTGAAATTGAAATCGAAGACCAAAACGATCCAGTACCTGTGGAGGCTGGCCTCAATGAAATAATAGGATGCGATGGGAATGTGCAATTGGAAGGCCAGATACTTGCACCAAATGTGAACCTACAGGTTCAATGGATCGGCCCCGGCGCTGTTAACTGCATCACCAACAGCAGCAGCCTTACCCCAACCATTGATTGCGATGGATGGTACAAAATGTTGGTCTTCGACACTTTGACTGGTTGCACAGGAATCGATTCTTTATTCGTTGAACCAGATTTTGTTGCACCCGTAATAAGTGCTGGAGATGACACCGTATTTCCATGTTCTGATATTTTGTTTGAATTGACAGGAACATCTGACATTTCCAATATAACTGTTCAATGGAGCAATGCATCGATGAACACCATCAACAATGCAACTACATTGACCCCGACCATCGAAATCCCTGATACTTATACATTGACCGTGACTTCGAACAGCAATCAATGCAGCAGCACCGCATCAGTTGTTGTATCAGTTCCTGATGATCCGATCGCTACCATTGATGGACCAGATGAAGCAGACTGCTCTAATCCAATTGTCACTTTGACTGGAGCAGGATCGACTGCTGGCGTTGAATATTTGTGGGAGGCATTGTCTGGAATGGTCAATTCTGGAGAGGAAGAACTTGTGTCCATTGAGGTTGGGGCAGGAGTTTATCAATTGACTGTTATTGACACCAACGGTTGTACTGGTCTGGCGACCCATGAAGTAGCCCCCGACAGCGAAGCACCAACCGCTGATGCAGGCATGGATGCAGAAATCCTTTGCGATGAGGGCGTTGTGCAATTGGACGGTTCCAATTCCGACCCCAACCTCACCTACTTGTGGTTTGATGAGAATGGGATTGTTGGAAGTGGTTTGGTCGTGGAAGTTACAGACCCAGGGGTTTACTACATTCAGGTGACGAATGCAGCAAACAACTGCCAATCTACTGATACTGTTGCGGTTACACAGGCTACGGGCGATGTTCCTGCCGAAGCAAGTTTTGATTTTGACCCATGTGATACTGAGGCGGTATTGATGGGCAATTTGCCAAGTGGCGCTTCAGGCACTTGGACAACTTCTTCTGGAGCTTTCATTGACCAGCCAAATGCTGAAACTGCCATCGCCACCGGCCTACCTGTAGGTGAGAGCCAATTCATTTGGACTTTGACATTGGGCAGTTGTATTGATTATTCATCTGCTTCTGTTTCAATTGAAGTTGACCAATCAGTACCCAACCCGTTTACTGATGTTGCAACTTTAACTGCAAGTATGGGAGATGTCATTTCTGTAAATGTTCTGGAAAATGATGATTTCGATTCCACCCAAATGGTCTTTAACGTAATTGGGACAAATATTCCAGGTGAAGTTACCTTTACGGACGACGGCATCATCACGTTCACCAAACTCAAATGCTTTGTCGGCCTTGCTGAAATTGAATATGAGGTTTGCAATATCAATTGCCCAGAATTGTGTGGGACAACGACCCTGCGGATCAATGTGGAAGCAGTTGAGGGAGATGGATGCGATAAAGTGCCAAATGGTATAACTCCAAATGGTGACGGCGTAAATGATGAATTGATTTTTGATGTGCTGCTCAATACGACCGAAGATTTCCCTGATAATGAAATGATTATCTTCAACCGTTGGGGCGACATCGTTTACCAAGCGAGGCCTTATCTGAATGATTGGACTGGAACAAACGACAGTGGAGACCGACTTCCTCACGGTACGTATTATTACATCCTGAGACTGAATCTCGGAGATGGACTTATTCTCAGAGGAGATGTGACTATCATGGAATAAAACAGGGGTCAGAAGAGGGAATTCAGGGGCCGACTGAAATCTTGGCAACAAAAGCAGCAGAGCAGCAGCGCTACATTAGTAGAAAATGAAAATATATAATCCGTAAAAGGTGCAGCGCACCCTAATCCAAACCACCCCTATCCTGACTTTTGGTACCAATTGGCAAGTCCAAATAAACCATAAAAAGCCAGCTCAACATACGGTTGAGCTGGCTTTTTTAACTATGCCAAACTTGGCTATTCTTGGCAAGGTTTTTTTATTTGTAATTTTCATATACTTCCCCCCTTTTGCTTTGTTTTATTAGAATTTAAATCGGAGCGATGCTTGAATGGTATGGCTACATTTATTAGTTTTGTGCCCACCGTACCGATTATCAGCTATCTATTTTGATTGAATTTTTGCATGTTTGTCTGATGAGCATTTCCAGCGGTCAATCTTAGACATTGATTGAGGAAGTAATGTGAAACTGGTTGAATATCAATAAGTAGCATGCCTTCAGCCGACATCTCCTTTTTTATTTTCCATTTCTGAATTCCGATTTATTAAGATTTTAGTAGAACGCATTCCGCAAAACATTAGGACAAAAGTTTATTCAAGTTGTCCAGGTTTTGTAGACGACCATGAAAATATTTAACCATTCCATGAACTTGTGGCTTGCACTGCTTATGAGTTTTGCAAGCTTCTCTATGCTCCTCGCAAACGAGAACAGTTTTTTCTTTTCTACAATTGACACTTCTTTTGCCTGTAACGACCTGGTTCAAATTTCTTTGGATGAAAATTGTGAGATCGAGATAAATCCTGACATGATCCTTGAAGGCTACGATGGTGATTACAGCGATTTTTATATTGATGTCCTCGACGAGGTGGGATTCTCCGTCCCATTGCCTATTACCGGCGAGTATATTGGAGATACTTTATTTTTAATTGCCAACCACATACCATCTGGTCAGTCATGTTGGGGCAGAGCAACAATTGAAGATAATCTGGCTCCTAATATTACTTGTTCTGACCATACTTTTGACTGTTTCAAAAGCCCAAGCGGGTTTCCTTTGCCAGTCACCTCAGATAATTGCGATGGAAGTCCATCCCTGTTATTGATTTCAGAAAATATTGATGATTCAGATTTGTGTGATGTCGTTACCATTTCGAGAACTTATATCGCAGTGGATTACAGTGGCAATGAATCGGAACCTTGCACCCAGCATATTACAACTTCACCTCCCGCATTGCCTTCATTTCCCATAGATACGATTTGGTCTTGCGAAGTTTACAATGCCCATGCTAATGTGGTGGACGCTGAAAAGCTAACGGGCAACTTATTTTCCACGGGGTCAGGTGTGCCCGATGTGGCACTTGGCAATTATTGTCCATATAATGTCGTCCACAATGATTTGGTTTTTGGAAATGACTGTGGGGTGACGTTTTCAATATTACGAACTTGGACTGTTATTAATTGGTGTACAGATGAGATAATCACTGTGGGCAAAGATGGAGAAGACAATACCCAGTTGATAAAAATAATTGACACGATACCGCCAAAGATTGTCCGTCCATCTTTTTCTGTCAATGCCAACATTGGTTCTGCATTAAACGAGGACTGTGGTTCCACAGATTTTTTGGGGCCAGCAGGTGTTATCGATAACTGTCATGATGTAACGGTCAGAATTCTGACAGGAATAGGTGAAGCGATCTATATCGGGGCTGATGGTAGTCTTGGTGGATATATTCCTGAACCGGGCCTTCCTATAGGCGAGCATACCATCGTTTATGAAGCAACAGATGAGTGCGGAAATATTGACTCACTACATGTAAAAGTAACGGTAGCTGATATGACCGCTCCGAACCCAATATGTGATGAGCTAACAAATGTATCATTAGGTATTTTAGGTGTTGCACTGGTGCCAGCAGATGTATTTGATGATGGCAGTTTTGACAATTGCTGTTTGGCAGGGTTTCAAGTAAGACGAATGACTGCAATCTGTAATCCTTTAGATTCAATTTTTGGAGACTCTATCACACTTTGCTGTACCGATGTTGGGGATACTGTTCAGGTAGTATTTAGGGCGTTGGATTGTTCGGGAAACGCAAATGATTGTATGGTTTTGGTGGAAGTGGAAGAAAAGCTGCCCCCAGTCCTTGAATCATGCCCTGCAAATGAAATCATAGATTGTGACTTTTATGTCAATCATTTGGAGCTTGCATTATCAACAGGTCAGGATTCTGTGCTCGATCAATTTGGCCTTCCTGTTTTTAAGGATAATTGTGGACTCGTATATTTGGAAAACGCGGTGAATATTGATCTGGATCAATGCCAGCAAGGCTTTATTACCAGGCTCTGGCGAGTAACTGACCCCGGAGCAAATGCTACGCTTACCTGCGCCCAATCAATAAAAGTGGAGCACCATTCAAATTGGGTGGTTGAATTTCCTGCTGATCAATTTATTGAATGTGGCGATACTTTTCCTGAGACTGGCGAGCCCACTATTTTTTTTGAAACTTGTGAGCTTATCGCAGTTTCTTATGAAGATGAAGTATTTACCTTGGTTGCAGATGCTTGTTATAAAATAGCTCGAACTTGGACGGTAATAAATTGGTGTGCAATAGAAGATGTGATTGAAAATATACTAATCGAAGATTCTGAGAAAGACCTCAATTTTGATTTGAATTACGATGGTTCCATTAATGACAGGACGTATCAGGATGGAGTCAATGTTGCAAATTTCAGTCTTCAAGCTAATCAATATGGAGCACAGCAGGATGGGGTAGTGGCCTATCAACAAATAATAAAGATAAACGATGACAAGCCTCCAATCGTCAATTGTCTGCCAATGCTTGAAATCTGTATCAGTGATACATCTTGCACCACTGAAGTAGAATTGCCCATCCCAGATGCTTTTGATTGCAGCACGGTCTTGGATTTTTCAGCAACTGGAGATTTGGGTACAGGACTTGGCCCATTTACAGCCATCCCGTCTGGCATTTATCATATGACCTATCAAGTTAAAGACAATTGTGGGAATACTGGTTTTTGCGAAACCAATATTGAAATCAGGGATTGCAAAAAGCCAACACCTTTGTGCAAAGACGGGTTGATTATCGAACTGGATGAAGATTCCATTATCATTGTAAACCCTGAGATTTTTGATGAGGGCAGCTACGATAACTGTCCTGGAGATCTGAGCCTTTCTTTCTCATCTAATCCATCGGACACAACATTAATATTGGATTGTGGAATATTGGGTTATCGGACTATCGAAATATGGGTTACAGACGCAGCAGGTAATCAAGACTTTTGCCTAACCAATGTATTTGTTCAGGACAATATGGGCGTTTGCACTGGAGACCCATTGATAAGTGGATTTGTTGAAACTGCTTTGCATGAGCCAGTTCATGGTGTTTCCGTTTCTTTAAATGTTGACCAGAAAACAACTTTGACGGAAGGCGACGGGTACTTCGTTTTTGAGGCTGAAAACGATGAAGATGTTTCGTTGTCATGTGCAAAAGGAGAAAACCCTCTAAATGGTGTAACAACCTTCGACATTGTTTTGATTTCAAAACACATCCTTGGCGTTCTACCTCTCGATGAGCCTTACAAGATAATTGCAGCTGATGTGAATCAATCCAACTCAGTAACTACTTACGATTTAGTAGCTTTAAGAAAAATAATCCTTCAGGTCTCCTCCAATTTCCCGAATGATAAAGCTTGGCGTTTTGTTGATGGCAACTTTACCTTCCTTTCTCCGGAAAACCCTTTCGACGCACCATTTCCTGAAGTACTGAATTTCAATGACTTAAATGTTGATGTGCTGGATGCTGATTTTATTGCCATCAAATTGGGCGATGTCAATTACAGCGCCGATCCCCAGCAATAATCTTTCGATCTGGACATAAAAAAATGCCGGACTTGGAGGTGCAAGTCCGGCAAATACGGTTTGGGATAATTACTTCTGAATATTTTCTATGATAGATTTTCTTGGAGGTTGAAACTTTGCAAAAATTCTTTTTTCGTATTCCTGTTCCTTATCAGGTCAAGGCTAAGTGTGCAGTGCTCAAACTGAATATCGAATGAGCTCCATTCGATCTCCTCGTTGATTGCAGATTTTTTTGTCTCGACGGAGCTTTTATATCCACCTGCTTCATTGCTGTAATTGTCCATTGCTACTTTAGCATAATTGACTGGGTTCTGAGAATCGGGCAGGTTCATTAAATCTACAGTAAGGGCCAGTTTTATCTTTTTTATGTCCATTTTTCCTATTCAGATTATTGATTCATCGTTACTTAAGTACTACAAAACTTGGATTCGATTGTTCATGTTTTGTAGAGGTATTTAAGTAAATGTTAATATTTTCATATTCGCGATTTTCTACTCGTTGAATTCAGGATGGAATGACACTCTCGTCGGATAGAGGCAAGCCAATAATTCGCCTGCATATTTTGCAGGGTTTTTGCATACATAAAACATGCGTTTGCCGCGGATAAGGTAAGCATCTTGATTTTACTAAACTATTTTAGTTACTTTGTTAAATCATTCAAAATCAGAAGTTTATTCAATCAATTAAATCCTAAGAGAAAATGACACGAATCATCCCATTTCTGTTCATTTGCATGGCAATGAACCTCCAGAGCCAAACTTATTACATCTCGTATGACCAAAAATGCCTAGATCGCTATGAGTTTGTGACTGATATTGACAAGACCGCTTATGTAGTTTATGCTTCCAAAGTTGATAATGGTAAAATCATTCAGTTTGATGTTGGAAAAGAGGAAGTTGCCTGGGTGAAAAACCTGCCGGGTAAATTGACCAACTGTTCCTTGTTGTCATTTGATAAAGCGATGGCTTTGGCCATAAACAACAGTACTGTCAAAATGTACATGGTGAGGGAAAGCCCCACCCATTATAATATCTCAAAGGTTGAGAAAACTACTTTTATCGAATCCAATGGAGAGTCGCTTGAAGTTATCATGGCAGATGCGGATTTTGTCCTTGATCTCGGGCGGATGGCATCCAATCAAAACTTAGCTACTCCAGCTTCGCAAAAAGATGTATTTCTTGAAGGTATTGTCAAATACCAATGTTTGACTGGATACATGTTCAAGAAAATGAATGGAGAGAAATCGCAAAGCTATAAGGAATACACTATTATCCCTGGTGTTGGGATTGTCAACAAAAGGTCTTTGCCTTATGGGGGAGCAAGAGTTAATTCATTGAGACTTGATCGGGTGAATGACGATACCTTTGTTGAACATACATCTTATGTTTGTAGTAGTATGAATACCAATTCAACTTCCACCCTGCCAGCCGTTACAACAGATCAGCCAGCCTCTGAGTTGTCCAATTATGGTGATCTAATTGATAAGAAAGGGGTAGATTCTTATGATGCAAATTCCTGTGGTGTAATCCCAAAAGCTGGGATTCATTATGTCCAAAAAGACGAAACTGTTTATAGTATTTCGAGACAGTACGGCCTTTCAGTTGATAAGATAAAGAATTGGAATGGGATCGGCAGTAGCAATATTATTAGTATTTGCCAGGAGCTTAAGGTCGTTTCTCCAGGTGAATTAATCGGCAACAATACCAAAACGACCACTGTAAAAGGAGACGCTGGACAGCGCAATTCTTCCCAATTCCACCTTGTCAAGCCAAATGAGACAGTTGAGCAGATTGCCGAAATGTATGGATACACAGAATTTCGTTTCAGAACCATGAACAGCCTTGGCCAGTACGAAAGGGTTTATGCAGGTCAAAAGTTATATACAAGTGATTGTAATTGTCCAAATTTGGATGGATTACCGGAAGACGCACCGATGCCATATGATGAAGTTATAGCTGAAAAATTAACTACTTCAGGGAATCCAGATGTGTTTTTCCGGCCAATCAAAGTGCATTTGGTCAAGCCAAATGAAACACTTTTTGGAATTGCACGTCAATATGATACGACGGTTGACCGAATAAGGGAATTAAATGGACTTGAAAAGAAAGTGGAGTTGAATAAAGACCAGAGAATATATGTCCAATAAAACTTAAACCTCTGTATCGGCGTTGTTTGAAGGATACATAATTGATTTTAGACAAAGGGATTTTCATGTGATTTGTGCATGAGAATCCCTTTGTCATTCAAGATGAAATTCTGATACTTTGATGGATTTAAATGTAGATTTTTGGAATAACCGTTATTTGGAAAATAATACTCCATGGGATATTGGCCATATCTCAAATCCAATTAAGGATGTAATTGACAGCATTGATGATAAAAACCGAAAGGTATTGATTCCAGGTGCAGGTAAAGCCTACGAGGCTATTTAGGGTTTCCTCAGAAAAGGAAGTTTTGGATTTCAGCGAATCTGACCAGGTTAGTGATAAAAAGGACGGCTCCTATCCAGCATTCTGAAGTATCCTTTAACTTAGCTTTAATCTTGTTCAATTCGTATCCCTGTTT
>JAJCYI010000171.1 GCA_029263015.1 Saprospiraceae bacterium | reverse complement strand
CGCCGTGCGCGCACCGCAGGCATGTTGGCGGCCATTGCGGGGGGGAGCACCTCTTCCCATTCCGAACAGAGCAGTTAAGCCCCCCAGCGCCGATGGTACTGGCCCATGGCCGGGAGAGTAGGTCGCCGCCAACACCTTTTTATCAAGCCCCGCCCCAACATATTGTTGGGGCGGGGCTTTTTTGTTTAACATACATGATATAACTATGAGCAAGGACAAGCATAGTAAATTATATATCCGCCTTGAATTGATATGGTGGCTCGTTACACTATTGGTAATTTTGGGAGTGTTGCTCCCGATCTATCGGGTTCTACCGGAATATCCATTTTGGATTCAAAACACCGTCTTTATATCTGTTTTTATTACAATTACTCGATATGTGTTTTTGCTGAAACATACTTTATTAGCCTACAGGCAGTGGCTCAAAGTTGTTGTTTCAGTTTTGTGCATACCTCTCTTTTTTTATTTAATAAAAGAAGTTAGTCTATTCTCAACAATTGCTGAAGAAATAGGCATAGAAGAAATGTTCGGGCAGCTTTCAATGAAAGGCCAAGCAGATATGTCGAATTATGTAAGGAGTGAAATGTTGTTTTTTGGTGCGGCAAGTATAATCAGTACAGTCATACTACCTTTTAGAATGCTAATTTCTTTTTGGAGGACGCATAACCGTGGCACGGTCTAATGGCTAAATTAATTCGTTAGACTTTATACTCCCCTTCGTTATTAAATATTGACCAATAAGATAAGTGGACATTATCAAGAGCCCTGTTATAACTGACGGGAGGTCTATTGTTTTAAATTTTTCAAAAGCAATGATAGAATCAGATATTACAAAAAGTATAGCCCCCGTTATCAATTTTACTGAAATTTTGGTACTCACCCTTTTATGCATATTTACACATAAAGATAGCATTATTGAAATGACCACTCCATAAGTTAGAACTGGTATTTTTAAGTCATCAGGAAGATCAGGTAATAGAATCCAACAGAATGCAAAAAGATAAAACAGTACAGGCAAGATTACCCAAAACTTGAATTTAACCAAACCATTTTTCATGTTTGGATATTTGATGAACGCAGCTATATAGAAAAAATGGGTAACTAGAAAACTACCAAGCCCGAAAAGAAAAAACCGAGGACCTATATGTGTAAATAGAAGAAAAGTATCTCCAGCTATCGACATTATCAACCCTAAAAGGATATACTTGCTAAAGGCGGAAAAATTATTGCGAATATTTAAATAAAACCAAATGGAAAGAGAGGTCATTAAAAGCGGCTTGGTGATGTAGGTGCCTGTTGTCCAATCTGTTATGATGAATAACAAATTGGACAAAGCTATAAAAATGAAGACTATAAGCGGCCAATGTTTTTTATCTCCTATCATTTTCTACAATTTCTTCTTCCATACCTTTTATTGTTTTTATGGCCTTATCATAAGTGTTTTGCATGTCTTGGGAATTGTCCATAGCTGCAAAAAGAGCCATTTCACAAGTGTGGATTATATCCATGAAATCTCCAATCAATAATTGATTTACCCCCAATGATTTCAGTTTATCCCGGACATTATCTTTAGATAATTGGGAAAGAGGTATATTGAGTTTGTCACAAACATAACCGAGAGAAGCTTTCGAAATTTCGTCATAAAATGGACGACATGATGCAGATTGCAGAAAAGTATTGGCAATGCTAAACCGTTGTTGAGCAACGGTTTTAGCGAGCTTGCCTTTTTGTAAACTTAATTCATGGTAATGGTTTTTACTTCGAGCTTTTTTAAAAAACAAAAGACCAATTAAGGCTAAGATTGGCAAGGATGTAATGCCCCAAAAAGTTGGAGAACCAACAAAATATCGACTTTTCTTCTTGAGCGACGTTTCCATTTTGATAAAATTAATATCATTGGAAGCCGCCGCATTATCAAAAACCTTTGGTTGGTTCACGTGCCTATCAGTGCCTTGTTTTACCATTAATGAATATGGGCCAGTCTCAAGGGTTTCAAAGGTGGCTGAACTTGGGTTGAAATAACTGAAGGTCGGTTTAATAGCAAACTGACCAGGATATTTAGGCAGAATCAAATATTCAATGATTTTCCTGCTGAACAATGCTCCTTGTTCTTCCGTAATGTTTTCTTCAACTATTTTCGGAGGGTAAATTTCAAATGAATCTGAAAGTAAAAGAAGAGGAGGTTGGACTCGTTTCATATCCCCATTACCGCTTATCATCATGGATATGGAAACAGCGTCATCAGTTGAAACTTGTATCCTGTTGGTTGATGCCAGGAATTCATAATTGCCAACAGCACCTGTAAAATCGTCGGGAAAATCAGACGGCAGTTCCTTCACTTTAATCGTGATCGGGTCGGTCGTAATGAAAACTGGTTTGATATTTCTGCTAAAAAAGAACCCTGTGCGGTTATTGTCCTCAATAATAGCCAATTGAATCCGGGCAGAAGGAATAACCAACTCACCTGTCTGCTGAGGGAAAAGGGCCAGCCGCCTGAGAATCTTTGTCGTCACTTGTTTGCCATTGATGACTTCTCTTTGGGTTCGGGAGTTGAAACGACGCAATTCTTGGACAAAAAAACCTCGATAGTCGGGTTCTTCAGCTATATCATACCCATCGAGCGGAACAGTGGTATAGAGTTTAAAATCCAATAAAATTTGTTCGCCAGGGTAGGCCGTCGTCTTGTTGGGCTGAATGATGACATAGGCTTGTTTGTCATCAGAATTGTTATCCGAAACTCCATCCGCTTTTACAACTTTGACCAACAAAGGATTTGACTTCAGAATTTTACCATTTGCTTTAATGGTCGCTGAACCTATTGTGAAACTGCCTGCTTTAATGCCTTGAAGTGAATAAGAATAGCCCATGTCACGACTGACCTGACCATTGATAATCTGCATGCTTGAGGATGAATTAGGGCCTGAAAGAACGTTGAAATTACTGAAATCTGGCGGGGTGAATTCTGTGCCATTCGCATTTTTTAGATTAAAAGTAATTTCGAAATAATTATTTTCCAGTACCTCCTTTGCGTCACTAAGTGCTTTGAAACTGACGTTGCTTTGTGCTGATAAAGACGGTGCAGTTATTAAAATAGTCAGCAAAATTATCAGAAGGCTAATTAAGTCAAGTTGCCATGTTTTTTTAATTATGTGCATTTAGCAAATGATTAGAAGGCTTCAAATTTGATGAACAAATTTAAGGATACGAGTATTAATCCATCTCAAAATTAAGACGATCTTCAGATATATTGATGATTGGGTTCTCTCTTTCGGAACAAATATTAAGAATAGTCTTTTCCAGGTATTGATTAATTATGAAAAGCGTGCTGAAGATGCCATCTCAGCAACAAACCTACCACTCACAATTCGCCATAACAGACTAGGTAATTAATTTCCCGCTCCCTATTATTCAATTTTATGGTAGAAATGACTTATTTTACCCACAGCTTTTACATGAAGGGTAAATTACGAGTAGAAGGAACATTCTTTATCATAATTTCTAAACGCAACATGCTATGATCATAAAAATGATTAGCCTTATCCTTGGGGGAGGAGCAGGCTCGAGGCTCTATCCACTTACTGAACAAAGATCAAAACCAGCAGTACCTATCGGAGGTAAGTATCGCCTGATAGATATTCCAATCTCCAATTGCCTTAATTCAGGGTTGAAACGGATGTTCGTTTTGACGCAATTCAACTCAGCTTCACTCAACCAGCATATCAAGAACACCTATCATTTTGATGCTTTTGGTTCAGGCTTTGTGGATATCTTGGCGGCAGAACAGACGCGCGGCAGCGATAAGTGGTTTCAAGGCACAGCAGACGCAGTCAGGAAATCCAAAAGACATTTGGAAAATCATGAATATGATTACATTCTCATTCTTTCGGGTGACCAATTGTACCAAATGGATTTTGAAAAGATGGCCAAGTACCATATTGAAAAAGGTGCTGAATTGACGATAGCTACCATTCCAGTAACAGCTAAAGATGCCATAGATTTTGGTATAATGAAGGTTGATAAAGAAGGGATGATTGGTTCTTTTGTTGAAAAACCCTCATCCAAAGAGCTGCCAAAATGGACGTCAGAAGTTTCCGCTAGCAATAAAAAAGCGGGGAAAGAATATTTGGCCAGCATGGGTATTTATATTTTTTCGAAAGAAGCACTTTTGGATTTGTTTGACAAGCATCCTGAAGCAGTTGATTTTGGGAAAGAAATAATCCCAGAAGCCATCACGGAAAAACGAAAGGTCACCAGTTATGAATACAATGGTTACTGGACTGACATTGGGAGCATATCTTCTTTCTTTGAAGCCAATATAGCCTTGACCGACAACCTTCCTGATTTCAATCTTTTTGACAATATAAAACCTATTTATACACGTCCAAGAATGCTTCCACCGAGTAAATTTTTTGGGACCTTGTTTCGGAAGGTCGTTGTGGCAGAAGGGTCGATTGTACATGCGGAACGAATAGAAAGGTCATTGATAGGTGTTAGATCTCGGATAGGTCAATATACCGTTGTTACGAATTCTTACATTATGGGAAACGACCATTTTCAAAAGCTTGAAGAAGTGGTTGAGGAAGATACAATCCCTATGGGAGTAGGTAGGCATTGCATAATTGAAAATGCGATCCTAGATAAAGACTGCCGAGTTGGGAATAACGTAGTCATCCGGGGAGCAAAAGGAGTGCCTGATGAAGAGACGGACAGCTATGTTATTAAGGATGGAATTGTTGTTATTAAGAAAAGAGCAGTCGTACCAGCGGGCAGCCGGATAGGTGCACCGCCACCAAAAGACTGGACTCTGACTAGTTCATGATCATAGTTCTCAAAATGTCAATGATAGATTACAGCCAGTGATATTTTCATTCCTTTTCAAGAACTACTCCTCATCTCCAGAATCAACACAAAAGCTATCTTAATATGGCAACTTTTCTTTGTATCTCCTGTGAATTTAAAGGAACAGACTTTTTCAAATATTGCAAAGAAGCGGGTAACAAAGTCTTTTTGGTAACTGCCAAAGACACTGAAAAAGATGCTTGGCCTCGTGAATATTTGGATGATATTTTTTTCATGGAAGAGGTTGAGCACGGTTCATGGAACATGGAGCACTTTGTGGCAGGGATGGCCTATTTAATGCGAACTCATAAAATCGATAAAATTGTAGCGCTTGATGATTTTGATGTTGAGGAGGCTGCTGAACTCAGGGAACATTTCAGGCTTCCTGGCATGGGGCAGACCACCGCCCGACATTTTAGGGATAAGTTGGCTATGCGGATAAAGGCGCAAAAGGCAGGACTGAAGGTGCCAGGGTTTTCGGCACTATTCAATGATATGGAAATCAATGAATTTACACAGCAGGTGTCCGCGCCATATATGGTAAAACCGAGATTTGAAGCGGCAGCCAAAGGTATTAGGAAAGTACAGTCGGCAGAGGAATTGTGGGATGTCCTGAATGAACTTGGTGAAAAACGCCATAATTATCTGGTGGAGCAATTTCGCCCAGGTATTATTTATCATGTAGATGCGCTTTCTTTCGAGGGAAAAGTAATGTTTACGAGGGTGTCAGAATATTTGAGTACGCCATGGGATGTTGCGCATGGGGGCGGAATATTCAGGTCGGTAATCAGTGAATATGGATCTGACGATGAAAGTAGTTTAACTAAATTCAATGTGGATGTGATGGATGCATTTGGAATGCAATACAGTGCCTCCCACACTGAATTCATCAAGTCAGATGAAGATGGCCAATTCTACTTTTTGGAAACTTCTTCTCGGGTAGGTGGCGCCAATCTTGCTGAGATGGTCGAGGTGGCCTCTGGAATCAACCTTTGGGGAGAATGGGCGAAAATTGAAACAGCGGTCATCAATGGAGAGAAATACAAATTGCCAAGGGCAAAAAAAGAATATGCTGGTATCATCACGTCACTTTCGCGTTTCAAAGAGCCAGATTATACAGATTTCAAAGAGTCAGAAGTTGTTTGGCGAAACGATAAAGAATACCACATAGGACTGATTGTCAAATCAAAAAGCAGGGCGCGAATTTTAGAATTATTGGATAAATATACTGCCATTATCCAGCGGGATTTTCACGCTGCTCTGCCAAATGATTGATGAGTTTAGACTTCTGACCATAAACATAAAACAAAAAAGTAAGCTCCATTTTATATTTCTCGAAAGACAATTTTTCCAACCAAATAAAGGGCAGTCCTATTTGTTTTTTCTCTACCGTACACTTTTTTAAACGGACCCCAGAGGGGTCAAATGTAGGTAGGTAAATATTAGAAATGTATGGGTTTCGTGGCGGGAAGGGGGCAAACATGAGGAAACGAACGCGGCAGAAAGAGTGAGTTTTTATTTTTTTTAGACAAAATTAAAAA
>JAJCYI010000170.1 GCA_029263015.1 Saprospiraceae bacterium | reverse complement strand
TGCCTACCGGCAGGCAGGTTTTTTCGTCAGACAAGGCAAAAAAAATTAGCATAGCCATAGCTACGGTCATTTTTTTTAACAAAGTATGGCGGAAAAAGAGGCCGCCAAAAGTGTCGATTATTTGAGTTCACCTACTTATATTTTGATTCGCTATTATTGTCAACTGGCACTTCTATTTTTTTGAAATATTTCAAAGTATTTTTTGAACATGAATTTCCTATTTCGCTTATAGCCTGTTAATTCAGATAATATTCCCAAGTCCACGAATTCTTTAATTAACCGGTTTGCTGTGGATGGTGATATTTGTAGAAGTTCAGCCACCCGTTTTGAGTCTATAATTGGTGTTTGAAAAAGGTGTTTAATCAGTTGTTGCCCTTTCACTATTTTACTTCCGAGTCTTGGTAGCTTTTCCGTTTCGACTATGTTTTTCAGGGCGATTATATCTTTAAACACCTGAATTGATTCTTTCGACGTTTCAATTACCCCCACCAAGAAAAATTCAACCCATTGGGTCAAAGCACTTGTTAGGCGTACTGCCATAAGGTTGTCGTAATAGAAGGTTTTATTTTTTTCAAAAAAATCAGATAAATAGAGAGAAGGTTTTCTCAGTACATCATTGCTTACTAAATAAAGAGTGATTAGCAGTCTGCCCAACCGTCCATTTCCATCAAGAAATGGATGAATTGTTTCAAATTGATAATGAGCAATAGCTATTTTTATTAGATGTGGTACTTGATGTTCTTCATCATTGAGAAATTTTTCTAAATCGCTCATTAATTCAATAACTTCAGAATGATGAGGTGGGATGAAAATAGCATCTTTCAATGCTGCCCCTATCCAATTTTGACTGGTTCTAAACTCCCCTGGCATCTTATGCTTCCCACGAACCCCCGACAACAAGACTTTGTGAGTATTTTTTATTAGCCGGTTCGAAATCGGTAATTTTTCTAATTCTTCGATGGAAGTGTTTATAGCTTTTATATAATTCTGAACCTCTGCCCAATCGTCTCTTTTTTCTGGGTTAATATCTTCCTCTTTGACCAATGCTTCTTCCATGCTGGTCTTGGTGCCCTCTATTCTACTGGAGGCAGTAGCTTCTTTGAGGACATACATGGTAATGAAAAAATCAACATTGGGGATAATTTGTGAAAAAGCATTTAGTTCACCAATGAGCCTATTCGCTTCGGCCAATAGTTTGTTTACTTTAGGAGTTGAGACAATCCATTCGTGATTGATTTTTTCAGAGGAAAAAGACTTATATTCTAACTGTTTAATATATTTTCCTGAAACGAAATCATTTAAATCCATAATTTCATTTTTAGCACTTTTCGCAAATATACTTATTTATATTTTCATTTTAACTGGTTTTTGAAAATATAAATAAGTATAATTTCATTTTGCGTGAAATCTGACCGTTGTCGCTAGCCCGCGTCCAAAGCCCCCCCCTCAAATCCCACACTTCCCTTTCAACCAAGCCTTCTCCACCTTATCCAACCGCGACGACAATTTTTCAAAGACCTCTTGCTGATAAGCATCGAGCCAAGCCTTTTCCGCTTTGCTCAACATATTCTTGGCCACCAAGGTCAGATCTATTGGGAAAAGCGTGATCGTCTCGAACCGCAGGAATTTCCCAAAATCGCCCTCCCCATCCTCGGTGCAAAGAACAAGGTTCTCGATGCGGATGCCATATTTCTTCGCTTTGTAAATGCCTGGCTCATTAGAGGTCAACATGCCTGGGTCAATGGTGATGTTGGCCCTCGGCGTATGCGGCACCGGCGAGAAACCTTGCGGTGCTTCGTGTACGTTGTTGAAAAAACCGACGCCATGTCCCGTGCCGTGACCGTAGTTGAGCTGGTGCTGCCAAAGGTGCATACGGGCGAGGGTGTCGAGTTGGACACCCGTTGTGCCGACTGGGAATTTTGCCATTGCCAACGCTACATGCCCTTTTAGTACGAGGGTGAAATCACGTTTTTGTTCAGCGGTTGGTCGGCTCAGCGCAATGGTGCGAGTGATGTCGGTGGTGCCGTCGAGGTATTGTCCGCCGCAGTCAAGCAGCAATATGCCTTTCTTCTCGATGTTGGCACAGGTCTCTGGTTCGGCTCGGTAGTGGATAATAGCGCCGTTGCCTTCGTAACCCACAATGGCATGGAAGCTCTCCCCAAAATAGTTGCCTTGCGCACGGCGATATTCTATCAATTGTTCTGCGACCTCGGTTTCCGGCACCGTTCTTTTTTCGAGGGCGCTTTCCAGCCAACGGAACAATTTCACCAGCGCCGCCCCATCCTTGACCATCACCTCTCTGAAATGTCCGATCTCTGTTTTATTCTTAATAGCTTTCAGCGGAACAATGAGATTCGTTCCGTTTTTGATCCTGTCTGTTGCAATGGCATTGAACACTTGATTACTGGTTGAGCCAGTATCAATGAGAATGTTACTTCGCTCAGGGAGCTTGGCAAGCACGCTCTCCAAACTCTTATAAGGTTTGATGATGATCCCATCGCTATTCAATTTTTTCACCAAACTTGCTGGCACTTTTTTCATTTCGATAAACAGCCAGGCCTTTTTATCACCGATCAAGGCAAAAGCATAAAAGACGGGGTTGCATTCTACATCTGCCCCCCGCAAATTGAAAAGCCAAGCAATATCGTCGAGGGTGGAAATCAGGTAATGAGTCGCCCCGTCCATTTTTGCCCGAACAGCTTTCAATTTACTTTTGCGGTTAGCGCCAGCGTATTTCACCGGATGTTCAAAAATCCCCTCTTTTGGCTTGGAAGGCCTGCTCTTCCAAATATCAGCAATAAGGTCAACCTCGGTATTCAGTACGAATTTTTTATCATAAAAAAATTGAGCAAGGGCACGCACTTTCCCCACTGAAAATAGTTTTCCATCCAAACCGATATTACTGCCTTCGGGCAAATTTTGCCTCAGCCATTCCCGATGCTCTGGCCTGTGCGGGATATTGAGCTTGTGCAGTTTTACACCACTCCCTTTCAGTTGTTCTTCTGCCTGGATAAAATAACGGCTATCTGTCCACAGCCCAGCATGATCGGCAGTGACGACAACGGTACCCGCCGAACCGGTGAACCCAGAAATCCATTCGCGGGATTTCCAGTGATGGGCCACATATTCACTTTGATGGGGGTCGCTGGAAGGGATAATGTAGGCGTCAATTTTATGAGCCTTCATAGCTTCCTGGAGAGAGGAGATGCGTTCGTTGATGGTCATGTTTTGTGTTTTTTATTTGGAAATGGCAAATCTCGCACCCTCTACCGACCCAACCAAAAAAAAGAGCGGTTTTCAACTGTCATGTCGAAAACCGCTCTTTTTTATGCTGTCAATTGAACAGCCAACTGTAAATTGTTGCCTGCCAACTGGATTTATCCATTCATCGAAGCCAAAAATTCATCGTTGTTTTTAGTATTAATCATGTGCTTGCGGAGGAAATCCATGGCTTCCTCTGGTTTCATGTCTGCAAGGTGTTTCCGCAAAATAATCATCCGTTGCAATGTATCCCTGTCAAGCAGCAGGTCATCCCTTCTGGTACTTGACTTAGTAAGGTCAACAGCAGGGTAGATGTGCTTATTGGATAGGGTGCGGTCAAGCTGTAGCTCCATGTTGCCAGTACCTTTGAATTCCTCAAAGATAACGCTGTCCATTTTCGAGCCGGTATCGATCAGGGCAGTTGCCAAGATGGTCATTGAACCACCAAATTCTATGTTACGTGCAGCACCGAAGAATTTTTTCGGCTTGTGCAGTGCGTTGGCTTCCACACCACCGGAGAGCACTTTACCGCTCGCAGGGGCAACTGTGTTGTAGGCTCTTGCCAAGCGGGTAATGGAATCGAGCAGAATCACAACATCGTGGCCACACTCAACCATACGTTTTGCTTTTTCCAAAACAATACCTGCTACCCTCACATGGTTCTCGGCTGGTTCGTCAAAAGTTGACGCAACCACCTCGGCATTCACGCTGCGCTTAAAGTCGGTCACCTCCTCCGGGCGCTCATCCACCAACAATACGATGATGTAGCTTTCAGGGTGGTTCTTGGCAATGGCGTTGGCCACATCTTTCAACAAGAATGTTTTACCTGTTTTTGGCTGTGCCACGATCAATCCACGCTGGCCTTTGCCGATGGGAGTAAACAAATCTATCGTCCTTGTACTCAAATCCCTACCAGTAGGGGACATGCAAAGTTTATATTTTTCATCTGGGAATAAAGGCGTCAGGTAATCGAATGGCACCCTGTCTCGAATATCCTTGGGGTCAAGGCCATTGATCCTTGAAACGCGCAACAAAGCAAAATATTTTTCTCCTTCTTTTGGAGGGCGAATGGCGCCTTTGACGGTATCGCCGGTACGCAATCCAAATAGTTTTATCTGAGAAGGCGAAACATATATATCATCAGGAGAGGTGAGGTAATTGTAATCAGATGAGCGGAGGAAGCCATAGCCATCTGGCATCATTTCCAAAATACCTTCACCCTCAATGATCCCATCCAATTCAATATCGAATTTTACGACGACAGGTTCTCTCTGGCCTTCTGGATTATTAGCGGGTGGCTCCGATTGATTGCGGTAGTCATTCCCTTCCCTGTTTTGTGCGTTGTCATAATCCCTACTCCCCCTTCGGCCTCCCTCATCTCTCCTTCCATATTCCCTACGGCCTCCGCCTTCATTGGCAGCATTGCCATTTCGCTGGTGAGTATTCCGAGACCCTTCCCTCCCTTCATCCACCTCTTCCTTTTCGACTTTCTCTTTTTTTACAGCCACCTCTTCCTTTTCGATTTCTTCTTTTTTTACAGCCACCTCTTTCTTTTCGGCAACTTTGGGTGCAGCCTTAGGTTCAGCCTTATTCTCAACATTCGTAGCTTGGGAGTCGAGGATTTTATAGATAAGATCTTGCTTGGCGAGACGACGGAAACCACTCAGGTCCATCCCCTGTGCAATATCTCGGAGTTCGGGTACAAGCATATCATTCAATTGCAAAATGTCGTACATAATAAAATGTTCTTTTTGAAAGTAATTGTGTTCAGGGTGTGATCTGTTTGGTCACAAATCCAATCTGGACAGGTGTGTTCAAGTTGAAAAAATCATCTTAATTTCAGGGATGTTAACCAAATTAGAGTCAGTTGGAATTCTATAATTTTGGCTTGAAATAAAATACAGGACACTTAATGTTGCTGAAAACGATTCCATAAGAATCAAATGAATGGCGTTTTCAAAATCAAATAGAAATTCATGGTGGGTATTACCGGATGAACTTTCTCTTCTTAGCCGAACGTGCAATGCACTGATACATACCTGCGCCGCGTTCCTCTTTTTATCAAACTTAGCACTTGTGTGATAGTGGAAAAAAAATGAAGGAGTCGTAGGTCTAAATTCTTATTTTTCTGTACAGATGTCAGACCTAAAATAGATGGTGTGATTGACGTTGCGGCGCAAAAATACGTTTTACTTTCTAATTTCAAATACTACCTTTGCCAAAATTATTATTAAAATTATTATTTTTCTCCGTAACTGCCTGATTTAACATGCGTTACAATTTAAAAAATTATCACATCGGCCTTTTTTATATTGAGGTCTGTCCACATAATGAATGGGAAATGATTGTTGATTTATGCACGAAGCGCTTAATTCAACCATCAACAGACAACTTCCGGGAACTTTCGTTTACCGGTTTTTATTTTTAGGAACATTTGAAGAATAACTTGAATCTCAAATGCTAATCTCAAAGATTTACCATGCTTGAACTCAACTACATCAGATCCCAAAAAGAAGAAGTTTTAAGAGGTTTGAAAATCCGAAACTATACTGAGGAAGACCTTGCCATTGTCGATAATATACTGTCACTAGACGAGGCACGAAGAAGTACTCAGACTGAATTGGACAACAACCTTGCCGAATCTAACAAACTCTCCAAAGCTATTGGAGGCCTTTTCAAAGAAGGGAAACGGGAAGAAGCAGAAGCGATGAAAGGGCAAGTAACCGTTCTTAAGGCAGTGGCAAAAGACCTTGAAGCCAAAAACAAAAAAGCCATCGAACAGATGGAAGAGCTTTTGCTTGCTGTCCCGAACATCCCACATCAATCAGTCCCGCCAGGCACTTCCAGTGACGACAATGAGGTGTACCGTGCTTGGGAACACCCACTCCCCGAACTCAGCGACCAGGCTAAACCGCATTGGGAGCTGGCTAAAGAATACAACATCTTTGACCTCGAACTGGGGGTCAAAATTACGGGTGCGGGCTTTCCTGTATTCCGCGGTCAAGGTGCCAGACTGGAACGCGCCCTGATCAATTTCTTTTTGGACGAAGCTTCAAAAGCGGGTTATGAAGAAATCATTCCCCCTCTGATGGTAAACGAAGATGCTGCACGTGCCACTGGCCAACTCCCCGACAAAGAAGGCCAAATGTACCATGTAGAAAAAGAAAATTTTTACCTGATACCTACAGCCGAGGTGCCGATAACCAATATTTACAGGGATGTCATTGTCAATGAAAAAGACTTTCCCATCAAGCTGACTGGTTACACGCCGTGCTTCCGAAGAGAGGCGGGTTCTTATGGCGCCCATGTACGCGGCCTCAACCGGGTACACCAATTCGATAAAGTGGAAATCGTCCAGATTGCCCACCCTGATTCTTCTTATGAACAGTTGAACGGAATGCTGGATCATGTGGCTGCTCTACTCGACAAACTCAAACTCCCATATCGGATTCTCCGCTTGTGCGGTGGCGACATGGGTTTCACTTCTGCCCTCACTTTTGACTTTGAAGTTTGGTCAGCTGCACAAAAACGCTGGCTGGAGGTAAGCTCTGTTTCCAATTTCCAGACCTACCAAAGCAACAGGATGAAAGTCCGTTTTAAAGATGAAAACAAAAAGACCCGCCTCGCACACACGCTCAACGGCAGTGCCCTGGCATTGGCCCGTATCGTGGCTGCCCTGCTCGAAAACAACCAAACAGCAGATGGGATAAATATCCCTGCCGTGCTGCACCGTTATACTGGTTTTGAAAAAATTGAGAAGTAAGCATTGCTACCCATGTTCCGTCCCTAACGGGACAATCAAAGGACAAAAACCGCCATAAGCTCTTGATTATCAAGGATTATTATCCAGAACTCACGTTAGTTTAATCTGCCTATGTGAACGCGGAGGTGAAAGTCAAACTTGTTTTCCAAGCAACTGTTGGTGAGAAAGAGAGTTAGGGAGTAGGCAACAAATAACCTACCCATTTTGGCTCGTTCTTTTTCCTTCTAAAAACACTTGAAAAAAGAACCATAGCTCCACTATTCTTAGTTTTTCAAAAACTTTTACAAGAAAAAATAACTTCGCAAAATTGGGTAGCTTATTTATTGCCTACTCCCTTACGATGAAATCATCATATCGGGCAATCCAAACATCAATTCCAAAATTGATGGTGGCGTGAACGGTGACGTCGCAACTTGCGCCATCACCTTGAATGCCATCCCACAGCTTTTTCGTGCCGCCCCAGGTTGAAAACGATGGTGGACATTGCACCGGTTTCTTTCTTTTGAAAACTAGGTCGTTAGTACCAGACATGACAGGTTTTGAAAACCTGCCATGTCTAACCCTGCGAATTTAAATTCTGAACAACCCCTTCATCACAACTGCACATCGTTTACCAAATCCCACGGATTTAATTTGAACAAGTCAAGCGTGAATGAAATGCGTTTGAAAAAAGTATCCTGTCCACTCTGGTTCAGAAGGTCTTTGACATGTTCTGAATTAACAGCAGGAAAATGCACGCCAAAGCCCCCATCCAATAATTCAAGCGTAAATCCACCCTGGAACCACAATTGTTTTGACTTGTCAAAATTTGGATCGTTGGTAGAAATGGGGCGGTTGTCTTTATAGTAGCCAAGGTCAAAATAAGGCTTCAACGGCAGCTTGCCTGGCAGGTCTTGCGGTAGATCAGATTTCAAGTTGATGGCAAAGATGAAACTGTTGCTCCGACCTTCTGAATGGGGACTTCCAAGTGCGACCTTCATGCCTCCTTCCCGCTGAGTAACCTGCCGAGATAAAAGGCCGGAAGTTTCGGTTCTGCCAAAATATAGCTCGTCCCAACGGTAATCGTTGAAACCTTGGCCAGTGAGATTATAAGCACCATTTGAGATAAAGCCACGCTCCGAATAGTCATTTTTCAAAAAGCCCCCAATGAACACCCTCAAATCAAAACTCCTCTTGTGGTCAAAGGTATAGCTGCTCTTCCACTCCAGATTGGCGCGGATATAACTCCGGTCAATTGTAGGATCAAAAAAATCTTCAAAACTTGACTGTTCAAAAGTTACCTTCAAACTATATGGGTTGAGGACACGTTTGTCGCCCATTTCCCAACTCAATTCATTGATGATGCGGCCGTGGTTGCTGTTGCCCACATAAAAAGTACCCAATGTATCGACTGGCTCAAAATCAGTTCTTTCCTCCACGCCCATGACGCTCCGCAATTGTATGATCTGATAAAATTTGCTGGTCGGTGATCGGCGCAGTTCCACTTTTATGGAAGGGACAATTCTCGAATATCGGAGGTGGGTAGATTGATTGCCCGATTCTGCCTTGAGCGAATCTAGTGCTCGGTAATTGAATGCTTTTGAGCTTAGTCCAAAAGTGATTTTTTTGATTTTTTCAGAAACAGGAAACACATTGTATCGGATACTACCAAAACCAGCTGGGTCTTTCGAGTCAAAACCATACATGGTTGCCAACTGCCACTCCAGTTTCTTAGTCGGCAAAAGGCCATTGTGAAGGGCTAACCCCAGCATGGCCCCATCATATTTATTGTAACCGACCAAAGGCCAAACATTGACGGTGTTCCGCCGACTGTTTTCGGTTACCCCCATAAGACCAACCCGCAATGGCTCAACCGATTTGAGCATGCCCTGGGTTTTGAGATTATTGTTCTTGCGGTTGAAGTCAAGGGTTACGTTTTCAGCATCCAAGATCAGTTGATCATAATCGCCACTTGGAAAACTGAATTCTTTTTCCCCGTCAAAACCCTCAAACCATTCGATCTGCACGACCTCCCCATTTTTCAGGCCCGAGACTGGAAACGGTGCAGCTATTTCACCTTTGTTTTTTATCGAAATATTAAATCCGCCGCCATCTGTGGTTGTCGCTAAAAGTGAATAGTCCAATTTTTTATTTGAAAAAATATATCCGTCAAAAAACCAAGCTAAATCTTTTCCACTTTCCTGCTCTACCAGTTGCTGAAAATCTTCTGGGTACGGATGCCGGAACTGCCATTTTTCATAATACACATGCATGATCCGGTCAAACTCTGCCGTACCAAGATAGTGCTCCAAATGTCCGAGTACCGTGCCGGGTTTCACATAAGACCCGATCATATAGTTAACTGGTTCAAATTCATTGGAATGCATATCGGGAGCCTGGTCGAGGTTGCGGCGCGCATTGTACAGATAAGCCATTTCAAATACATCCTCGTGGCTATGGTTCAGCAAAAACTTAGGGACGTCAATATCAACCCTGCGACCATAATATCTCCGCATATATCGGTATTCGTAATAGCTGTTCATACCCTCGTCCATCCAAGCATGTTCCCTTTCATTGGAGGCAAGGATGCCATAAAACCAGTTGTGCCCCACCTCGTGGGTGATCACATCGTCGAGTGCGGTTGCACTACCCGAATTACCAATTACCGTGATCATCGGGTACTCCATGCCGCCGCCCGCACTCAGTGCGCTATGTACTGCAGTGGCTTGTGGCCAAGGGTACTCGCCCACCATTTCGGAATAAAATTCAACCGCACGGGTCACATATTCTGCGGCCCTTTCCCAGAGGTCGGCTTCTTTATTAATGAACATGGCCCAGGTGTCCACTTTTTTGCCGGAGGCGAGGATGGATTCCCCTTTTATTACATTGAAACGCTTATCGGCAAACCAGGCAAAGTCGTGTACATTTTCAGCAATAAATTGGATGGTTTTCATGCTAGTACTCGATGCAGGGAAAGAATCATTTTTAGGAAAACCATTCTCAATAAACTTTTCCGTTTCTGCAATTTTATTTTTTAAAAATGTTTTTTCACTTTCCGTTTGCAGCACACCTGATGCGCCGACCACATAATTTTCAGGCAGCGTTATTGTCACGTCATAATTACCGAATTCTGAATAAAATTCACCTAAATCCAGATAAGGCATTGGATGCCAGCCTTTGTGATCATATACGGCTGGTTTTGGATACCACTGTGTCATCTGATAGGATGTGCCGACATGGCCGAGACGGGAAAAGGAGTCAGGTATTTTTAAAGTAAATGGGCTTTTTATTTTTACTGTTTCTCCCTTTTTAATTGCATTTGGTAATCGCAATACAGCTATATCTGGATTTTTTTTATCAAATATCAATACTGCTTTTTCTTCATTCACCGAAAAGTCAAGATTGGAATAAAAACCCTTGCTCTTATTTGACGAAAAATAAAACTCGGTGCTACTCATCCTCAATTTTTGTTCTGCAAATGCTGTTCTTGTATTTTTAAATGCATTTCCCCAAAGATTAAAATAAATACTATCCAAATCATGTGGCGCATGATTGGTGTATTCTATTTCAATCATGCCGCTGACCGTATGCTCCTCATCGTTCAGCGTTACATTAATTTTATAATTTACTTCCTGTTGGAAATAATTATCCTGCGCAAAAATATTTATTGAAAAAAAACAGAAAAGTGCGAGTAGTATATTCTTCATTATTCGTTATTAATTATTCATTACTTTTTCTCCTTCCCTTCCAAAAATGGTACAAATTTAAAGCTGCCCCGATGTTCTTCCACATATTCCGTCTCTGAAACCTTGGTGATGCATTTCATTTCTTGAACTTCCTTGCCGACCGGGATGACCATCTTGCCGCCAATTATTAATTGTTTTAACAGCGCCTCTGGCACTTTGGATGCGCCCGCCGTGGCAATGATCCGATCATACGGAGCGAATTCTTTTAGGCCTTTTGTACCATCCCTGAAATAACAGCGGATGTTTCCAAACCTCTTTGTTTCCAGTATTTTTTTGGTTTTTAAATACAATTCCTCCTGCCGCTCCACTGTAAAAACCCTCGCCCCCAACATCCCTAAAATAGCTGCCTGGTAGCCAGATCCAGTGCCGATTTCCAGTACCCGCTGCCGTTTTTCTACTTCCAATAATTGCGTCTGAAAAGCAACTGTATATGGCTGGGAAATAGTCTGCCCTTTGCCAATGCCGACGGGTTGGTCTTTATATGCCAGATGGGCAAAAGTACTGTCGAGAAAAAAATGCCGAGGCACCGCTTCCATGACCAGCAAAATTTTTTCATCGGTAATGCCCTTGCGCCGGAGCGATGCAATCAGTTTTTGCCGTAATCCTTTATGTCTGTAATTATCTTCCATATTGTTCAAGGAAAAAGTAAAAAGGCAAAAGTAAAAAGTGCCGCTTATTGGTCGCCTCACTTTTTACTTTCTACTTTTTACTTTCTACTTTCTACTTTTTACTTTTTACTTTCCTCCTGCTCTAGTCATCCAACTCTTCATCCTCTTTATCTGAAAAACTATCAACGGGCTGCTGGTTTTTTAAAAAGCGGCACCATTGACAATTATCTTCTCCACAGCCTTCGTAAAACTCCTGACTCATTATTTTACTACATGTTTCTTTAATTAAATCTTTTACAAAATTGACGTCGTCCAAATTATAATTAGTTATATTTTTGGGGAATTGTTTTTTTACGTTTGGTTCGAGATATGATATTTCAGCGCTGACAGCTTGGCGTGGATTGTTCCGCCAATTTTCAAACAATATTTTATAAAAAATCAACTGCCGCCAGTAATTGCCGCCATATGGTTCTTTTTCTGTCGGGCGCCTTAATTTCTTTTTATCTTGGCTGCCCGTTTTATAATCAACAATATGCACCGTTTGTTTTTGTAAAAAATCAATGCGGTCGATTACTCCCGTTATTGGCACACCATCCATTTCTACATTTTTAAATTCTTTTTCCACCCACACATTTTTTTTCCAACTTCTAAAATTTTCCCGCACATATTCTTCCATATACTGCTTACCTAAAACCAATCTCCTCTCGAATTCTTTTTTACTGAAAAAGCCCCGGTGCTTTTCCATTTCCCCTTCCAATATTTTCACAAACCCCTGTTCCGGGGGAAATGCTTTTGGCTTGGAAGTCAACATTTTTTCAAAGCCCCTGCAAAGGGCATCGTGCATGGCAATGCCAAAATAGGCAGCCTCGCTCGCCAGCACAGGCACCCGCAGTACATTTTCGTAATAAAAGACCAGTGGGCAGCGCAGGTATTTATTCAATGACGAAACGCTCAATGCGAAATTCCCCAATAACTCCTGCACCGCCGCCCGATCATGTGGTTGCACCGTCGGCTTATTTTCGAGGAGCAGGGATTTTTGTGCGTCGAGCAAGTCAGTGGTAGTCGCTTGGCAATATTGCAGCTGAATCGGAGAGGCTTGGGATTTTAAGTTTGGAATCAATATTTCATCTAAAAAAACGGCCCGTTGCAGAGGCTTGCCAGCTTCGTTCTGTGCAGCATAAGAAATATGCAGCGATTCTTTCGCTCGGGTCATCGCCACATAAAACAAGCGACGACGGGCCTCCATCGCATCCTCCTCTCCACTCAACGTCAGGGTGTCGGGAAACGAAAACTGGAAATTGCCGCCCCGGCTGCTTGGTTCCCAATTGTCTTTTACACAATCCAACAAAAAGACTTTCCGAAATTCCAGTCCTTTCGAAGCGTGTGCTGTCACCAAGTTTACAGCTTGCTGCCCCTCGCCAGTCGGCTGCTGATTTCCTGCTGATAATTGCACCCGATTAGCATCCATGCTTTTGAACAGATCCAGTAGGCGGTTCAGCGTCAAACGGGGATTCCGTTCTGCCTCTTTTTTGATAAAGTTGGTGAAAGCATAGAGGTTTTCTATACCGGTGCCCGCAGGGCTTATCACTTTTTGAATGAGGCCACTGCGATTGATGATTCGCTCGGTAAATGCTGGTACAGAGCAGTTTATATATTCGCCAATCATCGTTTCAAGAAACGCCGACAGCCTGTGAAATGGTCCTATATTTTGCAGCCCACATTTTTTCAAAAATTTAAGATCGGCAATTTTGCCTCGCCATATAACTTTCCCTGTTTTGTCTTTTTGTTGGACAAGTGCTGTCGCAAACCTTGCCAGGTCCTGTGGCAAAATGCCAAAAAAGTCAAAATGCATAATGCGGAACAGCAGGTGCTCTCCACTGTAAGGTTTGTAAAATTCCGCGTTCAGGTACTCCAGTAGCAAGCGCAAATTTTGGATCACAGGGAGGTCAAGCACGTTGACCGAGCGGCGTGTAAGGTAAGGGATGCCTTTTTTCCCAAGCAATTCCATCAACCGTTCCGATTGGCGGTGTCTTGAAAAAATGATAGCGACTTCGCCAAGTGGAAACCCCTCTTTTTGCAAGTGCTCCAATTTCCGCACAATATCAACTTCCTCATGTAGGCGGTCAGGGTATTCGACTATTTGTGGACGAATTTCATGCTGGGCAAATGCCTCACTTTTCGCCTGAAGTATTTTATCCAAACCCAAACCCTTGATCGTATTGATTACCCTGATTTCATTGTGGCTAATTACCCTCCTCGATGTATCGAGGATGTGTTGCGAGGAGCGGTAGTTGTCTTCCAAAATGACCAGTTTCAGGTCGGGCTGGTATTTAGCATAAAACTCCGTGATGTTTTTCAGGCGTGCCCCCTGGAATTCATAAATGGACTGGTCGTCGTCTCCCACGATGAACACATTCGGACTGTCCCAATACTCGACCAAACGGTTGAGCACTTCGTTTTGCGCACCATTTGTATCCTGGTATTCATCCACCAAAAAATAAAGGTATTGTTCCTGGTAATTGCGGAGCAGGGCAGGGTATTTTTCAAAAGCATCCAGCACCCATAGGATCATGTCGGCATAGTCGTAGCGGCGCATTTCCCGCATCAAACTTACATATCTGGGAAACAGGGCTGCCGCTTCCCGCAATTTCTCCATGCGCAGTTGTTGCTCTTCCAGTTTAGCCTCTTTCAGGTCGCCTTTTTTGAAATTCCCTTGTTTTCTTTTGTAAATAAATTCCGCCCGGTTGGACAGGTCAGCGAGATATTCCGCTATTCTTTCTGCAATAAAACCAGGCGTCCAGTTTTCTTTTTTCATGGTCTGGAAAAGACCATCAAGATGCCCCTCATAAAAGAAAGTATCGCCCCGCACCTGTTTCAAGACATGCTGGTGCGGCAGTTCATCTATGATCTGCCGAATGATGTCCACCCGTTCCAAGTCGCTCAATGGCTCCAGATCTCGCCGCCCAAACCGCTCCAAGTTACCCTGGATAATGCTGTTGCAAAAAGAGTGGAAAGTGAAAACGTGCACCCTGTGCGCCTCTGGCCCAATGAGCTGGAGCAGCCGTTTCCGCATAGCCTGCACACCTGCATCTGTAAACGTGAGGCATAAAATATTGTGTGGCTGGGCATCCGTCTCCATTAAAATGCGCCCGATCCGAGAAGCGAGAATGTGTGTTTTGCCAGTGCCCGGCCCTGCAATCACCAGTACTGGCCCCTCAATATGATCCACTGCCTGCTGCTGGGCAGGGTTGAGTCGGTCCAGTTCCTGTTGGAAGGCTTTGTTGTGCTGTTGAAGCGTTGCGGATTTAGACATTAATTAGCTGTTGGCTATTTGTCGTTGCTTTTTGTTTTCAAAACATAAAGGTGAGAAATATTGGCGGGAAGGTGGGAAGGATGTTGGGAAATTGGTTGAAAGGCTAATAGCAAAATGCCAATAGCTTTAAAATCATTGCGTCAAGCCCATGTTGTTGACTTTCACTTCCATCAGCAGCGCAATTGACTTTGCCCGTTCTTTTATCAATTCAGCCTTTTCCCCACTGAATAATTCATCGACTGACAGGTTAAAAAAGGCCAGCCATTTTTTGAAATGTATTTTTTTAAGGGGGAATTTATCGTGCAGTTGGAGATGCGGTGTCATCGCGTTGCCTTTGTAAATGGCCGTATGGAACAAAACGGATTCCCAGAAATCAACAAGAATTGGAAAATGCTCATCCACGTCTATCTTGGCAACTTCCAAAAAAATGGGCGCCATGTCGGGGTCCTTCAGCAGTTTTTCATAAAAAGATTCTATCAGGGAGAGGAGGTCGGTTCTGTCTTGGATGTCTGGATTCATAGTTTTTCGGTATCTCAATTCTATCCAAAAGGGTGCGATTTGAAATCGCACCCTTTTGGATAGAATCGTTTTCTAATCTTTAAAATCTTTGGTCAAGTTGTTTCTGAGACGCCCTTCGATGGCCCGGATTTTCCAGTTGGTGAAATCCTTGTTCGATTCAAAGCCATGACCGTAGATGATTTCGTCCGGACGGCTCACCACCACAAATTTATTGGTGTGCACCCGATCGTTCTCCTCCTCCCAGATGAGTTCTTCGGTTTCGAGCTTTTCGCTGTTCTCTCCATGCCATACCACACTGTCCCGCACGATGAACTTTGACTCCTTGTCGAAACGCTGGGCATATTTAGCAGTCATCCGGCCAGTCACCTCTTTGCCATTTTCACTGAAAAAATCTATTTCCAGTCCCTCCGGAAATTCCTGCCAAGGGTCTTTGCTCACCAAGTGCCGCACCATTTTAGGGCTGACGATACGGAGGTTCAATATCGCCGAATCGCTATACAGCATCTCCACATCAATGGCTGTTTCCACTTGTGTTTCTTTTCCGGAGAATAGGCGGTTGACTTCGTTGATGTCATTTTCGCAGGAGAGGAAGAGGGTGGTCATTGATAGGAATATTATTTTTTTCATGCTATTTCTGAGGGGTGATTTATCGTCTCATAATTTCAGGGGGGGTCAAGGTTATTTCCCCATTAGGGAGAACATAAAACAGCTTCCCGCTTTTCCAAAAAGTATCAGGAATCCCCAACTTCCTGTTTTCTTCCTTCGCTATTTTTACAGCTTTATTTGCAATTCGAATAATGTCAGCTAATTCAATATATAATTGATCGTTTTTAAGTCTATTTACCTCTTTCATAATTTAATTTCTAAAAACTTGTTGAATAAAATTTCATTTTCAATCCTATATTCATAATTGCTTCCCATTGCGACTTGTTGAAACCCTTCTTCTCCATTATAGAGGAGAATCCAATTATCAACAATTGAAGTAAAATTCTCCCAGAAATTGTTTTTGCTCCTATAAAACCGCCTTATTATGTCTTCTTCTGGAACATCATGTCCACCTTTCAACACTCTTGTCCTTACACGCTCTACACAAAGTTGTGGATTATCCAAAAATATATAAACCACCCTTACCGAGTATCCAGCATCTTTAGCTTTATTCGCTACCTTATTGATATAGGTCCCTGACAGTGTTGTCTCAACCACAAAACTTTTATTATTCGAAATATTGTCATTCAATCTTGAGAAAAAAATTCTCCCCGCTTTTATCAGTACATTTCCCTTTCCTTCTTTTTCTAATTCTTTAGCAATTTCATCAGCGTTTAAGAAATCAAACCCTAATCCCCGCACATAAGGAACAGCGAAGGTGGTTTTCCCCGATCCATTCGCTCCACCAACTATGATTAATTGCTTGTTTGTTTTTGACATCTTATATAAAAGCTCTTACAGTCACAAACAGCTTGTTGCAGTTTTTCAAGTTTCGCTGTCGCTAAACTCTAATTTCAGACGCGTTTAGGGTTGTTTTGCCAAGCCTATTATGTAAAGAAAATCAATTTTTCTTATCACTTAATTGCGGTAAGTAGGTGGAGTTAAATAATCGACACTTTTGACGAGGTTACCTGCCTACCGGCAGGCAGGTTTTTTCGTCAGACAAGGCAAAAAAAATTAGCATAGCCATAGCTACGGTCATTTTTTTTAACAAAGTATGGCGGAA
>JAJCYI010000169.1 GCA_029263015.1 Saprospiraceae bacterium | reverse complement strand
TTCCGCCATACTTTGTTAAAAAAAATGACCGTAGCTATGGCTATGCTAATTTTTTTTGCCTTGTCTGACGAAAAAACCTGCCTGCCGGTAGGCAGGTAACCTCGTCAAAAGTGTCGATTATTTAACTCCACCTACTTACCGTTGATCGGCTGACTTAATTAACGTGAATTGCGTCAATAAATGACGAAGAACCCAATAAAGTGACGAAGATGATAATAATCGATAGAATTAAAGGAAAATTATTTGGCTATGAATTTAAGTGGAATCCGAATAGAAAAGTAAAAATACCTGGAGCATGGAAAAAAGAATATAAAAATGCTGAATTTAAAGTTATTCATCAGGACAACTACTTAGATTGGGTGATGAATAGATGAACTGTGCCCAACAATATGCAAGGCGGCCATAGCGATAAAAGTAACGGCCTTGGCCCGAAATACACAAGCGACAACGGTGGCTGAAGCTTAAGCAACTCATTCACAAAGCATTATATTAGAACAAGACTATTTAGGATTGCATTCAGTATCCATCGTTTGATACTAGTAAGATTACGAGTATCACTTGTTAGCACCAATTAATTCAAAATCAAATAAAGATGAAAGTTACAGCTAAGAAAAATGAAAAAGTTGCAAAAATGATATTTGCATCTATTTATCCACTTTACCTGAATAGACTGGAGAAAAATGGAAGAACAAAAGAAGAACTCAATCAAGTAATTAAATGGTTCACTGGTTTTGATCAAGATGCTTTACAAGCACTTATTGATGAAAAAGCAACCTTTAGAACATTTTTTCAAAAAGCTAAAATAAATCCAAACGCACACTTGATTAAAGGAGTCGTTTGTGGTTATCGAATTGAAGAAATAGAGGATGAATTTGAATTGTATAAACAATGTAGACGTATGGAAAAGCTGATTGATGAATTGGCAAGAGGTCGTAAAATGGAGAAAATTTTGCGTGAAGAAAAAAAGTAGAAACTGGTGCTAACAAAGCACATAACGTCCATGTTCGGCAAGAGCCTCACACGGCGTATGTGCTAACGTTGTAGCCAATTTTAAAGAACATATATAGCAATGACAGAAGAAAACCAAAGAGGAAGAATATTTAAATTCTAATACAGCCATGCAAGGAGACCATTCTATAACAAAGAAAAAACAATTATTCAGACTTAAAAATGTATCCTGTTTTGGCAGAATAGACTTCATTGAACAAATAAAACAATCCCCAATCCTAAAATGATTTGTACACTTTGCGGTTCGACACTTATAAATAAAAAAGATGAGTATTATTATGATTGTGACATTTGTAAAGCAATTGTAAAAGATGAAAAATATTACTTAACCGCTGACGAAGAAAAAGCAATATATGAAACTCACAACAATGACGTAAATGATATTAGGTATCAAAACTTTACAATGCCAATTACTAATTATGTAATTGAGAAATTCTTACCAGAGCATAAAGGATTAGATTTTGGAAGCGGTACCGGCCCCGTTATTTCAAGTATGCTAATGGAGAAAGACTATGACATTGTTCAATACGATCCATTCTTTGCTCCCAATCAAAACATATTTAACAATATGTATGATTATATCGTTAGCTGTGAGGTATTTGAGCATTTTCACAACCCCAAAATAGAAATTGATAGCCTTACATCGTTATTAAAAGTTAATGGGATGTTGCTTATTATGACAATGTTATATAATGACCAGATTGATTTCAATAAGTGGAATTATCGAAACGACTCTACACATGTTTTTATATATAGAAAAGAAACGATCGAATATATTGCGAAAGAAAAGAAACTTGAAATAGATATTTTAACAGACAGGTTCATAGTGTTAAGAAAAACTGGCTACAACAAAGATAAATCGGCCATGCCTTCGATTCCTCAAGCACGTCGTTTATGCAACCGTTAGCATCAATCAGAAATAAATGAATAAATTTAAAATAACAGTGGTCATATTCGGGATAGGTATTTTCGCTACCACCAAATCTATGGGACAAGCTTGGACTCAAAAAAAAGGTGCTAGTTATTCTCAGATAGGTTATTCTTCTATAATTGGAGAAAGTAAATATAACAACAATGGTGATCCGTTGGATTTAGTGAGAAAAGTGTTCGATCTAACACTTCAAGTGTACCACGAGCATGGGATAACTGATAAATTTACTATTACTGGAAACATTCCAATTAAATTTGTAAGTACTGGAGATGAAATTGTTTCCGCGGGTTTCAGTGGAGATACACTACCCTCTGGAAATTTGATTGGTTTAGGAAATGTAAGCTTGTCTGCCATTTATGGTTTAAAACAAAGTGGTAGCTGGGTTTATTCCTTGCAGCTAAGAGCAGACCTAAATACAGCCATCGAAAAGCAAGATGCTGGGTTAAGAACTGGGGCTGATGCATGGGGAATAGCTCCTTCTCTCCACATTGGTCATGCAGGTGAAAAGTTCTGGACATCATTTGACCTTGGTACTAACCTTCGATCAAATGATTATAGTACCCAATGGTTTTCAAAATTTCAACTTGGAACTAAGATAGGAGACCATTTTAATTTGATAGGGCAATTTGGGGCATTGCAATCAATGGAAGATGGAAACTCACCTGACAGGAATGCAATAGAAACCGGCCTCTATACCAACAATCTTGAATATGTTGCTTTCAGCTTGAAACTTGGTTATGAACTAAAAAGTGATTTTATCATTTGGGGAGCAGTTGGAGGTGGTTTATCTGGGAATGATGTTACAAGGGCACCTGCTTTTACACTTGCTGTAAGCTATAAGAGGAAAAGGAAATGAGGTTGGTCTGTAAAAAAAGACAATCAAAATTTGAATCAATAGAAAACCATGGAAATTATTTGCTAATAAAAATTCTGGCATCAATCGAAGAAGCAATTGGGATTGTAATTGAAGATATAATAAATAAATGTGAATTTATTGATGAAGAGTATATGTGTACAAATGTTGAAAAGCCAGAAAATGGACTTATAAATAAGTGGATAAATGATGAGATATGAATAAATAAGATAAACCTGATGCTAACAACAACTACAACGGCCATAGCTGGCAGTCCTGCAAACCCGCGAACCGAAATGATCCGCCAGCTACGTCGTGTAGCTAACCGTCGGCAATGCCATATGAATATATGTCGGGACTAAATTTCGTTCAACAATTACAACTAAAATAAATGAAGTACATCCGAAACTATTCTTTGAGGACATTTTTTACTGCATTTATATTTATTGCAAGCTATTCATGTGTCTCTCCACCGTCAACAGAACAAGATGAAGCAATTCTTGACGCTAATTTTGTAAAAGGTGCAGATATTAGCTGGCTGCCTCAAATGGAAGCAACAGGCTATAAATTTTACAGCGATGAGGGACAAGAGCAAGATTGTTTTCAAATCTTAAAAGAACATGGAATAAACGCTATAAGACTAAGAACCTGGGTGAATCCTTCTGATGATAAATTTAGTGGCCATTGCAGTAAGGATGAAACAGTAGCAATGGCTGTCCGCTCAAAAAAATGGGGGATGAAGGTGATGCTCGATTTTCATTATAGCGATTCATGGGCCGACCCATCAAAACAAATAAAACCGGCCGCATGGGCTGGGCATAGTTTTTCACAATTACTAACCGATGTTTATGACCATACATTTGATGTTATGACGGCTCTAACTAGAGCAGGGGTAACACCCGAATGGGTTCAAGTTGGAAATGAAATAACACATGGGATGCTTTGGCCCGATGGCGGCACGTCCAATTGGGTACAATTGGCCCTACTTATCAATGAAGGCTACAATGCCATTAAAGCGGTAAGCCCGGAATCAAAAGTGATACTACATATTGACCGGGGGAATAAAAAGGCCTTAGCTAGAGAGTGGTTTGATAATGCCGAGAAAAATAAAGCAAAGTATGACATAATCGGTTTGTCCTATTATCCCTACTGGGCGAATGGAAGCATGGTAAATGGAAACTGGGTGAATGGCAATCCGGATTATAAATTATCGGTTGATGACCTTGGAGATAATTTGATTGACCTTGCATCTATCTATGGAAAAGAAGTGATGGTAGTAGAAATCGGAGATGACGATAAAAAAATAGAAAATACGTACGACATGTTGCTTGCAGTGCAAAAAAAGGTTAGTTCCGTGCCAAGCAAAAAAGGACTTGGCGTATTTTATTGGGAACCGGAAGGAGCAAAAAGTTGGAGTTCGTATTCGTTTAGTGCTTGGGGGGATAACGGAAGACCTACGAAGGTGATGGACGCATTTTTGTTAAAGTAATGCCAAGAAATGAAAAGGACTTACGTGATTTGGGGACTAAAACTCGGTGGAGCACAGCCGACAACAAAGATATGACGGTCATGCCCAGCAAGAGCTGGTCACGCTGCATATACTTTACCGTTGAAAACCAGGTGAGTGACTCAGAATACAATCACTAATCAAATGAAGTCTTTTTCTTGGCCAAATTCATAAAAATATTTGAATCGAAAATATTATGTGAGCGTTCAAAAAACATTAAAATAGAAATAAAGGAATCCAAAAGTGGGTAGAATTTCGAGTCTAATAAAATTGGAATTTAATCCAGCTATGGATGGATTGAAATAAGAAAAAAAGAAAGGTTGAAGGGTTGACGTTTTGTCTTTTCCTTTTGAGGAAAAAATTTCTTTCTTTCACTGGAAATCAAATCTCCACCAAGCTCTAAGTGCCTCTCAAAGCACCAAACCTTTCTGCCATTTTCCATTCTTTTTATATTCTTCCAACAATAACATTTCCAGTTTTTGCAGATTCTCCCTGGCGTTCTTTTTGAGTTTTGATCTAAAAAACAAATAAAATAAAATCTTAAATAAAAAATTGTTTTTAATCCAAACCTGGGTTTTTAAAAAAGTTTTTTCCGCTCCTTTATTTTCTAATATCCATCGGTTACTAAAACGTCCATTTACTTCCGTTTCGTCAAAACTGAATTTATTATTTTCCCGCTTAAAATTTTCTGTAATAAATTCTGGCCGATCCTTACTATTGGGGATGAGACATTGATGGACAGTTCCTTGCCGATTTAATTCATGGGGAGTAATTTTTTTAATTCCGATTCCTGACCATTTAGGTCGAAAATCAAGATCGACTATTCTGGACAATAATATTTCGATGGGGACATTAAATGATTGTTCTAATTCAATCGCTTTGATGGGCCGCCCAGTCATAATAGGCGGTAAATTTTCAATAGGTTTTAATTTTTTCTTTAAAGGGGCCAAGGCTAAATAATCGAACTGGACCGGGCCTGAATCATACACTTCTTTTCCAGTATCAAATTTTGCCCAAGCAAATTCATCAGCTTTATTCCATGTTTCACAAGCCTCTAATAATGGGTGGGTAAAAAGCGCATATTCATGATGAGGAATTTCATTTTTCAATAACCGATGAGCAACGATGACTTCTTTTCCAAAAAGTTTAGTATGACTGCCTACCTGGTTCAATGCGATACTTCCATAATGCACTACAAATTTCAAAGTAAGGGAATTTGCCGTTTTGCAGGCGCCACATTGGCATATCCGACGATTGTTGTACCGAACCAGGTGTTCGTGAAAACGAATGAACATTTCCTGCACCTGGTTTAAAATATTCTCTGCATTGGCTTCCTCCCCAAATCGGTAATATAAAATAGCATCTCCTTCTATCTCGCTGACTTCCAGTCCAGTATTATTGGAATCCATTAATGTCTCCAGCAGTTCAGTAATGATATGCTGACTGTGAACCAGTTCAGTTTCCGTCACAAATTTTGTGAAGCCTGTAATGTCAGGAATAAAAATCAAAGCAGGTTGAGCTTGTGGAGGTCGAGCCATAAATCGGGTTTTAATTAGGTGAGCATATATAATCGACACTCACCTAATTAAGGGTAAACAAACAAAGAAAAATAAAGATTAAAAAAGGACGTGATGGCATGCTTGTAAATGTCCTGGTATGGACAAATAAGAACACCCAAATTGAACTGAAGCAGTCAGAACAGAAATTTGGTGAACTCCAAACAGGTGGCGGCCCTCCATACACTATTTTGTCACCATACCGCCGTCTATGATCACCTTGGTTTTTATCGAGCAGTACATTTCCTCATCCAAGCGAATGCTCTGCCACCAATTTCACAAAATCCAAGGAACTGATCATTCCGGCTATTTTCCCTTCATCCATCACAACCAGGTGGTGTACCTTATGTTTAAGCATCATTTTGGCAGCGGACTGGGCACTGGAGTGCTTGTGGATAATATGCACGTTTGGGGTCATAACATCTTCTACGATTGATTTGTCATCAATACTTTCACTTAAATCTGTAGTGGTGACAATACCCTGAATAGTCACCTCGGCTTCCGGTAGTTTTTTTGAATACTGGATAATTGGCAGCGCATGAATCCCTTTGCGTTTCATTAGAGCCCGGACTTCGTGAACTCTTTTTTTGCCTACTGCGGTTGATACTGGAGACGACATAAAGTCTTGCACTTGTATTCTCATGACGTTGAATTTTGTTGGGAAATGGAATTGATATTCATACTACTGGACATTAGACTGTAGACAATTAGATTTTAGACTATTTAGAACATATAATTTTCTAATAATCAACCACCTATGAACCTGTAGTCGTCTAATATCTATCGTCTAAATGTCTAATGTCCAGTTAGCATGATTGATATTAAGCGTTTTATGAATATCCAATTTGCCGCTCACCTTTTCGAATAATTTTTTTACTCTCCTTCCCTTTAATCACGCCCATTTTTTCATCCAGCCAAACGATAGCCCCAGTGGGGCACCGCTGAATAGGGACTTGCGTTTGGTGGTTTTCTGAATAATCGATCACTGGCAAATTATGCTCCATGGCAATAAGATTGCCCGGTGCGTCCATGGCGCATTTGCCACATGCAGTGCAGCCAACTTGGCATTCCTCAAGAATTTCATCTCCATCTTCAAGGTTCTTACAAGCTACCCAAAGCCGATGGCTCACAGGTTGCAGGGAAAATAAATCCTTGGGGCAGACTTCCACACAGTCGCCGCAGGCCGTACACTTTTCAACATCTACCACCGGAATAGAAAACGCATTCATGGTGATGGCATCAAAATCACACACTACCTCACAATCACCGTGGCCAAGGCAACCCCAAAAACACCCTTTTCCCCCTCCCGAAACAAGGGAGGCTGCCTGACAAGATTCCAATCCTTGGTATTTAGCGCGATTCAGCGCCACGTTGGTGCCACCTGCACACGCCAAACGGGCAACCCGCTTTTCTTCAGATCCAAGGTCAACACCAAGAAATTCAGCGATTGCAAGCCTGCCTTCTTCCGAGCTTACTGTACACTTACCTGGTAGGACATCTCCAGAAACAAGTAATTCCGCAAATGGACGGCAACCTGGTTGGCCACAAGCTCCGCAATTGGCATGGGGCAACAGGTCTTCCACAACGTCAATGCGCGGATCTTCATAGACATAAAGCTTCTTATTGGCCAGAATGAGCATTAAGGCCAAAACAACCGTTAGGCCACCCAGTGCGATAAGTGCAGTGATGATGATCATTTTGAATTAATAAAAATGAAAAATGCCTTGGGCACGCTGACTAAATAAATGTTCATTTTTGTTTTTTATTCAATAGATAATTTCCGCCCATTTCTTACCGGCAATCAACTCCATTTTCCGGGTTTCCCATTTTTCTTTTGAACCCAAAATATTGGAAAATGCCTTGTCCAACATATCCATAACCTTGTCATATCCAGCCACATAAATATGAGTGCTTGAATGGGACAATAATTCGATTATTTCAGCCGCCCGTTCTTCAATCGCAGTGTCTAATGGGATAGGATCTGACCAATGTGGACGTGGACTTAAAGCATGGAAAGCCTCAAATGTTGACTCATCATAGTAATTAGTTAGATCACCGTTTTTATTATTCAAGTAAAGCAATTCCAAACCACTACGTGCCCCATAAAACAATCTAATTTTACCCTTCCAGTCTTTTACATTATTATAGATGTGTTTTACAAATGCCCGGAATGGAGCTATTCCCGTTCCCATACCTATCAGGATGAGATTCGAATTTTTATCTTCAGGAACGGCAAAGGGTAAATCGAATGGTCCAGTTATGGTTATGTCATCGCCCACTCGCCTATCACACAAGTAATTGGACGCTACACCTTTGTATTGCTCTCCGTTAAATTCATCAACATAGTAACACCGTTTTACCAGAAGGGTGATTTGTGGCTTGCCTTTCTTCGTGGTTGGAAGATCGGCCACACTGTATAAACGATGATGCGAAGTATTTCCGAAGTTGCTCGAAGCATTTACCAGTACACCAAAACTTTGGTCTACCTGGCATTCGAAACCTGGCTGGTTTATTTCCAGCAATATTTCCCGAATTTCTTCGGTATTTACCGGAGTTAAGCGCTCCGTTTTTTTAACGGTCGCCTGGTATTTATTTTGAATATTAAAATCTGCTAAATGTGCCATAATTTATATGGTTATTTATTGATAGACATCTTTCCTAAATAACTATAAGTCAGCTAAACAGTCTTTTTCCATGCCTTAAATTTATTTAGGAAAGATGTCTAATGAATTTATTTAGTTGACAATTGCTTTTGTTCATTCTTGCAAACTGTGGTACAGCCGCAATTAGAACAGCTGGTTCTCCCTGCCAAGACATCGTCATCAGATATCTGGTCAGCAAATATTTTTCGCCATAAAGACTGAACGATAACCCATACGATCATTAACGATACAATTCCGCCGACACCAATTAATAATGATTCAAACATTATCTGTTAGGTTTATTTTGAAATTGGTTTTTGGTTTTTGGTTTAGTCGTTGATTTTCGCCAACTCCATTATTTCTAATTACCAGTAACCAAAAACTAAAAACCCCGAACCAAAAACCCCATCATTGCGTACCTAATCCTGCGAACCCCATGAACGACAAAGACAAAATGCCTGCAATCAATAAGGTCAGTGCCGTACCTTTTACCACTTTGGGAACTTCAGCGAAATTCAATTGCTCACGTAAACCCGCAATCAGCACCAGGGCTAGTGTAAATCCAACACCTGCTCCCACCGCGTAAACAAAACTCTCGACGAATCCATAACCCTTATTTGTTTGGAACAAAGCCAATCCCAATATGGCACAGTTGGTGGTAATCAGGGGAAGGAATATCCCCAATGCCCTGAACAATGCGGGGCTCATTTTTTTGACAAACATTTCCACCAACTGAACGGTAGAAGCAATAACTACAATGTAACTTATAAGCTGCAAGAAAGGCGCATTTATCACCACTAACAACGCATGGATGCCATAAGCACACATCGAACTAATAATCATCACAAACGTCACTGCACCGCCCATTTTTGTAGCTGTTTCCATTTTACCGGATACCCCCAGAAAAGGACAAATACCTAAAAAATAAGCCAGCACAAAATTGTTGATCAGGCTTGCATTGATAAATATGTAAAAAAGTGTTTCTTCTTTCATGATAAAGATTTCTTTTCTTTAGTAAAGTAAAATCAATAACTTAGGCCAAGCTATGGTTTCATAAAGTAATTGAATTGAGGCAGATCCGGATGTTGATAAATTTTATCCCAGTCAATATCCTCTTTTTTGGTTTTCAGGCCGATCGGATATTGTTTATCC
>JAJCYI010000168.1 GCA_029263015.1 Saprospiraceae bacterium | reverse complement strand
TTCCGCCATACTTTGTTAAAAAAAATGACCGTAGCTATGGCTATGCTAATTTTTTTTGCCTTGTCTGACGAAAAAACCTGCCTGCCGGTAGGCAGGTAACCTCGTCAAAAGTGTCGATTATTTAACTCCACCTACTTAGGATATGGCAGTGACGCCATAATTTTATAAAAAACACCCAGTCCTTATGCAGAAACTCGAAATAAAAACTGCCTTCTCCGCTTATGCCTCCGAAGATGAACTCCCCACTTCCGATCAACAATTGCTGACGGCTGCCAGAAATGTTTTGCAAAATGCTTATGCGCCCTATTCCAACTTTCAAGTAGCAGCAGCGGCCCTTCTTTCAAACGGGGAAACCGTCACCAGTACCAATTATGAAAACGCATCCTACCCAATCAGTGTCTGCGCGGAACACTCAGCGCTGATCGCGGCAGCGAACCGCTTCCCAGAATCAGCAGTTATTGCCGTTGCCATTACAGTGCTAAACCCTGCCCAGAACATTGACCGCCCAGCACTGCCCTGTGGCAGTTGCAGACAGGTCATTTGTGAAACGGAAAGAAAAAATGGCAATGCTATGAAGGTCATTCTTCAAGGGGAAACAGGGGAAATTTATATTTTTGAAAAAGGAAATGATATGTTGCCATTGGCATTTGACGGAAGTTATTTGTAATGAAGAGTGATGAATGTAGAATGAATGATGAAATGATAGAATAATAGAATATATTCGCCTCTAAATTAAGACAGGATTGACAAGTAAAAGCACCATACTTATTGAACTGCAGTACATGCCGCCTGTGCAGTATTTTGTCAAATTGATGATGCATGGCAGGGTTCTGCTGGAAGCACAAGAAAACTATATAAAAACCTCTTACCGCAACCGCTGCCACATTGCCACTGTCAATGGCGTCCAACGTTTGTCCATCCCTCTCCGGAAAGGTAAAAACAACCAAGCTTCCATTCGAGATGTCCACATTGCCTTTGATGAACCTTGGGCTGCAAGACATTGGAAATCAATTAAATCCGCTTATGGCAACTCTCCATATTTTAAATATTACATTGATGACCTGAAGCCATTTTTCATGTACAAAAGGTATGAGTATGCCTGGGATTTCAATTTTGAACTTTTGCTTTATTTTATTCATACCATCGGCATAGATATAGATGTGGAGTTGACCCGAAAGTATGAACGCAAACCTGAAAAAGGGATACTGGATTTTAGGGGAACCATCAATCCAAAAGCCCCTGCCGATGACCCTACTTTCAAACCTCATCATTACTCTCAAGTTTTTGAAGACCGGCTCGGATTCCTACCGAACCTATCCATATTGGATTTGCTGCTCTGCGCCGGCAGGGCCTCAAAAGGCATCCTCCGACAATGCATTCTCGAAATAGAGGAATGAGCGATTGTGGTATTATTTACTGAAAATTAAAGGGAACATTTTCCTCTCCCGCTCCACTACTTCTAAAGGTGTCATCTCATTATTTTGCCAATCGCTACAAAGAGACTAATTTTGACAGCGTACAAATCAAGCTTCCTAATTCAATTGCATGGAAACCATAGAAGAATTAAAAATCAGGCTCAAAGAAATTGCATCGCAAGGCATCGACCTAGCGCTGCCAGCGGTCAAGGCTGCACTTTCCCCCAACAACGATGCATACAATGACCTGCTTCTGCTCGAAGGCCGTTATCAGGAAGTGATGAAACAATTGTTAGAAGGTGTCATCAGCAACGAAAACTCGGCAATCGAGATCAACAAAATCCGCAAAGACCTTTTGAATTTTATTGATAGCCTGCAAGAAGTCCACCTGAACAAAGCAGGTGGCAAAGACGCAGAAGGAGTGCCCGATATCTACAATGGGGAAGTGTTGTACCGCATTCCAAATCAAATGAAATTGCAAGAAGAGACCAAGTGCATTGTTCGACTTGCATTCGACCGGAAAATAATAACAGAGGATCTCGAAATACTGGAAGGAGATATAATGAAAGACCTCCGAATTTCCGACGTGATGGGCGTAGAACTACTTGACCCTGAGGGTAGTGCATTTAAAATCCGCACCCTCCACGACGTAGTCCAATTTGTCGAAAAAGACTTGTTTACGGAGTGGTTATTTTATGTAAAACCCCTGACCGGGGGCACACATCCACTTGTTTTAAAAATTTCGATCATTGAAATAAAAAATGGGATCGAGCGAAAACGGAATATCGTATTGGAAGAAGAAGTCGAGATTATTACTGTTGCCCCGGTTGAAAGTGGTGTAGATCAAAAATTTTCTGCGGCTGGCATCGCTTTGACTGTAACCCAAAATCAAAGTGGCATTCCAGGTAGCCCACCTCCACAACCATCCGCTGAGCCCAGATCATATATTCCGTCTCCCAGCCCTAGTGCTCCACAACCTTCGAATCTGCATGTCCCCCGCAAATCAAGCTCTTTCAGAAAGATGGCATCGGCCATGTCCGCCTTGCTGGTGATGATTGTTGCATCGTGGGCGCTTTGGACCAACTTGGGACCAGGTGACAACATCGCCTCCGTTGATGAAACTAAAAGTTGGCATATAGTCAATCAAAATCCATCGAAGATTGTAATCGAAGATTTTTTGGATAAATACCCCGACGGGGAACTTGCCCAGGTTGCAAAACTGAGACTTGACAGCATCGAGACCAGTGTTTGGGAAGCGGCCATTGCTGCCAATGATGTCGCTGCACTCAAGGATTACTCAGACATTTATCCAAATGGAAGGTTCGTTGGTGATGCGAGGGAAAAAATGCGACTATTGGAACTGGACGCCGTCGTCGCAATTGAGGCCGGAGAAGACACCAGATATATCGAACCTGCCAATCCATCGACAGATACTGGTTCAGGGACAAACCAGGATCGAAACAATAGACCTAATCCAACTCCAGAAAGGCCCGAAAACAATCAAAACACAACTGCCCCTGCCAAGCCTGTAACCGACCCAAACGAGCCCATTCCGCTGAAATCGACTTCCCGTTACCCAATCTTTCGAGGTTGTGAAAACAACAATGAAGGAAAGGAACGCAGTTGTACTGATAAAAGAATTGGCAGGTACATCAAAAGAACTATGAATTACCCGACAGAGGCATTGCGGAAAAAAATAGAAGGCACCGTTGTTGTCGAGTTTATCGTCGAAAAAGATGGCCGGGTGAGCGGTGTCCAATTCAGGAATGACATTGGGGGAGGTTGTGCCAAAGAGGCAGCCAGGCTCGTGCAGCGACTACCCAAGTTCAAACCTGGACTGAACGCATTGAGGCAACCGGTAAGGGTGAAATATCGACTGCCAGTAAAGTTTGAATTGAATTGATGGGGGATTAGACTTTAGACCTAGAGACAATAGACTTTAGAAATTTCCAGTTTATTCGCCAGACCAACTTAAACACTCAGAAACTCAAGCACTCAGAAACTCAAAATGTCCACAAACATCCTCAACGACAGCCTCCAAACCCTCCGCTCCCAAATTGATGAAATCGTCAAAGACCTGCACGACCTGACCAATGAAATTGGCCACGCTGCACTCAATCAGACTGTAAGTGACTTGCGGAACAGGATCAACGAACCTTTCATGTTTGTGATCGTGGGAGAAGTAAAAGCAGGGAAAAGCAGTTTCGTAAACGCCTTATTGTCAACCGGTAAAGAGATTTGCAAGGTCGCCCCGCAACCAATGACCGATACCATCCAGCAGGTTGTTTGGGGCGAAAAAGAAGAAGTGGTCGTTATCAACCCACACCTCAAAAAAATCAAGCAACCAATTGAAATCCTAAAAGAGATAGCCATTGTTGACACCCCTGGCACCAACACCATCGTCGAGCACCACCATGAAATCACCGAGCGTTTCATCCCATCAAGCGACCTGATTGTTTTTGTGTTCGAGGCCAAAAACCCATACCGCCAGTCAGCCTGGGATTTTTTCGATTTCATCAACACGGAATGGCGGCGCAAGGTTATTTTTGTTTTACAACAAAAAGACCTGATGCCAGCTGACGATTTGAAAGTGAACATCAACGGTGTGGTGGAACATGCCCAGAAAAAAGGCATCAACAAACCCAGAATATTTGCGGTCTCGGCATTGCAAGAACTTGAAGGGAATACAACCGAAAGCGGCTTCCTTGTTTTGAGGGAATTCATAAAAGAAAATATCACTGGCGGCAAAGCCCCTGTGTTGAAATTACAGAACAACATCAACACGTCCCGCAACCTCAACGAGCGCATCGGCAAGGGCGTGGCAGACCGCAAAAAGCAATGGGAAGCAGACACTGTTTTCCGAAAGGAAGTAACGCAAACACTTGAAAAACAAGAAGGTAAATCCCTTCGCCAAGTGGACATGCTGGTTGAAAACCTCGTAGCTGGGTACAACCGCATCACCGGACAAAAGGAAAAAGAACTGTCAGATGGCCTTTCTTTTTTCTCGCTGTTGAAAAGGAGCATCACCAGTATTTTCAGTAAAAAACTAAGCGCCCAGGAGTGGCTCGAAAGCCTCGCCTCCGATCTTGACCGCGACCTCCAACTCGAACTCCAAACCAAGCTCAACGACAATGTGGCCGACCTCGCCGACAGCATCCAGCAGATGGCAAAAATGATCGACCACAAAATCCATCACAGCCAGACCATCCTCAAAAACAACCACGAAATATTTAGCGATATCGCTGAACGGCGCGCCAATGTGATGCAGGAACTACAGGAAACTTTCAGCCGCTTCCTCAACCGCCCTGAAAACTTCACGGCAGATGAGTTGTTTCCCGACAAGCAACCCGGAACTGGTTCAATGGCGACCGGAGGCGGACTGGCCGTGATCGGCATCATCCTCGCAGCAGTCACCAAAATGTCGGTTTTTGACATTACGGGCGGTGTGCTCACCACTCTCGGATTGCTTTTCGCTGGCTTCACCTCTACTGCCAAACGCCGTAAAATTTTGCAAGGCTACCAAATGGAAATCGCCAAAGGGAAGAACGCTATGGAAACCGAACTTTCTGGAAAACTGAAAACGTATGTGACGGGCATCAAGGAAAAAATAGACGCCAATTTTGAAGATTTTGACGAGATGATCGGAAAAGAGGAAGGACAGATTGGGAAGTTGGAGGGAAGACAGTTGGGGATTGATGAGCGGTTGGGGGAAATGGAAAATGAAATAAAATCATTAAATTTGTAAAAAGAAAATATGGAGTTTAAATACATCATATCCGATCCAGACATCCTCGGCGGGAAGCCAATAATCAAAGGTACAAGAATCAGTATCCAATTAATCCTCGAATGGATCGCTTCTGGCGCCAGCGTCAAAAGTATCGTTGAGGAATTTCCACACCTACCAAAAGAAGGCGTTCAAGAAGCCATTCTTTATGCGTCCCGTTTTTTAGACAAGGAGATTCTAATCGAAATAAAAGCTTCTGCTGCATGAAGCTTACTGACTTCCCTTTATTTATTGACGAAAACATTTACAGGCAAATCGTTGAGCATTTGCGTTCTAAAGGATTTGATGTTAAGTCGGTTGTTGAAGAAGGTTTAATCGGGAAAAAAGATATTGAATTAATACCAATTGCCCAAAAAGAAGGAAGAGTCATTGTTACTCGGGACAGTGATTTTGGCCAAATTGTATTTACTCAAAATGTCGATTATACTGGAATAATTTATTTGCGCCCCGGCCATTTTCCTCCTGATTTTCATATTGAAACCGTCAATGCTATTCTTGAATTGAACCCCGATTTGAAAATTCCTTTCACCATCACAGCATTCAACAAAAATAATTCGATAAGGATAAAGATAAGATCATAAACCGTGATTTTGTTTTTTATCTCACTCAAATCAAACAACAACAACAATGCAAAAACCTAAACAAGCTGGCACCTCCCCAATACGTATAGAACTCGAAGCTGGAAAAACATACGCTTGGTGCGCATGTGGAGAGTCGTCGAACCAACCATTTTGCGATGGTGCACACAAAGGCACCTCTTTTACACCCATCGTCTTTAAGCAGGAAACAACCAAAACAATAGGAATGTGCACCTGCAAGCAAACCGGCCACCGGCACAACGGCCAATGCGATGGCACACACAAGTCGCTCTGAAAATGCTCAGGGCAATCGCATTAGTGGTGCTTGCACTTTTTGGTGTGCCTTCAACATTAACGCCCACATGGTCACCATAGAAAGAAAACAACTCGAACTACTGTTTTCAATCCTTTCCTTTTCCCTAATTTTGCGCTTTTTATGAAAACAAGCAGACCGTGAATTTTTTGAAATTAGAAACAACCATAACGCCCTAAGTTTGTTTCTCCACTTTTATACTGATTTAGAGTATGTCTAGTTTTTCGGCCTACTGGCAGGCCGAAAAACTAGACATACTCTAAATCCCTAATTTGAAAAACATGGCATATCTTGATACCACCTTTGATGTTTATAAAGAAGCAGCACTCGTGCCCGACCTCGGCCTCTGCTGCACCACCACCCCCGTCTGGCAATTGCCAGGACTGGACATCCCCTCCAAAATGCTCCAAATGAATTACGGCTGCGGCAGCACCGTACATCCCCGCGACCTGGTGAACAATCCGAAAATATTGTACGTCGGAGTTGGCGGCGGCATGGAGCTGTTGCAGTTTGCCTATTTCAGTCGCCAGAAAGGTGGCGTCATCGGAGTGGATGTGGTGCCGGAAATGCTCAAGGCTTGCCGGGACAATTTTGTGGAAGCAGAAGAAAAGAACCCTTGGTTCAATTCTGATTTTGTAGAACTGCATAAAGGAGATGCACTTTCCCTCCCTGTCGAAGACAATTCCATTGACGTGGCTGCCCAGAACTGCCTGTTCAATATTTTTAAAATGGACGAACTCAAAAAAGCCTTGTCCGAAATGTACCGGGTACTAAAACCCCACGGCAGATTGGTGATGTCAGACCCAACCTGTGAGCAGGACATGCCACAACAACTGAGGGAGGACGAGCGCCTAAGAGCACTCTGTCTGTCCGGTTCCATTCCTTTAAAGAAGTATGTAAAAATGCTGACAGATATTGGCTTCGGCACTATTGAAATCAGAGCGAAACGTCCCTACCGAATTCTCGATCCTGGCCACTACGATACCGATGGACTGATCTACATCGAAAGCGTGGAAGTCTGCGCCATCAAAGACCCCATGCCTGCTGACGGACCTTGTGTTTTTACGGGAAAAACGGCGTTATATTATGGTAACGAGGATATGTTTGACGATAAAAATGGCCACGTCATGCTTTACAACCAGCCCATAGCAGTCTGCGACAAAACGGCTGGTACGCTTGCCGGACTTGGCAGGGATGATGTTTCTATTTCGGAATCCACTTTCTTTTATGATGGGGGGGGGTGCTGCTAGCAATAAGCATCTTTTGATTTAAGATTTAAGATTTACGATTACATGATTTTTGGTTTCGGGGACATCAATCAATAATCAAACATCATGTAATCTTAAATCTCAAATCGGTAGGATATTAGAAATGGCAGAGGGGTGCTTTAGCAAAAGCGCCCCTCCGTTATTTTTAAAAAGCCCCTTTCTGAAAATTGATTACTTTTGGCTAAACTATTGACCAAAATAATTTAGCTATGAGAAATTTACTGAAACTATTGCCGTTTCTGGCACTTCCTTTTATTCTCCAATCACAAGTTTATTTTGAGCCGCTGGGTGGGCCTCCCGGGGCTAAATCCTATTCTTCTTTTAAAGATGCAAACGGGGTGCTCTATGCCAAGGTTGGTGCTAATTATTCTTATCAAAAATCATTTGACGATGGGCAAAATTGGGAAGACGTAAGTCTCAACGATTCCCTATTATTGTTCAACCTTATTGCAGATAAATCAGGAAATATTTTTGGCAAATGGGAGTGGACAATTTACAGGTCATCAGACACAGGTATTAACTGGACTCCTATATTCTCCCATGAAGAAAGTTTTGATTGGGAAATGAGTATATCCCCTCAAGGAGACTTATATATCAATGATGGAATCGAACTTTATAAAACAACTGACCAGGGAAATACTTGGGAATTTTTAGATTCAGTTTCCATTACGTTTCCCATATCATGGCATCCTGATGGGTCTATGTATTCTTCAAGGGATGTCGGAATATTTAGATCTACAGGGGGGAGCAGTTGGGAGGAAATACACCCCGACCACATGCCTGGATTTTCTTTTATCACATCCCCTATCCATATTTCTATTAATGGCAATTTACATGTCCGAGCCAAATCCCCTTTCGATGGAATAGATTATTTTGTATCCACCGATAGTGGTTATTCATTTGATTGGATGAATATATTACAGGCCATTGGTTCACAGCTTGGTTCTTTAACTTCAAACTCTTCAGGACATTTAATATACTCAAACACCAACGATGTTTTTATTTCCATTGACAATGGAGTGAATTGGTTAAACATAAATAGTGGAATTCCCGATGGGTCTAATATCTACTATATCTATATTGACGAAGAACAGTATATTTATTTGAATCTGGGAAACGATGTAATGTATAAAAGCAACCAGCCATCTAATGAAATAGCAACCCCAACAACTGAAACATTCCAAAAATCAATTTCAAAACCCTACCCAAATCCGTTTTCCGATTCTTTTAAAATCGAATTAATTGGCAATTCCTGTCAATCCTATTCATTTGAATTAAAAAACCTGCTTGGAGCGAAAGTCCTGTCAACCGATTTTTATGGAAATACTTTTGAGTTCGAAAGGAAAGATTTACCAAGTGGGATTTATATTTATCAGATTAAGGTAGGAAATAAATTAATTGCGGCGGGAAAAATTGTGGCGGAATAAAATTGTCCGTTCTCGTCTTCCATATCTTCTTTTTTCAAAATACAGAACCTCGGTGTCCGACGCCTCCAAAGGGCGTCGGACACCTTGCCTTGAATATGCTGAGGCGACCATGGTCAAAGAGAGAGATATGAAAAAGGTGTCGGACGCCCTGCGAGGCGTCGGACACCGAGAGCTGACCGAATAATAGCAACTTTATATTTCCAGTCCTCATGATTAAGTTTATATTGCAACCGACACCCGTCCCTTTCACCATCAAAAAACCAAACCTATGAAAATCAACTATTGGGCTAAATTCCTGCCTGAAACATGTTACCATATATACAATAGAAGCATTGGAAAAGAACAGATGTTCAAGGAAGAAAAAAACTATCAATATTTTCTTCAAAAATGGTGGGATTATTTAGGGCCTTATTGTACCACATATGCATATTGCCTTGTCCCGAATCATTTCCATTTCCTTATCAAATGCAAAAACCCTGCACCAGAAATTTTAATACTGATTGGAAAAGAAAATACGATAAAAGCTGAACAATACCTTTCTGGAAAAATCGAGTACAACTATTTCATCCTGAGTCAGTTCAAAAGGTTTTTTAATTGCTATTCTACTTCTTACAACAATGAATATAACCGGACCGGAAGTTTATTCCAGTCAAAATTTAAACGCATAATTATTCCTCAGAAGGTGCATTTTAAATATATGCTATATTATATCCACCACAATGTAATCCACCACGGACTTGCTAAAGAATATCATTTATGGCCACATACTTCCTACCTCACTTATTCGGAAATCAAAGATTCAAAAATAGCCGTGGAAAATGTTTTGAAAATATTTGAAGACGAGGAAGCTGAAAATGGGTTGGATAATTTTATGGCGTTCCATAAAGAATATAAAACAGGCCCACGATATATCCGGGGAATTGATGGGTTGAATAAATGGACCGTTGACAGGTGAGAACGTAACAGATGTCTGACGCCTCCAAAGGCGTCCGACACCTTGCCCTGAATATGCTGAGGCGACAATGGTCAAAGAGAGAGTTATGAAAAAGGTGTCGGACGCCCTGCGAGGCGTCGGACACCAAAAAAGCCCCCTCGCAACAGCGAAGGGGCTTCCAATTTATCTCTAAAAAAACGAGTTAGTCATGATTACATCATGCCTGGCATGCCACCGCCACCTGGAGGCATGTGGGCATGGGCAGCTTCAGGTTCTGGCATATCGTTGATGACGCATTCGGTCATCAGAAGCATACCTGCGATAGAAGCGGCCATTTCCAAAGCAACGCGGGTCACTTTAGCTGGGTCAATGACACCTGCTTTTTTCAGGTCTTCATATTTACCGGTACGGGCATTGTAGCCGAAAGCACCTTTTCCGATGGAAACAGCTTGGTAAACCACACTGCCTTCCTCACCAGCATTCTCAGCGATCACGCGAAGCGGGTATTCCAGCGCTTTGCGGACGATGTTGATGCCGACGGTCTCATCAGCATTTTTACCTTCCACTTTTTTCAAAGAATCAATGGCACGTGCAAATGCAACGCCTCCTCCAGTCACGACACCTTCTTCGATGGCCGCACGAGTAGCGTGGAGTGCATCATCCACACGGTCTTTCTTTTCTTTCATCTCCACTTCAGTAGGTGCACCAACATTCAGTACGGCAACACCGCCAGCCAATTTGGCCAAACGCTCCTGCAATTTCTCCCGGTCGTAATCAGATGTCGTGGTTTCAATCTGGCTCTTGATTTGATTGATCCGAGTAGTAATGTCCTTTTTCTTCCCAGCACCGTTCACGATGGTCGTATTGTCTTTGTCAACCGTGATTTTTTCGCACGTACCGAGTTCGGCCAAATCAACGTTTTCCAATTTGTAACCTTTCTCTTCAGAAATGACAGTTCCGCCTGTCAGAATGGCAATATCTTCCAACATTGCTTTGCGGCGATCACCAAAACCAGGTGCTTTCACAGCAACGATTTTCAAACCACCTCGCAAACGGTTCACTACTAAAACACCTAATGCCTGGCTGTCAACATCTTCTGCAATGATTTGCAACGGACGTCCTGCACCAGCTACTTTTTCCAAAATAGGTAGGATGTCCTGCAAGTTGGAAATCTTTTTGTCGTAGATAAGGATGTAAGGATTTTCATATTCAGCAACCATGTTTTCAGCATCAGTCACAAAATATGGAGAGAGATACCCACGGTCGAACTGCATTCCGAGCACTTCTTCCACATAGGTTTCAGTGCCCTTAGCTTCTTCCACGGTAATGACACCATCGGTTGATACTTTTTTCATCGCCTCGGCGATCAAAGTCCCGATTTCGTCATCGTTGTTGGCAGAGATAGAGGCAATTTGCTGAATCTTGTCAAAGTCCTTCCCGACCTTGTCAGATTGCTTGGCGATACTCGCAACTATTACTTTTACAGCCGTATCAATACCACGCTTGAGATCCATAGGGTTGGCACCTGCTGCCACATTTTTGAGGCCAGCATGGATCATGGCTTGTGCCAGAACGGTAGCGGTAGTCGTACCATCGCCAGCGATGTCGCTGGTTTTGGAAGCTACTTCTTTCACCATTTGGGCACCCATGTTTTCAACTGCATCCTCCAGTTCTATTTCTTTGGCAACTGACACACCATCTTTGGTAATGCTCGGTGCACCAAAGCTTTTCTGGATAACCACGTTGCGGCCTTTAGGCCCGAGGGTCACTTTTACTGCGTTGGCCAGGGCGTCAACGCCTGATTTTAATTTTTCCCTGGCATCTCTATTAAATGAAATTTCTTTAGCCATCTTTATTTTATTGTTAATTGATGATTGTTAATTGATAAAATTAGAAACTGGGAAATTGGGAAATTAGAAATTATCCAATGAGGTATCTTCTGATTCTCAATTTCTTAATTTCCAATATTAGTCAAGGATAACGAGAATGTCGTCTTCGCGCATGATAAGGTAGTCTTTGCCACCGTAGTTGAGTTCCTGTCCGGCGTATTTACCGTAAAGTACGTTGTCGCCTTTTTTGACGGTCATTTTAATGTCGTCTTTACCAGGGCCTACTGCGATGATCTTACCTTTTTGCGGCTTTTCTTTAGCGGTGTCAGGGATAATGATGCCCCCAGCGGTTTTTTCTTCGGCAGCTGCCGGTTCCACAACAACTCTGTCGTTGATTGGCTTTAACTTCATAGTAATACCTTTTTGTTATTTGTTATTTGTGATTGATAAATTTCTGATTGATAATTGATGGAAACAGGAGTCCTTTCAATACCAAACCAAGTAGCCCCTTATCAGAGTTTGTGCCATTGAAGAAAATGTGACGTTTTGGCATTATTTCGGAAAAAATGTGTGGAAGGAATTTTATTGTTTGTCAAAATGACGGGTAGTATGCCCCCTCTTCCAAAAGGGTGGGAATTGAATTGGAGGGGGACAATATGGAATTTGCTTTAATTCCTCCCCCATAATCCTTAAATTTGTAATCGAATCTTAAACAATTAATATAATGACATTAGAATTGAGGAAATTCCAATTAATTGAGGCAATCATGTCCATCAGGGATGAGACATTGATTGGTCAATACGAAGAGTCGCTTCGTAAAATCAGGATAAACAACTACGAAGCGGCCTTAAAACCTATGACCGTTGAAGAATTGAAGCAAAGGGCCATTGCATCAGAGGATGATATTAAAGAAGGCCATGTGACCGATATAGAAGATTGGCAAAATGAAATTTCAGAAAACCAAAGCTAATCATGAGCGTCTTTATTACCCAAGAAGCCCAAAACAAACTCACCGAAATCTACGAGTATTATAAAGATCTTTCAAAAGGTAGATATGGTCGAAAAGTTCGTTCTCAGGTAATTGCAAAAGCCCTTAAGTTGAAAAATTTTCCATTAATTGGTCAACTCGAAGAATCCTTAGAAGTATATAGGTCTGGGGCACAGGTATTTGGTAGAAGGAAACTACAAGATCATCTATCGAATTGATAATCAAAACGTTTATGTTACAGATGTTTTTGATACACGCCAGAACCCTGATAAAATGAATACCTGAAGCCCCTTTCCAAAAGGGGAGGAGAATGAAGTTTCGGAAATCTTCACTAGGCATAAGCTCAAAATACAGTGGGAACACAGGACACTGTCCTGCGCCAGCCCGAAAACCTGAATCCTGTAAACCAACATACCACTAAACCATTCCGTCATTAAACATCTCCCTTACCCCATTTGGCGGAAGGTTTGCTATTAAAGAACCTGAAAACTTCCAAAAGACTATATTTGCGGTATCAAACCAAAATCCTTACTCAATGAGAATCAAGAACTTACTGATCGCATGTGCATGCCTGACAATTGCTGTCAGCAGTTGTGTATCCACGCAGAAATACAACGACATGACGACGGCCCGTGACCATTACAAAGCACAATCGGAAAGCAACAAAGCAGTGGAAGCAGAAAATGAAGAACTGGAACGGAAGCTCCGGGTCGCTGAAAACCAGCTCCGAAAAGTCAATGAAATATTGGCGCAGGAAAAATTGGAAAAAGATAAAATAGCCGAAGCCAAACTGCTCCTAGAGGGCCGCTATGACGAGACTGCCAATGAAAATGCAAAACTCCTCACGGAATATTCCTCCACCCGATCAGTCATGGAAGAACAACTCGCTAATGTGGAAGACGAACTCTACCTCCGCGACCGCCAATTGAAAGGAATGGAAGACCAGGTTGGCGTGCAGACCTACGACCTCAAATCGAGGGAAGAACGGGTCGCTGAACTGGAGCGCATGCTCGCCGAAAAAGATGCACAGATGGCCAATATGAGGCTCAGCCTCAACAATGCCCTCCGTGGCTTCGACGACTCTCAACTCAGGGTGAGTGAAAAAGACGGTAATATATATGTGACCATGAGCCACCAATTGCTATTTGCAAAAGGAAGTTCGTCCGTTGATGCCAATGGCCAGAAAGCGATCAAACAATTATCACAGGCACTTGCTGCCAATCCAGATATCGACGTCATCGTAGAAGGCCATACCGACAACACTGGTGCAGTGGATTATAACCTAAAACTCAGCATCGACCGGGCAGCAGAGGTCGCTCGATTGTTGGCCATCAACGGTGTAATGCCGTACCGCATTACCGCAGCCGGCAAAGGTATGCACCACCCAATTGTACCCAATACAACGACCGAAGGAAAAGCCAAAAACCGCCGCACCGAAGTGATCCTTTCCCCGAACCTAGACAAGCTATATGAAATGTCGAAGTAAATTTCATGGCTCCATTGTTTCATGGTTTCATTGCTCACTGACCTCAAACAATGAAACCGTGGAGCAATGAAACAATGAAACTATGCACCTCACCAAACAAGACTTCCTCGAAACTCAGCAGCGTATCGCCCCTTACATCCACCGCACGCCTGTTCTGACAAGTGAAACCATCAATCGCCTGAGCGGGGCAAAGGTCTATTTCAAATGTGAAAACTTTCAGAAAATGGGCGCCTTTAAAATGCGGGGGGCAACCAATGCCATTCTGCAATTGACTGATGAGCAACGGGCAAAAGGTGTTGCCACGCATTCCTCTGGCAATTTTGCCCAAGCGGTTTCACTGGCGGCCAAAAAATTAGATGTAAAAGCCTACATCGTCATGCCTTCCAATTCACCAAGTGTAAAAAAAGCAGCGGTCAAAGGTTATGGCGGAGAGATCACGGAATGCATTCCCACATTGCAGGCCAGAGAAGATACAGTAGCAAAAGTAATAGCCAAGACTGGCGCTACTTTCCTGCACCCATACAATGACTACGATGTAATTCTCGGCCAAGGCACAGCCACCATGGAATTGATCGAAGAAGTGCCAGGTTTGGATTTTATCATCCCTCCTGTGGGCGGCGGGGGCCTGTCGGCAGGGGCTGCCTTGGCGGCACACTTTTTTTCTCCCGGTACAAAAACCGTTGGTGCTGAACCGCATGGGGCTGACGATGCCTGGAAATCCTTGAACCAAGGTGAAATATTTTTACAGACCAATCCTCAGACAATCGCCGATGGATTGCGGACCAATTTGGGTGACAAGACTTTTGGCATTTTAAAGGAATATATGGAGCGGATCATCCTCGTTGAGGAGGAGGAAATCGTCGAGGCAATGCGATTGACTATGGAGCGAATAAAAATAGTGATCGAACCTTCAGGCGCTGTACCACTTGCTGCACTGTTAAAGGAGCGGGATGTTTTTACTGGCAAAAAAGTAGGGCTGGTTATTTCTGGTGGCAATGTGGATTTGGGGCAGTTGGGTGAATTGTTTAGGTAACCGGAAGTTGTACTTCCGGACCAACTTCTCCTCGGAAGTACAACTTCCGGTTACGGCTTCTCATCTCGCTATCACAAACCGCCTACTCATGGCTCGTATTCCCGGTCTTTGAGCAAAGAGATAATACATCCCAGGTTTTAAATCCCCAACATCAATGCGATATGGACTAATAAAATCAGTATTGATTTTTTGAGACCAAACAACCCTACCATAAGCGTCATTTATTGTCCAGTCCATTTCAGTTTCTGGAATCTCACTTAGATGAACAAATATTTCATCTGTTGCAGGGTTTGGGAAAATAGTAAGGTCAAGCGGTTCGTCATAATCAATGATTCGAACATCACTGTAAATTTCATCTCCATTTTCCAATAAGAACAACAAGCGATAATAATTCAAACCATCAATGGGACGCAAATCCCTTGCTTGGGCGAGTTGCGTCACATCAGGAGTTTGATTGCCAGGGATCAATTCCAGCAGCACATATTCCTCACCATCATCTGATTTTTCAATTTTTACTTGAGAAACAACATTCGGAAAGCGGAATACGCCATAAAGGTTGATCCAAGTTTTTTCCCGAACTGCTTCAAAAGCAATATTTGCTGCTCTCTCAACCGTGCCCTGACCAGGCTTTTGTTCGACAACGACAATGGTGTAGTCTTCTATTTCACCGTAAGGAATATCTTCGCATGGTTCAGCATATGATCCTCTTTTCATCACCACCCGCATCCTCGTTTCGCCGGGAAGCGTGGAAGATGGCAATTTAAGATTTCCAATGATGAAAGCTGACGGAGTCCCATTAGGTGGTGCAGACAAGATTCCAGAGGAAACTAATTCTCCAGGATTTTGGAAAACGTTATCCTGATTCAGATCAATCCAGACTGACCAATATTCATCCCATGTGAACCAACTATAACCTGTGGTTAATTTAATGTCGTATAAAACATCTTTTTCCAGCGTGGCACTGAGATGGGTAAAATCATTGTAAGTACTTTTACCGGAAGGGTTGTCAAGGTCGTTAAGCTTGACGCCTTTTATCCAGTCTTCCCAGGGAAAGCCACTGGCGGAGGTACAGTAATCATCAACCTGGACAGAACATGGTGGTGGTGGAATCAGTGCTCCTGTTGTTGAACATAAAGAATTTGCATTATCCAAAACGGTAAAATCCAATCCATCTGGGAAATCAGCAATCGGCAGTGGCCCCACAATTTGCACTACTGAAAAGATACCACTCGCCGAGCCACCAGGCCAAGTCATTTGCCAATTTTGACTGACGCCAGTTCCAACGGCCAACACTTCAAAAGTGAATGTATCATCGTTTGGATCGTTGGGCGTTCCTGCATCTTGGCACTCGAGGTTACCAGTTCCAACTGTAATATTACAGCCAGTGCTAATACTCACAGTATAATCCTCTACTTCCCCAAATGGCATTATTTCACAAGGCGAGGCAAAACTGCCCCGTTTCATCGAAACCCTCATGCGCGTGGTGCCGGCAATTGCATTGGCAGGTATATTAATATTTCCACTTAACTCAGCAGTAGCAGTACCATCAGCTGGAGCCGACAATATATCGGAGAACACCATTTCACCAGGATCAGTAAAATCACCATCCTTATTAAAGTCGATCCAAATTCGCCAGTACTCATCCCAGGCGAAATAACTATATGCTGTAGTCAAACTAACAGGATATGTTTGTCCAGCCCACACGTTCGCTACTTTAGAAGTAAAATCTGAATAATTTGATTTACCAGAAGTATTGGACAAGCTGGCAATTTCGACCCCAGCAATCCAATCCTCCCACGGAAAGTCACCGTATGAAATACAATAGGCGCCTGGAATTCCAGCTTCTATTTGGATCGGAATAGCATTGGAAATATTATTAAGCACAGGTTGTTCACAATATTTCTTGATATAAACAAAAATGAAATACTCACCTGGAGTAATACTATTTGGCAACTGCGCTGAGATATTTACAGTTGCTGAGCCGCCATCGAATAACGGACCATTGCTGAATTGATCGTAAGCAATATTTGTAGTGCCAATTTCCAGATCACTGAATAGGCTAAACCCATCATCTTCTGAAAAGTAAACACTAATAGGCAGGTCGCCAGTCAGTTCAGTTAAAGGAAATGGAGCTATGTTGACGACCACTGCAGTGACATCCAATGTACTCCCTTCTGTTGTACCCACTTGCAATCCACCAACTGCATCTACAAGAAAATCTGGCGCACCGATATTAACTGAAACGGCAAGAACATTATCAGTTTCGTCGGTTTCAGCGACCATCTCTTCCGAATCAATTTGGAAAATGATAAAGTATTTTCCAGAGGGAAGGAAAGTAGGAACAGGCGTACTGACATTATAACCATCGGCACTATTCGCCATCAATCCCAGATACTGGAAATTATCCCACAAGATATCATCGGCACTGGGCTGATCATCTTTTGAGATTGTTACTTTAAGGTTATAAGCCCCGGCGTCACCATCACCACTATTGAGCAGCGTTCCCCCTAAATAACCAAAAGTCTCTCCGGGATTGGTGAAACAATTTCCATTACTTGGAATAACTTCATAATTCGGAATTTTAAGATTTGGCAACAACGCTGGAGCAGAAATATTTACTGAATAATCTTCCACTTCACCGAATGGTAAAGTTTCACAAGGGGCTGCAAATGCACCCCGTTTCATGGAAACCCTCATTAGGGTGGCACCAACCTGTGCCGCATTCGGAATATTGATATTTCCATTCAATATGGCAGAAAATGTACCATCCGGTGGGGCATTTAAGATTTCAGAAAAAACCATTTCACCATCGTCGGTAAAATCCCCATCCATGTTGAAATCAATCCAAATTCGCCAGTATTCGTCCCAGGTGAAATAGCTGAAACCCGTTGTCAATTTCACAGGATAGTCTTCTCCTGCAATCACATCCACTACTTCAGAGGTGAAATCTGAGTATGTTGATTTGCCCGAAGTATGAGAAAGGTTTGACAACTCCACTTCTGCAATCCATTCGTGCCAGGGGAAGTCACCATGGGAATCGCAATAATCCCCTGTTTCTTCTCCTCCCGCCAGTACCATATCGTAATAATGGAATGGCTGATCCAAAACGAGCCAATCTTTCACTCTCCAGTCATTCCACTCATAGGCATTGGAGCCAGCCAATGGCGTGGCCACCAATTGAATACCAAGTGTATCATTTTCAGAAAAAACCAATTCCGTAATTTCTGGTGAATTGGGATAAACATAACTATGCCCGAAGCCTGGGCCGAGGTTGTGTGGCAATTTTACTTCAGTGGTGTAAATGCCGTTCTCAAATACAGTGTTAATCATTGAGCCTGCCAGCGGATCTTGCTTTTTATAAACCTGCGTATCATCTGCCCGGATGATGAGGCTGGCCTGGTCGAAATACGATATGCCCCAAGCATCAGAATTGATGCTGGAGTAGTCTCCACCAGGCCATTTTGCCGGAGAGGCAAAAATTCCATCCCCACCATTACCGTCAATCAACAAGGAATATTTGAGGTACTGGTTGCTTTGAAAGGCAAAATATAGATTGTCATCATCCCAAGTGGTAAATGTGTTCAAAGTAGCTCCTGGGATTTTGGAATAAAAAGGATCAGCGCCCATTGGGTTCCAACCTTCATTGGCTTCCAACATCCCATCAACATTGATAGGTTGATCTGTTTTTTCGTTTATTTGGTTAAAATTTGATGCTGGATAAATATCCTGTCCGTCGCTAACGCCATCGCCATCGGTATCAGGATTGGTGGGGTTAGAGCCTTGATAAACATCGGCAGTGAATTCTTCCAAATCATCCAAATCATCATTGTCTGTATCGACCAAATTCGGATTTGAACCAAAACGCAATTCATCACTCACAAGGCGTGCATCGAAATCAGCCAAACCATCATTGTCCTGATCCTCCACTTCTAAGTAACCGTCATAAGGAGCCTGATAATCAAGGTGATGTTCAAAAAGGCGCAGCACCAGGGCCATTGCGTCAAAATTTTCACCAGCGTCAAAAACACCTATCTCAGGAGGCATTGGATGTGCCCAAGCGAAGTGGTTAAATATCATTTCTGGATAGCCCGATTTTTTGGCGATGATGAGGTCGAGCGAGTGGCCAAATTCATGTGTAAATACCCAAGCATCGCCACGCGTAAAATGATTTTCCGCATCAAACCCTGTCCAATTATAGGCCATCGAGCCAGCAGTCTGCCCCAGCCACAGCGCTCCACCAAACCAGCCATAGAGTTTCAATGCTTCAATGTGGATTGCATCGTACTGGTTGTCGAGAATGCCCCGAGCTGTCAGATCAGCGCCAATCGTATTAAAATTAGCCACACCGTCCACAGTAAGCGGCGGGTAGCCATCAATAATCATGTAGCAGAATTTCAAATTGAGCTGCCCCAAAGAGTTACGGAAAAAGATTTCACGGGCAAATTCAAGCCCCTGCATAATTTCGTCTGGTGCTGTGACCGACATGCCACCTGTATAAATAGGTATCAGTAAATCAAGATTGGCAACTTTGAGATAGTTGTTATCATCGGTCGCAACCATGATCTCGGCAGACAAGGGACTTTCTGCACCAGTCTTATCAAATGCCGCTATTTTATAATAATAAGTAGTGGCAGGAGACAAGCCATAATCGGTGTAGTCATTATATGCTCCTACGCTTCTGGCCGGTGCGCCATAACTTCCACTTACAGTAGTTCGGTAAATATTAAATCCAACTGGCTCAAAAATGGCATAATCATCCCATTGCAAATGGAGGGTAGTACGATACGCAGTTCCGTTCAACCCAGTGGGTGCTTGTGCAAAACCAGCAAAATACAATATGGAAAAAACCAACAGTGAGAATAATTGCTTGTTCATAGTTGAAAGAGATTGTTAAGAATTTCTTCAACTTGAAAGTGGGAAGTGTAACTTGGCAAAGTTAACTTCTTTGTGTTAGGGAATGCGGTGAGGATAGTCAGTACGTAGGAATGAGGTTTGTCAACTGGGCGAGGTTATTTCGAAAAGGTTCCATTCAGGCCAGGGCTGGCGATCAAATCACAAATTAATTCCCTTACTCAATATCTGGCGATTAATGCGTTTACAATTTGTGTACTTTACATTGATAAAAAACCAATTTCAATATGAAGAATTTTATCCTAATAATTTTAATTTCCCCATCCTTCTTCAGTTCCTGCCATAAAGACGAAAAGCTTCCTGACACTGAATTGGTCATGATAAAATTTGTGAACAAAACTGGTGATAACATCGAAAACCTCACCATAAGTAGGGCCGCTATCGGTACATTGAAAAAAGGAAAAAGCACCTCTGAATATATTCAATATGATTCGCTTGGCGAGCAATATGGATATGCGCTTGTCGAAGCTGTAGGCGACATAAACGGCAAGAAACATTTCACCTCTTCTGCCTGTAACGGCGTATGTGGAACGGCCTCAGCTCCAGATGGCAATTGGCTCGAACCCGGTTATTATAAAGTAGCCATTCGGATAGCCAATGAAGCTGGTTATTATTTGGAGTTCAAAATGCAGTAAGGAATGAGGTTTAAATAGATGTAAAAGGGACGCTTTTCCAAAAAGCGTCCCTTTTTTGTTGACAACGCTACCTACTCACCACCACCCTTTTCGTCACTTCCAATTCTCCTACCGTGATACGCAGCAGGTAAACCCCAGCGGCTTGTTCCGTTAAATCAAAATCATGGTGCTCAAAAACAGGGATGTTTGATTGAATCGCTTTTCCTGCCACATCATAAATAGAAACCCTTGTTTCTTTCGTGTTAGGATAATCCAAAATAAGGGAGAATATTCCTGAAGTAGGATTAGGAGTCAGGTAAATATGCTGTGCTAGTTTGCGTTCTTCGGCGCTGGTCACGCTTTCCACTTCGATGGTTATGGTCGTTTCACAACCATTGGCGTCGGTGAGGAGCAAAGTATATTCTCCCGCTAACAATCCACTCGGATCTTCTTCTTCGGAAATGAGAACATTGCCCAAAAACCATTGGTATGAATAAGTTGCCGTTCCACCAGTAACACTGATTTCGATTGCTCCGTCCGAATTTGACCCAACTGCTGCAACGACTTGATCCACAACTATTTGCAGGTCATCTGGCTGAGTAATTTCAACGGTGTTCTCGCCAGTACAACCCTTTTGATCTGTAACCGTCAGCGTATATTCACCAGCAGCAAGGTTGGATAGGTCTGCGGTGGTTTCAGCAGTATTCCACAAATAGGAAACCAGGTCATTTCCACCAGTAAATGAAGTCAAAATGTTACCGTCGCTATCACCAAAACAACTTGCCGGAGTCGCAGTCATTTGCACCAATAATTCATCTGGCTGGGTGACTGTAACGGAATTAGTTCCCTCACACCCATTGAGGTCGGTAATGGTGACAAAATAAGTCCCAGCAGATAAACCAGTCGCAGTCATTTCCGTATCACCAGTACTCCAAAGTGCCATAAACGGTCCAACCCCGCCAGAAGGTTGTACAGAAGCGACCCCATCGCTGCCTCCAAAACAGCTTACCACTTCAGCTTCCGTTGGAAGAGTAAGTGCAGTCGGCTCCTCAATAATTATTGAAGTGGATGCTTCACAGCCATTTTCATCGGTTGTTGTTACGGTATATTCACCTGGCACCAAATCGGAAATAGAAGCCGTCGTGGCGCCAGTACTCCAAAGGTACATTACATCACCAGTGCCTCCTGTATGATTCGCCAAAGCTTCCCCATTTGCCATTCCAAAGCAACTGACATCAGTGCCTGTTCCATTCACTGCAAGCATGGCCGGATCGGTAAGGTTGACGGATGATGTAGCGGTGCAGCCATTTTCATCGGTAATGGTTACAGAATAGGTCCCAGTCGAAAGGTTTTCGATTTTTTCGGTGGTTTCACCATTGCTCCACAAATAAGTCGCATCGCCATAACCACCTGAATAAGAAGCCGTTGCTGATCCGTCCATTCCACCATTGCAACTAACAAATGTGCCAGTGGTGGCCGCTTCCAATAGTGCTGGCTCGCCAACAACATAAGTGGCGGTTGCCGTGCAGCCATTTCCATCGGTAGCGGTTACGGTATATTCCCCAGCAGCTATATTTGATAAATCTTTAGTGGTTGCACCATTGTTCCAAAGGTAATTCAACGAATTTCCAGTACCTCCGGCAAATGAGGATGTTACCGTCCCGTCATTTCCACCAAAACAATCCACATCGTCACCCATAGCAGTAACAACAAGTTCATCAGGCTCGGTGACCTCATAATCACTGGTTTTGGTGCAGCCGTTTTCATCAGTAATGGTCAGCGAATACACACCTGGTTGCAGGTCACTGATCTCAGCGTTGGTTTCGCCATTGCTCCATAAATAATCATGCTGACCTGTCCCTCCAAATGAAACTGCAAGCACATATCCGTCATCAATACCGTTGCAAGTGATCGGATTACCGAGCAGGTTTGCATTGATAACTGATGGCTGACTGACCGTTGCGGAAGCGACCTGGGTCGTTCCGTTATCATCTGTAACTGTTACGGTGTATGTGCCAGCTGATAAATTTTCAATCAATGCGGAAGTCCCGCCATTGCTCCAAGCATAATTATATGGTTCTTCTCCTCCCAATATACTTACAGAGGCAGAACCATCTGCATCACCAGAACATTTGGCATCAGCGGCAGAAATTGCAGTTATTGAAAGTACATGTGTAAATTCAAACGCAACATAAGAAACCTCCTCCGTGGTGTGAGATCGTTCCGTATCAAGGATCATGTCCTCATCAAATGCCAGGAATATCGAGCTTCCGCGCAGTGGTTCGTCCCCAAACAATACCGGCCAGCCACCATCTCCTCCATTGAATCCAGAGACACTCAGTACTGCATGTTTGGCGGCTTCGAGACCCAAGTTATAGACATAACCTGTCGAAGTATTTTGCACTCCGGCAATGGTATTTCCACCGACTAAAGCCTCCAAGCGAAGCCCGTTGAGGGAATGGTTGCCAGCTTCCATCACGATGATACCGATTGTTTCATCTGCTCGATCAGTGATCGTATCTTGGGCTGTTTGTTTCCCCGCAGCAAAACCCAATGAATCGGCAGGCGTACTACCACTGTTGATTTGGGATGACCAAAAATGAGACCAGCGATCATCGTTGAATGTCATTACCTGGCCAACAATTACAGGGCTACTGTATGTCTGTAAGTAATCCCATTCCTCCCGCACAAAATTCCCAGAGCCAGCCGTTTCAGTTGATAATTCTTTGCGTGCTTCCATTTTAAAACCATCCTCTTCTTCTGTGTAAATACCTTCCTCTATTACCAAATATTCCACATTGTATAAATCAAAATTCGTTAGAGGGCCGCTCGGATTTTGGATGCGCAACTCGAAAGAGCTGCCATCTGCATTTCTGACCCTAGCCACCGCAGGTAGTTGCTCGTTGTTTGCCAATACAACCGTGGCCACTACCACCATTGATTGATAGCTGTTGTCGAGGTTGATTGTTTGCCAGTCGTCCCCAACTCCATTTACTTTTCCTATTTCTATTTTTTCTGAAATGGCAATGTTGTTATCGCAAGCGTCCGGCAGGCCATCGCCATCGTTATCGATATTGTCATCGAACCCTTCGCAGAGGTCGAGGGCCGTACAAACACCATCGTTGTCCGAATCGAAAAAGATACCGATACAACTACAGTCATAAGCCACCTCATCCAATAAAGTGCAGGGATCTCCATCGTCGCAAGGACTGCCGACCAAGCGGTTGTCGCAGGGATCACAAGCATCGGGGACACCATCTCCGTCAGCATCAAGGGCATCATTTCCCGTGGGGCAAACATCATAGGCATCGCAGACTCCGTCATTATCTGAATCATCGCCAACAAATGTCCCAACACATTGGCAATCAACATTGTAAACATCATTATCTGTACAGGGATCGTTGTCATCACAAACAGTCCCAATTAGATTGTCATCGCAGTTATCACAACCATCTGGCAAACCATCACCATCCGAATCAACGGCATCATCATAACCTTCACAGGTGTCCGAAACATTGCACACCCCGTCTGAGTCAGTGTCTTCATATTTTCCACCACAGTTGCAATCTGCACCGATAATATCGTCCGTAGTGCAAGGATTTCCATCGTCACAAGCAATACCCGTTTCGGCGCAGCCGGAACAATAAGAAAGGATCAGTTTATCAAAATTGCCCCCGCTCGAACCGATTGCCATCAATTTGATCGTGTGCGCTCCGGCAGTCAATAGATGATTGACAGAGAGGGTGTCCCAATCTGCCCAAGCACCCGTAGCCGGGAAGTCCAAACTTGCTATAACTTCCTGGTTATCAATCAATAGTTGAAGTGGCCGATTACCTGTTTCGAGGGCATAACGGAAGGAAAGCACATGCTCGCCATCCTCTATGGCATTTACTGAGAATTCAATAAAGTCATTATTGTTGTGCAAATAATCAATGAACCCCAATCCTGAGAACTGCGGCACATTATTTCTGATGGCTACCTCAAAAAGTTCAGCATCTTCTGCCTCATAGGTCTGGTCGAGACAAGCATCAATGCCATCCAGGGTTCCATCCTGGTCAGAATCGAGGTATTCGCCCTGACAATTGCAATACACATCAAACTTGTCGTTCACCGTATAAATATTGTCATCGTCACAGGTCGCTCCCTCGCCCGCACAATCACAAACCAACACATTGATTTCGTCAATGGAAACTGCTCCAGAAATAGTGATCGCATCTGTACCATCATCTGGTGTGTCCCGGTTGAATTGAGTATGGTCTAAATCATACTGGATATTTGGTGAAGCCCCCTGCTGAACGATGTCGAAACAAACAATGCCAACTGAGACTGGGTCACTTCCAATGGTTGGACAAGCATTCCCGTTGTTTTCCAATACGAGCGTAATTTCCAGTTCCCCCTTTCGGGAAATGGCATCGAAGCGCTGAGGCGACCAGCCTGTACAGGGGCCGCTACCATCAAAGTTTTCGGATATATAATTTTTAAAAGCGAGCACCCGTTCGTCGAAAGTGAGCAACATGGACGAAGTGCCAATGTAAATTGGGTCGCTGTCCGATTGCACTTCAATGGTGGTGCAAAAGGTGTGATCGTTGCAGTTTTTGGCTGCATTGAGGCCAAGTTCGATCCCTTGGCTGTTAAGTGCTGCAGCAAAAAAGAAGATGGAAAAAATGGACGTAATTATTCTTTTCATAATCGCTTATATGTTTCAATTGGTTCTCAAGGGGTTCGGTCGGATCGCCTGAGCGGCGGGCCGATCGAGAAAAGTCACTTCAACTCTCCTAACTTACTCCTGTTCTCAAACCATAGGTCGTAATCCGCAGCATTCACCTCGCCATCTGCATTCAGATCGGCGGTATGGTACACGGCAGATTGTCCATCATTCTGTTCGGAAATATTAAAGTCTCTGTTGTCAATCAAATTATTGCCATCGGAATCGCCGGCCATCATGCACCAAGCCATGCCCACTTTTTTCAACTGGGCTTCCCCGGAAGCTGTCAGGTCTGATTTTGTAAAATCGTAAATGAAGCTCGGTGCATTCACCAAAATTGGTTCGCTGCTGATTACCCCCAAGTGGTTTCGATGGAAAACAGCGAGGTGGTAGGAGCCATCTGTTACGCCATCGAAAATAACACCCGGAATGCCGTCAGCTTCGACAACAAATCCATTGTCCTTAAGTAAAACTGCTTTCCGAGCAACGACTATATTCAGGTCTTCAGCATCTCGAAGTTCAAGCAAAACCCAGTCCACTACATCGGCGGGCAATGTTGCCACAGTTTCCATCCCTGAATAGTTGAACGGTGATGTCCCATAAGGCTGCTGCATTGGCAAGAGGCCATTGTCGTTGAGGGTCGTCCGCATGGTTTGTGTTGAATCATCATACAGGCCTTCTAACAATAATTTCACTTGCACACAGGCACAGACAATCGGCGTATCAGGCTCGTGATAGCAGCTTGACGGAACAATATTATTGGTGTTTATCAGCGTCGGCAAACTGGCGTAATAGGCTGGTGATAAGAAAGTTGCATCGAGCGATGTATCGGAAGCACCCAACCAATTTTGCATTAGCGAAGCGAAAACGGAACGGTAATCATTTTGCAATTGCGACGGATGTGCAGCGCCTTGGTTATCTTGTTCTTCTATATTAATGTTATCGCCTAACACTCCCCCTTCCACTCCTTTTCCAACTACGAAAATAGAACCAAGTGTCCCGTGGTCGGTACCAAGGCTATCGTTCTGGATTATCTTCCTGGCAAATTCAGAAAATATGACAGTGACAACATTAGAATCAAGCGACATGGCTACCAGGTCATCTTGGAATGCCTTCACTGAATCACCAACATTCTTCATCAGGTTGGCGTGGTTTCCAGTAGTAGTATCATCCTCTAACACTTCGTTTACGTGGGTATCAAATCCGCCAGTTGTAGCCATGAACAATTTGGTACGACTACCTCCATTCAACATACGGGCGATGGTTTTCAGTTGGTTGCCAAGACTAGAGTTTGGATAAGCGGCACTGCTATTTAAACCGTTATTAAAGGTCTCGGAAATGCGTTGAGCGTACACGTTCACACTATTTTCGATTTCAGCAATATGGCGCAACATTTCACCCTGTTCAGTATCAGGAATATTCATGATCGGCTGGCCACTCAGTGACGAGATCAATGAAAAGAAGCCAGCAGGATCCTGGCCTGACAGGTTGATTTCATAACTATGTTGTTCAAAAGTATGGAAACCGGTCTTGTTCATCGAGCCAAATAGAATGCCCAGTGGATCAGGCTCGCCGAGGAACGGGTTGCCATTGTAGCCAGGATAGCGATCTTGAAGAAAGCGTCCCATAAATCCAGTTGGAAGATTTTGCTGCGCGCCTCCACTGCCAGTCAGCCAATTATCGAGTGCTTTGAAGTGCGATTTGTTCGGCAATTCATAACCAACCCGTTGCACGATGTTGAGCATGCCCTCGTCATAGAGGTTTTTGAACCCCGTCAATGAAGGGTGGAGTCCAAGTTGCCGATTGTCGGGTAAAGTGCCATCCAAGGTAATCAAAGAACTTTCTGGCAGGCGTATGTCTGGCCGGACCTGTGCATATTCACTCAATTGATTGAGCGGCACCAAGGTATTCATGATGTCATTGCCCCCGTTCAAAAAAATAATGACCATAGAGCGGTCGGTCACATCACATGGGTCGAACAGGAATGGGCTGGTCGCCGCCAAAGTGCGCATAGGCAGACTGCCGGACAGCACTGGATATAATCCTAACGGGGCGGCTGTTCTAAAAAAGTCTCTTCTTTTCATAGGCTTAAGAGAATGAGAGAATGATTGGATGAGAGAATGATTGGATGTTTTTGGCATCCCACATTCTATCATTCATTCATTGTCTCATTCATTCATTATTTTTTTGATTCTTTCTTGCCTTGGATACTATTTTTAATATTTCTTCTGCTTCTGTCAACAGTCGTTTCAATTCAGTCTGGTTGCATTTAATGTTAGAACCTGCCACAATTTCCAACCAATATTGGCTTTCATCTGATTCTTCAACGGTAATGCTCATCTTTGCAAAAAATTCTGCTTTCGATCTCGCACGACAAGCCGCTCTATAATTGGCCCCGGTCGAAGTAGCGGCTTTTATTAGCTGAAATGAAATAGTTCTAAATGCTTGGGTTTTCGGAAGTGTATCACAAAAATGGATTACGTCAATGGCCAACTGTTTGGTCTTTGTTTTCATCCATTTAATAAAATCCTCTTTTTGTTTTTTGGAGTAGGTTGTCATAGGGTTTGGTTTAATGAGAGAATGAATGAATGAATGAATGAATGAATGAGAGAATGAGAGAATAATGATTCAATGTTTTTCGGCACCCCTCATTCTCTCATTAAATCATTCTCTCATTCATTCATTGACTTCCTAAAAAGTATTATATTCCGGAGATCGGCAAACTGCCTCGAACAGCGCCGTCAGGGCTACCTTTATTGATTCATCGTCTCCAGTTTGCACAAAATTCTGCCATTCAAAGAGCCAGTTAATGGGGCTAACGCCACCGAGCAGGATGCCGAGGAAATAATTGGTTCGGTTTTCATCTGGCATTTCAGGAAAGGTCATTTCAAGAAATTGGCGAACCAACTCAGAGGAATACTCTTGGTTGGTGAAATTATCGGCAAAAAATTGCACAATATCGGTTTTAAATGGAATGGCATTGTTGGTCGTTGCCCCTTTCCCGTTCTTGAGCATTTCAGGTATCTTATAACGATACGCAATATTCGATTGGTCAAACCAAAATTTGCTATAAGAGGGACTTTTGAAAACACCGGGGTAGCCCTCGACAGACATCGGCTGATCGGGCATGCCCATCGGTTTCAATGTATTGAGAATGAGGCGTGCAGCCGCTGAATCGTAGTACTCGTAATTTTCATTCAAATTGCCTAACTGATTGGCATTGAACGTATTGACGCTTCCAAAATATAGATCGAGCGGCGGTTTTAATTTCCCACCGATAATTTCATTCGTATTGTCGCTGTCGTCTTCATCGTAAAAGTGCATGCTGGTCAACAGCATCTTCAAAGTGTTTTCTACCTCATAATTATCGCTCCGCAATTGGGCTGCCATCGCTGCAATAATGTCACTTTCAACTTCATCCGTCAGTCGGTCGCTCACAAAATACAGGTACATCCGACGGGCAAAAGAAATGGCGGTTGCCTCTTGGTTGAACACCATATCAATAAAATCCTGCAACTCCCGGTACATGTCATCGACATCCACTGCCCCCAAAATAGTATGGTAACCAAAAGCTGAACTGAATTTTTTGTTGCCTGGGTCGTGATTGTTGTATTGGGCATAACCTGTAGCAAAGCCCGTTTCGGGGTCTTTGTTGTCAAATGTGCCATCCCGGAAACCCGTGAACACCCGCGCGGTCTGCTGGATGTCGTACTCCGTATAATTGGTATAATTACCCGCTCCGATCTGCTCACCTTTCAAGATGGTAAAAAGCTCCAGGAACTCCCGGGCGTAGTTTTCATTTGGGCTGGTCTTGCGGTTTACATTGTTGTTGAGATAGCGGAGCATCCGACAATCCAAAGTGACCTTGTACGCCAACGTCCTCACATTACCTGTAGCATGGCGCTGGTACAGCCGCCATTGATCAAACAGCCGCCAGTCCTCATCAAGCCCCGAAACAAAAATAGAGTGCCAGAAAAAAACCATTTTATGGCGGATGGATGTGTCGTGCAGCAATTCATTATATAGCCACATCCTTACCGAACGTTGCCTTTTTCCACCACTTTCAGGCCGGTTTTCATATGGCCCTGTGGTCAGCCATGCCGTTACACCGTCGTCCACAGAAATGGGGCCTTCAGGATGAACATAGGCGGGTAGGTTAAACAGTTCTTCGACTGCCTCCTCTGCTGTTTTTAATGAAAAATCGAGTAGCCTGGATGGAGTATTTTGGAAAGTGGTTCGCCGTAGCAAGTGGGCTGCCAATCGTTTACCGAGCGGGCCCTGCCGAGTATTGAGTGATGCCATGCGGATGTATAGTTGGTTTCAAAAGTCAGCATTTTATATTTAAAAAAATATCAAATGATTGCTTTTGAATAATCAATGTTTCGGGAAAAATATTTGTTCGACTAAAGTTGCAATAAAATTATTATTCTTGGAAAATTCATGAGATAGGATGTTTACTATCTAGCAGAAATTGCGCCAGAATGTTTCTCGATAATGAAGATTGGCCTGAACTGTATTCAGGCTGATAAACAACACGTCGTTGGATTTCCCCAACAGTGCATTTTTCATTTCATAGAACCTAAACAGCTTTATTGTATCTCGATTCGCCCTGTCCACAGCATTCCCTACCTTTGCCAAAACCCTCCAATCAATGTCCGAAATCATCAGAGACGTTCAAAAAGCAATCGCCACCGATGCCGATATTATCGTGATTGGTGGAGGTGCTACTGGCCTCGGCTGTGCCGTGGATGCTGCCAGCCGGGGCTACAAGACTTTGCTGGTCGAAAAAGATGATTTTGGTCGCGGCACTTCCAGCAAAAGTACCAAGCTCGTCCACGGAGGGGTGCGCTACCTCGAACAGGGGAATGTCTTCTTAGTGCAGGAAGCCTTATTGGAAAGGGGACGTTTGTTAAAAAATGCGCCGCACCTCGTACACGACCTTCCTTTTATTATTCCAAATTATGCTGCTTTTCTCGGCCCGTATTATTTGGCCGGATTAAAAATGTATGATTTGTTGGCTGGGAAAAAAAGTTTTGGCGCTTCAAGCTGGCTGTCAAAAAAAAGGGTTATTAATGAACTGCCAAATATTAAAAGGGAAGGATTAAAAAATGGCATTTTATATCACGATGGTCAATTTGACGATACCCGGTTATTGGTGAGCTTGTTGCGGACTTTTCACAAGCACCACGGAATTGCATTAAATTATGTCAAGGCCATTAATTTTATCAAAAATAAAAAGGACAAAATAATAGGTATTTTATGCTGGGACAAAGAGACCAAGGAATATTTTGAATTAATAGGAAAAACCATCATTAATGCAACAGGTGTTTATACCGAACGGATACAGCTCATGGACGATTCTGAAGTGGAAATGACAGTTAGCCCAAGCCAAGGTTCGCACATCGTTGTGGATAAAAAATTCTTGGGGAACAACACGGCAATCATGATCCCAAAAACACCAGACGGGCGGGTACTCTTCGCCATTCCTTGGCACGATAAAACATTGATTGGCACAACCGATTCATTTACAAAAAAAATAACCAACAACCCAAAAGCAAGTCGGGAAGAAATTGATTTTATGCTCGACACTGCTGGCCGCTATATGGAAGAAAAACCAACTAGAAAGGATATTAGAAGTGTATTTGCTGGAATACGGCCATTGGTAAGCAAAGGAAAAGTATTGGACACTAAATCCATTTCGAGAAGCCATGATATATCGGTCAGCAAATCGGGGCTCGTGAGCATCACTGGCGGTAAATGGACCACCTACCGGAAAATGGCCGAGGATACCATCGACAAAACTATTTTACAAAGTGACCTGAAAAATAAAAAATGTAAAACCAAAGATTTGATTTTGGATGGTGGATCTAATTTTAATAATAATACAAATGGTCATTTAAAAGTATATGGATCCAATGTTTCGGATATTATTAAAATTGAAAAAAATAATCCTGCATTAAAAGAAAAACTGCACCCTGACCTGCCTTATACTTTATCGCAAGTGGTATATGCCTGCAAATATGAACTGGCCCGCACCGTGGAAGATGTACTTTCCCGCCGAACCAGGGCTACTTTCCTGAATGCAAGGGCCGCCATTGAATCCACCGAAAAAGTAGCGTCGTTGATGAGGAACATTTTAGGCAAAAGTGACAAATGGGAGAAAAAGGAAATATTGCGCTATAAAAAAGTGGCAGAGAGTTATGTGGCGGAAGTGTGAATTGTCACCTTTCCAAAATAAAAAATAAAATTACATTTGCCGCCGAATTAGAAAGTCGGCAGTCGGCAAAAACCAAAAACTCAGAACCAAAAATAGCCTAACCATATAAACACATGAAAAAACTATTGGTCCTCGGCATGGGGAAAGTCGGCTCGCTGGTCGGCATATTGTTGAACCATCATTTTGACGTAACAGGCATTGATCAACAAAAACCACATTATGGTTTTGAACTGCCTTTTGAAGTATTGGAGGAAGATGTCACTTCCGAACATTTTCTAAAAGAAATACTGCCACAATACGATGGCGTGATATCCGCCCTTCCTTATTTCCTGAATAAGCCCATCGCACAGGCAGCCCACGATTTTGGCCTCCATTATTTCGACCTCACCGAGGATGTGGAAACGACCAAGTTTATCAGGAATTTGTCCAAAACCTCTAAAGGCGTAATGGCGCCGCAGTGTGGACTCGCCCCTGGTCTCATCGGCATCGTTGGAGCCGACCTGACTCAGGATTTCACTAAACTAAGGGACATCGAATTGCGCGTGGGTGCATTGCCCCGTTACCCCAACGGATTATTGGCTTACTCTTTCACCTGGTCGCCTGCCGGGGTCATCAACGAATACATTAATGATGCTGAATTGATTGCCAACGGCAAGCGGAAAATGGTACCTTCCTTACAAGGTTTTGAATACATAAATATAGAGGGACAGGAGTTTGAGGCATTTACCACTTCGGGTGGGCTTGGCACGATGTGCGAAACTTATGAAGGCAAAGTTGACACCCTCAATTACAAAACAATCCGCTACCCTGGCCACGGTAAGCTCATGCGCTTTCTGATGTATGAACTCATCATGAAAAACGACAAGCAGCAGTTGGAGGACATCCTGAAAAATGCCAAGCCACCAGTAAAAGAAGATGTTGTATACGTTTATGCCGTGGTGGAGGGTTGGAAAAACGATAAGATTTTCCGCAACGAATATTTCCGTGCATTCTACCCCATTGACATCGACGGCCACCAATGGCGGGCCATCTCTTGGACGACCGCTGCCTCCATCGCCGCAGTAGTGGAAATGGTAGCCAAAGGCAGTTTGCCGAACCACGGGTTTATCAAACAAGAGGAAATCCCTTTCAATAAATTCCTGGAAACGGACAATGGGTCTTATTTTAAATAATTGGTTAACCAGCTTCGAGGAAGTTTTAAACTTCCTCGAAGCTGGTTTATATTGACAAAAATCAATAGGAAGGTTAAGAGTAATCACCTTTCCGAAGCAAACATTCAACGAACTTGCTGTTCATCTATTATCAAAAAAATGAACAGCCATGACCACCTTTAACATTTCTCTTACCGACAAGGCCTTTCACCATCAAGAGCACAAAGAATGGTTTAGCCAACTCAATTTTTATCAGGACGAAATCAAGTTTTTCCAAAATGAATTATTGACGGTGCTGCACGAGCACAACAACCACCTATCGATCGTTGAATTGGTGGACGAATACCGCGATATATTCATGAAAAAACTCCGACAGATCGATGAGCTTCGCATGCATATAATTTTACACGAAAAAACCCTTGTTAAAATGGCGGATCCAAAAATGGAAGAACTCTGGGAACACAGCGAGGTACGGGATAAATTCACCGAATTTGTGCAAGAGTTTGAATTAACAAAAGGGAACTTCAAAAGATTTGCAGCGCATTATGATTAAACGGATAATTGATAATTGATAATTGATAATTCCAAAAAACAAAACACCCACATTGTCACCAAATTTCTTAACACTTAATGCAACTACTATCTGCCCCAATTAATTGGTGTCTCAATTCTCAATTCTCAATTTTTAATTATATAACGCCTTCCACAGCACCTCCACTGGGTGCTTCGCCTGCCTGCTTGTACCATCAGAAATCTGGTGTCTGCAACTGGTGCCTGGTGCAGCGATTATTACATTTTTTCCGGCTTTTCTGACAGCTGGGAAAAGCACCAATTCGCCGACCTTCATACTCATTTCATAATGTTCTTTTTCATAACCAAATGACCCCGCCATTCCACAGCACCCAGAGGGGATAATTTCCACAGTATGGTTTTTTGGCAAACTCATTATAAATGCCGAATTCTCAGCTGCCGATAAGGCTTTTTGATGACAATGTCCATGCAATAATATATGCTGTTGTTTATCAGAAAATTGTGTTTCGCTAATATTCCCGTCTCCTATTTCTTGTGCCAAAAAATCATCGATTAAAAGGGCATTCTTCCCCAGTTGTTTTGCTGCATCCACGTTCGTTTTCTCAACCAATTTTGGATATTCATCCCGAAAAGAATAAATGGCCGAAGGTTCAATCCCTACCAGTGGTATTTTTTCTGAAATTATATCTTTAAAGATTGCAACATTTTGTCGTGCAAGTTTTTGTGCTTTATCCAACAAGCCTTTTGAGATATGGGCTCGGCCACTTTCCGGGTGTTCAAGCATTTTTATTTCATACCCTAATTTGGATAATAATTGCAAGGATTTTATACCAATAATTGTATCGTTATAGTTTGTAAATTCGTCACAGAAAATATAAACAGTTTTTATCGGTGTATCATTTACTTTTAAATCATTTTTATTTTTATTAAACCAATCATATAATGAAATTTGATGGAGGGCAGGCAATGATCTTTTTGGGGCTACCCCCAGGATATATTTTAAAAAAGAACTAAAAAAAGGATTCTTTAAAAACAAATTAACAGCAGCAGGTGCGACCATGCCCAGCTTATTTAAACCAGCAATATTTGCAATGATTTTACTGCGGAAAGGCACGCCATGCTTTTTATGATATTGATACAAAAACTCCGCTTTCATAGTTGCCATATCCACATTCGAGGGGCATTCAGAAGTACACCCTTTACAGGAAAGGCACAAGTCCATCACTTCCTTTAATTCAGCATGAGCAAACGGATTTTCATCTTTCGCATTTCTGGTTAAAAACTCTCGGAGCGCATTGGCGCGGGCGCGGGTGGTATCCTTTTCATTTCGGCTGGCCCGGTAACTTGGGCACATGGTGCCGCCTGACAAACTGATACGCCTGCAATCGCCAGAGCCATTGCATTTTTCGGCTGCACGCAGTATGCCGCCCGTTGCCGAAAAGTCAAACAAAGTCTGGGACTCTGGCACGTCCGTTTCTGGCTCATATCGGAGAGACGTATCCATTGGCGCAGCATCAATTATTTTCCCTGGATTAAAAATATTACCTGGGTCCCAAACCTGTTTAATTTGACAAAGCAATTGGTAATTTTCGTCGCCGATCATCATCGGTAAAAATTCCGCCCGCACCCTGCCATCGCCATGTTCGCCGCTGAGCGAGCCACCGTATTTTTTTACCAACCGAGCAGTTGAAGCAGTTATTTCCCGGAACATTTCGACATCCTTTTTTTTCTTTAAATCCAATATCGGACGCAGGTGCAATTCCCCTGCCCCAGCATGTGCATAATAAACGGCCTGCTGCCCAAACGCATCCATCATTTCCGAAAATTCACCGATATATTCTGGCAAGTCATTAATATCAACAGCGGTATCTTCGATGCAGGCAACAGCTTTTGCATCGCCGGGCAAATTAGCCAGCGCACCCAATCCAGCCTTCCGCAAATCCCACACCTTTTCAATGTCAGACCCAGTTACTTTTGGGAATGCAAATCCATAATTTTTAGACTGAATTTCAGAAATCATCTGTTCCGATTTTGCTTCAGCCTCTGATAATTCATTTGCATTAAACTGAACCATTAAAACCGCAGCAGGATCTCCTTCCAAAAAGAACCGATTTTTTTGTTGAGTAATGTTTTCCTTTGTGCAATCGAGGATTATTTTATCCATTAATTCACAAGCATAAGGCTCATATTTCATGGCAATCAACACTGCTTCCAAGGAATTTTGTAAGGTCAAAAAATGGGCACACACTACCACTTCTTCCTTTGGTGGCAACTGGTTAAGGTTTAATTTAATTTCCGTCGTAAATGCCAGTGTACCTTCCGACCCACTGAGCATTTTGCACATATTAAAATTAAATCCTTTTTTGGAAAATGGTTCCATATCCAATAGGGCGTCCACTGCATATCCCGTGTTGCGACGGTGGATGTTTTCTTTTGGATATTGTTCTTTTATATTCAGTTGATTTTTCTTTTTTGATAGGGAATCATGTATTGTCTGATAAATCTTATTCTCTAATCTTTCGTCTGATAATTTTTCATCAAAATCATTTTTATTTAATTCACAAAAAACGGCTTCCGAACCATCGCTTAAAATAGTTTTTAATTCCAGAACATGATCTCGTGTGGTGCCATATTTTATGGAAGTCGTCCCACAGGAATTATTACCGACCATGCCACCAATCATGCAACGGTTGGCAGTAGAAGTATTTGGGCCAAAAAACAAACCATGCGGTTTTAAAAATTGGTTGAGTTCGTCCCGGATCACCCCAGGTTGCACCCTAACCCAGTGCTCTTCTGCATTAAGTTCCAAAATGGCATTCATATATTTTGAAACATCCACCACTATGCCGCTGCCGACACATTGCCCAGCGAGAGAAGTCCCAGCAGTTCGGGGGATTAAAGACACTTTATGTTCCCGCGCAAAGGCAATTATGGTTTTTATATCAGCTGCATGTTTCGGAATGGCCACGGCGAGTGGCAGTTCTCGGTACACAGAAGCATCGGTCGCGTAGATAGCACGCATGAGCGAGTCGGGATAGAGTTCACCGTCGAGGGCAGAAGCGAGATTTAGTAGTTTCTTTTTCAAGAAATTGTGTATTTGGTAAGTCAGGCAAATATGCGAATATAATACGATCAAAGAAACGTCTTGTAAGAAACTATATTTGTGCTCAATTTTTTCCTATGAAAAAAATCATGGTCATCGGTTGTTGTGGCGCAGGCAAATCCACCATGTCGAGGAAGATACATTCTATCACTGGGTTACCATTAATCCACCTCGATCAAATATTCTGGTCAGCGGGTTGGGTAGAACCCGACCGGGATGAGTGGATTGACAATAACAAGAAAATTGTACAAAATAACCACTGGATTATTGATGGTAATTATGGCAGTACGATGGATATTCGAATTAAAGAGGCTGACACCATCGTATATATTGATAGACCGACTTATATCTGTTTATTCAGGGTACTCAAACGAATGATAAGTAATTATAAAAAATCACGAATGGATATGCCAGACGGTTGTCCAGAGAGGCTTGACTTTGAATTTTTAAAATACGTGGCATTTTTCAACAAGATAAAACGCCCCAATATTTTAATAAAATTAAATGCGGTAAAAAAAGAAAAGCAGGTGTTTGTTTTGAAGAATCAAAAAGAAAATGAAACATTCATCTCGAATTTAAATAGATTCAATTAATAATCCCGTTAATAAATAGCTTGAATATTAATCAAGGATGCGCAGCCACCCAAATTTCGCCATCCTCAAATATTTCTTTTTTCCAGATCGGGACTGTTTCTTTCAATGTATCAATACAATATTGGCAGGCTTCAAATGCAGCTTTCCGGTGAGGTGTTGCCACGGCGATGACCACCGCTATTTCACCGATCTGCAAAACGCCTGTGCGGTGGTGGATGCTTATTTTTTCTGCCGACCATTTGGCCTTGGCCTGTTCTGCAATTTTCCGGAGTTCTGCAATCGCCATCGGAGCATAGGCTTCAAATTCAAGTCGGATAACAGGTTTTTCTTTTGTTTTATTCCTGACTGTCCCTATGAAAATGGTGCTGCCACCAGCGCTGTCGGAAGTAGTATAGTCAATACATTCCTGAGGAATTAATGGTGTATCTTTTAGTTGAATATCAATCATTCTTAATTCTTCAGTTATCAATTATCATTTATCATTTATCATCAGGGGTGTTCAGAGAAATTTCGGCCCTTAAATTTCGGCAGCAGTCTTTCTTATCCTATGACTTATCGGCCAGACCTGACAGGTTTTGAAAACCTGTCAGGTCTATGTCCGGCAAACGCTTACAACAAATTAGTCCACGTTACCGAAAGGTACAATCACTAAAATTATTCTTAACACCCCTAATTTATCATTCTTAATTCAATACTGTCATCCTCCGCTTACCGGAGGAATAATTACCACCTCGTCCTTTTCGCTCAAACTAAAATCATCCGTTTGGTACTCCTCGTTCACAGCAATGGCCATCGATTTTAGTTTTTCAAAATTGGGAAAACGGCCGCATAGTTCCGCCTTTAATCCTCCAACGTTTGTGCCACTCGGCAGATCCAGTGAAAGGGAGCGGCCTTTTACAATATCTTTGGCAATGCCAAAAGCCAATATCTCAATTTTCATAATTACTAATATTTTTGATTACCAATTTACCACTTAAGTAGGTGGAGTTAAATAATCGACACTTTTGACGAGGTTATTTTTTCGTCAGACAAGGCAAAAAAAATTAGCATAGCCATAGCTACGGTCATTTTTTTTAACAAAGTATGGCGGAAAAAGAGGCCGCCAAAAGTGTCG
>JAJCYI010000167.1 GCA_029263015.1 Saprospiraceae bacterium | reverse complement strand
TAAGTCAGCTAAACAGTCTTTTTCCGTCATACTTCGTTATTTTTTTCAGCAATAGCTTCGGCTATTCCTTCAAAAAATGCCTCGTCTGACAAAAAAATCCTTGTTTCCATGCCTTAAATTTATTTAGGAAAGATGTCTATTTAAATAAAGTGACAAGTAGTACTAAATAAACTGTGTAATAAATTTCTTCCGATTTTAGGTTTCCTCCAAGGGGTTGAAACCCCTTGTAATCACATAAAGAACAAGTGGAAGTTGTTTAAAATTGCGTAAAATAAATATATGATTGGAAAAAGAGGGAATGTTGTAGGTTTGAATTGCGAAATTTAACAAACAACATTCCTCATTATGATAGACAAAACTATACTGCAATCTGAAATTCTCCCACATTTATCAAAAGGGAAATGTGGAAAAACAGCCGAACTGGACATTTTAGAAGTTGCCCAAGCGATATTCTACCGCTTAAAAACAGGCTGTCAATGGCGGGAACTGCCCGTTAAGCAATTCATAACCCGACAGGTTCCAACAAAATGGCAAGCGGTCTATTATCACTTTAACAAGTGGTGCAAGGATGGTTCTTGGGAAAAAGCATGGGCCCATTTGCTGAAAAAGTACAGGATGTACCTGGATTTGTCCTGTATAAATATCGATGGGAGCCATACCCGGGTTTTCAGGGGCGGGGAAGCAGTCGGATACCAGGGTCGAAAAAAATACCGGTCAACAAATATCATTTTTTTGGTTGACAACCAGGGTGTTGTACTGTTTTGCAGTAGGCCCATTTCAGGGGAGCACAATGACCTGTATGAAATAGAAACCTATTTTGACCAGATTCTCGGAATGGCAAAAAAAGCTGGAATAAGCCTGGAAGGGTTGTTTTTAAATGGTGATGGAGGGTTCGATTCTGCTGGTTTTAGAGATTTTTTGTGGGGCAGTTCCATTGAAGCAAATATTGCGGAGAACAAAAGGGGGAAAAAGGATTTTGATTCCGACATTTACTTTGATGAACAATTATATGAACGACGGGCTTTTTGTGAACATCCTTTTGCTTGGATGGATGCATTTAAAGGGTTGTTGGTCCGGTATGAAAAATTAGCTGCGACCTGGATTTCCATGAATATTATGGGGATGATGAAAATTTTCATAAGGAAAATCCAGACACATATGAATAATCCGCAACTTTAAACAACTTCGTGGTTAAAACCCCTTGGAGGAATTAATAACACAACTTATTTACTAAATATCGATATTTTTGAAACTCCTCCTTTATCAATTTGTCGGAGACTCTGGCTCGCAGGAGTAATCCCCCCATTGATTAACCATTATCTTTGCTGACGATCGTTTTATAACCCGCTTGTTTTCAATTAAGGAAAAAGAACACGTCAAAATGTTTAATTTATTAGTTTAATCTGCCTAAGGTTTTGATGAAATCTATTTGCATAATAATCACCGCATTTCTAACTCCCTTGTTCTTGGGTGCGCAAGAAGATACCGTTTCCGATTCAACCTATACAAGTGGCCGGGCCTTTCTCGATATTATACCTGAAATAGAAATAGGATTTCCAATTGGTGACTTTCAAAATAAAATGGACAGGCAAACAATACTGGGAAAAGGCATTGCGGTTTTTTACCGCTTGAAAAACCAGCCGGTTGACATCGGCCTTCGATATGGAGATTTTGCCTATGATAATGTTAAACGAAATTTCAGGGATTCCATTGATGGGGCGAATCTGGTACAGAAGACCAAAAACAAGATTTGGATATTGTACGGGGCAATGCGGTATGAACCGATTGTTGATTTACCCATCCAACCTTATATTGAAGGCTCAATTGGGATGAACCGGTTTTATACTAAAACATTTACCAAAGTATCCAACCTTGTCCTTTCGAATGAAGATAATGACAATAGGTTTGACGAAGCTACTCTGAACTCTGATTGGGGCTTGAGCTATGGCGCGGCTATTGGGTTCAAACTCGTTTTAGAAAAAACATACCAAACTGCTCTTGATGTTCAAATGGGCTATCGGTCGAGTGATGTAGGTACGTTTTATGTGAAAAAAGATTTGCCAACAGCACAGGCAGAACCGCTCGATAATTATTTTGAGCGGAGGGGCGCACTGTCTACCCTTTCTTTTAAAATCGGCATTTCTGTGCTGGGGTTTACTGAATGATTTTTTAGGGGTCAGGAGTCAGATGAGAGGGATCTTATTCAAAGCCTAATAGCTTACATTTGACCTTCTTAGTTTGAACATATTAAGCCGACCTTCAGCGGAAGTTGAGTCAAATATAACTTGTTTGAAACATCAATTTACGCTAATCTGAGCTTGATTCCCCGATTCTCTGCATCGAAGAAATCAAGAACTCCGATTTGACACCTCAGAGCTAAGTCTCAAAGTAGTTCCATTCCCTACGATTGTCGAGTTTCATTCTCCTTTTTACAACTATTAGACTACTGCAATAAACTGGAGCAAATGTTGTATAAAAATAATATGTGAATAAAATAAGAATGAGTTGGACATGGTGGTTGTTTCTCGGAATCATATTGTTAAAATGATGGGCAGTAAGAACCTTTCACGTCCGTTCTATTCTCATATCTAACTAAGATTAATTTGAAAAGTGTTACATTTTCACAAACTGTTTTGCCAAAAATTTATCAGATGTCCGGACTTTCACCATGTAAATTCCTTGTTCCAAACCAGATAAATTTAAACGCTCCTGGATGGTAGTCTTGATTAATGAGTAGCTCCATTTTCGAACCGGCTTTCCAAGCACGTCGAAAATGATGACTTCCAGATTCCGGAGCGGTTCTATTGATTCGAGTTCAAGGATGAGTTCGTCATTGGCCGGATTAGGATAAAGTGTAAAATCAGCATCCAAATAGGATTCTCGCGTTCCTACCGCAATGCCGACGGTTATACAGGCTTCGTCACTTCTACAATGATACCAAGCGGTAAGGCATACTTCAAAAGAGCCCTCCACTGTATAAGTATGTACTGGATTTTGTTCTTCACTGGTCGTCCCATCTCCAAAGTCCCATAACCACTTTGAAATAGAGGCTGAGGCTGGGGCTGCAGAAAGATCGATGAAACTGACTTCCAATCCATTCTGCACGGTGTCAAAATCAGCTACTGGAGCTGGGGAGAGGTTCTCATAAAACTTGGCGTATCCATCAATATAATCGATATCTCCGTCACCACTGATGTCAACAAAACTTCCAGCAGCACCACCGTTAAAAGGTGCGACCAATGGTAGTGGAGAAGTACTGAAATCCGCATCTATTGGAGTACCAGTATTTTCATAATAAAACCGAGAACCTCCTCCTGAAAGGAATAGGTCCAAGTCGCCATCGCAGTCCATATCCGCAAAGTTTATTGGAATAAGACCTACATTATCAGGTGAGACTGAGATTCCGAACGGATTTTTTTCAGGATCTTTAAATTGAGGAGCGGTACCGTTATCAGAGGTGTCAATATTTTCTGAAAAGAATATTGCTTCGTCTGGAAGGCCGTTTGAAAATGTTCCTCCATAAAACAAATCAAAATCACCATCATTATCGATGTCGCCAAAAACAGGAGCAACTCCATCGGGCAAATCTCCATTACTACCAAGCGGCACCGTAATACCAAAGGGGTTTATGATAAAATTAGAATCACCAAAATTTGGTTCCTGCGGAGTAACCCCTGTGTTTTCCAGCATCTTGATCGGGGTGTTTGCATCCTATCTGTAGAAAAAAAGCTCATCTAATCCATCCCCGTCAATATCCACGAAATTAAAAAAGAAATCCACAGAATTACCCGGGATGCCAAAGGGATAAGTTTCTACGAATACAAAAACCGGTACTTCATTACTACCAATATTCTCAAAATAATCAAGATTCTGACCATTTGCAGGACTTTGTGGCGGAAAAGAAAAAGCAAATGCTTCCAGCGTATCGTCATGATCGATATCTACAAATCTTATCCAAGCAGGAATAATAGAAGATGGAGGCCATAAACCAAAGGCGTCTTCTACAGGATCAGCAAAATCGGGTAGCCCGTTCTGTGCATTTACCGTGTTTCCAGTTGCGAATACCGAGAGTAGTATAATGATAAACCACATTCGAAACAACGGAAGGGTGAAGTGTTCTGTGGGAAAAAGTGACTGAATGTAAAATTTTTGAGTATTCATAAAAAGGAGAGTTTAAATCATTTTCCGAAGAGCTGGAAAACAGAGGATGAAAAAATTGATATCGAGAATTTCATCATATTAATGGGATATCTTACTTTTTACTTCTAAAGGTTTATTATCCAGCAGGCATCAATGTTTCGATTTTTGTAGGGCTTGTATCTCTTTTAGAAAAAGCAATCGAAACAAGTCAGATCAATCACCTAAATGTAGAAAAAGAACAGTTAAATAGTCGGACATATTTAACCAAAGCTGAACTTAAGCTTAGATAGAAAAACAGGTATTGACATTTGTCAATAGGGCTGATGATTTTTATCAGTCTTCATTTTCCCACATCATCATCCATCTGTCTTGTGGCTTCAGTACCATTTATACTAATACTAATATAGGTTTTGTATATACTGTGGAATAGACGAAGACAATGTCGCCCTTAGGGCGCAGAAAGTGAGATGGGATGCACTGATGAAAAAATATTTTCCGGAGCAATTTAAAGACTATATGGATTGTAGATAAGAAATACCGGGGTTTATATCCACTAACTTCTGTTCACCTCATTCCTAACAAATCGGACATATTAGGGAGGCAAATTTTTGGATAAAAGATTGCCCCGCATCCGTAAAAAAATCAAATCAAAACAAAAACCACTAACAGGGTAATAGCCAGTACAATTAACGATAATACCAACCAGGGCCATAATTTCCCTGCTCTCATATTTTCCCCACAATAAAGGCAGCCATTCTTGGTGGCTTCAAAGGCTAATTGGCAGAGGACTTCCAGAAGAACGAGGAAGATGGCTTCACAGCAGCTTTCAAAACAATCATCACCACAGTCGTCACAAGGCCGTTTTTTTGTGAAAAACTGCTTAACCCGCTGATAACGTTGAATGCGCCGCAATTTGCGCCGTGCCTTTCGCATCCTTCTTCCTGCTTTTCGGTCCTTGCGTCGGGCAATTTCCATTCGCACCACACCCATGCTGACCAGTAATCCGATAAAAATGCCCAGCCATTGATAAACTTTGCCTTTTTCACCCAGGCTCGCATAATCTGCAGCCAGTGGAATCAACCAAATAATCTGAGATGTGAAGTAATAATGAAACCGATATAAAGAAGTTGACAAAGAAGGTATTGTAGAGATTATTTCCTGCCAGCCGGATTGAACGCTAGCTATAAAGTCTAATGGCACCTGCCTTTCTTTGTAAATTCGTAAAGCCAGGTTGGAGCGAATTTGCATTGCATACTTCTCGCTTTCAGTTACCGAAAGTGGAAGTTTTTGCAAAGATCTAATAACCGAATCCTGAATGGATATCAGCTCCTGACGTGCTTTACCGAATTGCCGATCAGCGAGGGTTCTTGTTGCGCTAAAATAAAGTAATAACGGGTTGAATTGCTTATTGGCCCAATCCTTCTCCACATCTTCAAAAGCATCGAGGATGTATATCAACTGACCAAAATGGTAACCCAATTCAAACAGGGGTTCCTGTAATTGAGGGTTCCCCATCACCTGGGCGCTATGCCGCAATATCCAGCCAGTGAGCTGTGCAGATGGTTCCGCATAATAAGTCAGGATTTTGTGTAGTGAACGAAAGTTTGTGGGTGCTTCCTTTTCGCGTCGAAGTTGTTCTGTCATCCAATTTCTGATGACCTGGGTATCGGCTCCCCATTCACGAAATTGTTTGAAAGATGCCTGAAAAGCTTTGTGGTAAAATCGTTGAGCCAATTGCCCCTTTACGCCGGGTGCATCTTGCAAATGATCTTCCAGTTTAAGGGCACCTAACAAGGTATTGGTAGCAGCCGCATATTTTAGCGAAAAAGGTAATTCACCTGGAATTTCGGGCAGATCCATACAACGGTTGATGGCTTGCAGTCCAGAGCTCCACAGGGAAAGGTCTTCATTCGAAACCGAAGAAAGAATCTCGGCCAGGAATACGACATCGAAATTCAACAATAACCTGGTCCGGTGACCATATTGATGGCCCAAGGCTTTACAGGTGCCGCAATAGTGCATGCGGTGGAAACGGTAATGGTCATTGGTGCGAGTGGAACATTTTTGCTCGGGCCGCATTAATCCAAACATAGTCCTATTTTTTGGGTTGTTCGATCATGTATTATTACTGGGAATACAATCTTCCAATTATCACTATTGCCAACAATTAATATACAGTGCACTAAATTAACGTGAGTTTTGGATAATAATCTTTGACAATCAAGAGCTTATGGCGGTTTCTGTCCTTTGATTGTCCCGCTAGGGACGGAACATGGGTAACAATGCCAAACCAACGGTATTTTTCGTGCCGTAGGTACGTAACATTTTCCATGTTGCGTACCTACGGCACGACGAAAAACCCCTGCAAATGCTTGGCTACCCATGTTCCGTCCCTAACGGGACAATAAGATTGCTATCCAGAGACTCACGTTAAATTAAAAAATAACCACCAAACAGGGATTGAAACGGAGGTACTCCTGACAAAAATCATTTAATCTTAGTTGGGATTCATTCCCCGAAGTTCTGGGCCGAAGAAACTAATAAACCAACTTTGATTCCCCGACCGCACCGTGGCAGGGTAGTTCATTCAGAAATTTAGATTCGATGGTTTATTAGCTAACGATTATTAACTGACCCCTGACCCCTGATCCCTGACCCCTCTCTCCTGACCCCAGAATTTGTCGGCCTGAACAGCAAAGGTCAATCTCTTTTCCCCACTTCCCTAAAGTTTCAGTATCTTCGTCGGCAACGAATTTTCACTTCCACCTTTGTAAACCTCCTAATATGAAAAGATCATTACTCATTTCCAGCCTGTTGGCCTTTTCCACTTTATTGTTTTCACAATCAAATATGTTGTCCACCAATGACCTCGCAGAGGAAATCATGTTGGGTAATTACGATGCGCAAGATTACATGCCTTCCACAGTAATCAATCATCCCGATGATGTTATTCAGGCAATAAATGGAGGCATTTCTACAGATTCATTGCATTCCTATCTTTTGAAATTGAGTTCCTTCGAAACGCGGAATACCAATTCAGACACCATATCACAGACCGCTGGCATTGGGGCAGCTCGACGCTGGGTGTATGATCGGTTTCAGCAAATCAGTACTGAAAGTGAAGGTCGGCTGATCCCTTCTTATCTGCAATTTGATCAGAATATCAATGGTATCGGGCCAGGGCAGTATCGGAATATTTTTGCGGTGTTGCCCGGTACAAGCGACGACAATACAGGTTTGGTACTGATTGAGGCGCATATCGACAGCCGTTGTGAAAATGGGAATGATATTAATTGCCAGGCGCATGGCATGGAAGACAATGGGAGTGGGACAGCCCTGGTCATAGAGTTGGCAAGGGTCATGAGCCAGTTGGCCTTTGACAGGACGATCGTGTTTATGGCAACGATTGGCGAGGAACAAGGCTTGCATGGGGCCGATGCTTTTGCAAAATATGCAGTGGCCAAGGACATCAATATAAATGCTGTTTACAATAACGATATTGTGGGCGGGATCATTTGCGGAGAAACTGCATCAGCGCCAGGATGTCCTGGGTTGAACGATATTGACAGCACACAGGTGAGGCTCTTTTCCAGTGGGTTCAACAATTCAAAAAACAAACAATTGGCTCGTTTCATAAAATTGGAATATCAGGAAGAACTCGAAAACATAGTCGCAGTGCCGATGATGGTCACCATTATGTCAGGCGAGGACCGGTCGGGTAGGGGGGGCGACCATATCCCATTCCGCCAACAAGGATTTGCAGCCATCCGGTTTACTTCCGCCAACGAGCATGGCAATGCAAATGCGAGCGATCCAAATTATCATGACCGGCAGCATACGACCAATGATATTTTGGGCGTCGATACAAATGGCGACAACGTCATCGACAGCTTTTTTGTGGATTTCAACTATTTGTCGAGGAATGCGGTGATGAATGGCGTGGCAGCTGGAATGGCAGCCAGCGGGCCTGCGACTCCTGATTTTGAAGTCACTTATTGGGACAATAATGTAACGGTAACTATTGATGATCCAAATAACTATGGAGAATACCGGGTCTTTGTCCGTGCGGCTAGTAATGATTTTGATACCATCTTTACCGTCAATGAAACGAACTTGTCTTTCCCATGGGCGATCACGCCTTTTGTACATGTGAGCGTCGCCTCGGTTGATGATAATGGAATCGAGAGTCTGTTTTCAAGAGAGGATAAACCATCGGAGGTAAATGCCACGGACGAAAGAAAAGAACCTGAACCTGAAAAATTTGTAGAGTTGTTCCAGAACCGTCCGAACCCATTTGATGAAGCAACCTTCATAGCCTTTAATGTTTATGAAAAGCAGCCTTACAAGGAAGCCTACATTTTGATCGCTGATATGGATGGAAAGGAAATAGAACGAATAAAAACCGAATTAAAAGAAGGCAATAATGAAATCCTGTACAGACATGGCTACAACCATGTTGGAGTTTATAGCTACAGCCTCGTGGTGGATGGTACAATAATGGATACTAAACGGATGGTATTTGCGAATTAGGATAATTTACGAATTACGGCGGACGATTCCGTCCGCCGTAATTCGTCCGCCGTCCGCCGTTCTGTATGGATCTACTCGACGATCAACATATCAAGGAACTGTCAGGTAGTTACGAATTCTACCGGGATTTCCACAGCATGGGGCACGCAGAGGGGTTTGCCCAAATATTGGTTGAAAACAGAATCCCCTACCGGCTGGAAAAGAGCCAAACCCTTTTAGATGCTGCCATTGTTGGACACGGCCTTGTTCCTCCAGCCCTGATCAAAATCCGCTCAGGAGATTTCAAAAAAGTCAATGAAATATTAAGGCAAGAGGTATTGAATGACCCCGCTTATGTCGAGGATCACCACCTGCAACAAATGGACGATAAAGAATTGATTGCTGTGGTGAGGCATCCGAATGAATGGACGGTCGAAGATGTGACCGTGGCTCGCCGGATATTGAACAACCGGGGCATCCCTATCCCAAAACAGCACATCGAAGATTTCAACAAAAAAATAAATGAGGAATTGCACAAAGGCAAAAAAGCCAGCCTCGCGCTACTGCTTTTCTATTTAACCTGTATCCTAATTTTTGGTGTCCTGACAAATCCATTGTTTCTGGTCGCTGGGGTAGGTATGGGATGGTATTATTGGCAAGATAAAACCATTGACAACCAGGGTGTTAAATTTTTTTCTTTTGAAATGGACACCAGGTTTTATGGAAAGGTGATCTTCTATTTTGGATGGGTGCTACTGGTGGCTGGTGCAGCTTTTAAATTTTGGATGGCGGGTTGATCTGTTTTGAAATCAGGAAATTTGAAATTGGTACTCCAGCTATTGATTTACATTGTTTATTGGTTGTGTGCTACGATAATGGACACGAAATGATATACTTGTTTGGTATTAAAAATTGATATACTTTTGTTGGAAAATATTGTCATGAAAAGTATATCGTTAAAATTGCAAGACCAAATACTGCTTGAAACGGAATCCTTGCTTGAACATATCAACACAAGTAGAAATAAGTATATCAATGAAGCCATTGAATTTTATAATCAATATCAAAAGAGGCGGTTAATTGAAGAACAATTGGCTAAAGAGTCCAAGCTGATAAGTGAAGATTCATTAAATGTTCTTCATGAATTTGAAAGATTAGAAGATGAAATATAAACAATTCGAAATTTGGTTAGCCGACCTAAACCCCAGATTTGGCACAGAAACAGGAAAAACAAGGCCAGTCGTGATAATTCAGAGCGACCTGCTCAACAAAGTCCATCCTTCGACCATAATTTGTCCGATAACTACAAACATAAAAAAAGGAGTGAGCATTCTAAGAGTAGATTTGAAAATGGGAGAGGGGGGGATGGAAAAGGAGAGTTCGATAATGATAGATCAAATCAGGGCAATAGACAATAAGAGGTTTGAAAAAAAAACTGGAGATTTACCTAAACCCTTACAAGATAAAGTAATTAAAAATATCAAAATAGTATTGGAAATCAGACCATAAATTGAAAAAAAATGGCACACTATAAAGGCTAAAATGGTTGCATGGGTTATATAAATTTAGTCAAAACGTCCTCAATTTTTCCCTCATTCCCTCATCTGCCAATTTTCAAATCTTCAATAATAACCAAATTGAAATTGAAAATGGGACGAGAATGTCTGGAAAGGTCTGGCGGCCCTGAAATGAAAAGCAAATGCCGCAACACTTTACCTCCCCAACCGTTTTCCTAAATCAATGAGCAATTTGCAGATAACCAATTGCGGCTTAGAAGCGACGCTTTTTTAAAAAGCGTCGCTTCTTGGTCGAATGCAGGTAACCCTGAACCAAAAACTAAAATCTCCAAAATGGTTTTACTCGATAATTTTGATGTAAGGAACATAGGCAACCTCGAACTGTTGGCCAAACAAGTGGTGGAAGGTTTTATCATCGGCCTACACAAAAGCCCATTTCATGGTTTTTCAGTTGAATTTGCGGAGCACCGCCTGTACAATCAAGGGGAAGGCACAAAGGATATTGATTGGAAAGTGTTTGCCCGGACCAATAAGATGTTTGTGAAACGGTTTGAGGAGGAGACCAACCTCCGCTGTCAGATCGTTGTGGATGCTTCTTCTTCCATGTATTTCCCCGAAGTATCGAAGAGCAGTAAAAATTACACAAACAAGCTGCGGTTTTCTGCTTTGGCCGCTGCCTCGCTGATGAATTTGTTGAAAAAACAAAGGGATGCTTTTGGGCTGACTATTTTTGATAATGAGTTGGTTGAGCACACCCGCTGCAAGTCGAGCACCTCGCATTACAGGTTGCTTCTCACTTATTTGCAACAACTGATCGACAATCCTGAACATAATAAAACCACTTCGGCAGCAGAGTCGCTGCACCTGATTGCCGATAGCGTTCACCGCCGTTCGATGATTGCTATATTCAGTGATATGTTTGAGTCGAATGAAAATACGGAAGCATTGTTCTCCGCCTTGCAGCACCTCAAGCACAACAAGCACGAAGTGATCCTTTTCCACACCGTCGATAAATCGTTGGAGCTGGATTTTGAATATGAAAACAGGCCTTACCTTTTCATAGATATGGAATCGGGCGAACAATTACGCCTTCAGCCTAATCAGGTAAAAGAGCGGTATGTGGAGCAGGTGGCCCGTTTCAAAGAAGAACTGAAATTCAAATGCCTGCAATACAAAGTTGACTTTGTGGAGGCAGACATCAATGCGGGTTTCCGCCCGATTCTCCAGTCGTGGTTGGTGAAACGCATGAAAATGAGGTCGTAATCAAGAGCGATGAAGGAATGAAAATGAGCAAACTACCACTTTATCTTTCCACCTTAGTTTTTTACTTTCTATTTGGCTGTTACGAACCCAAAGAAGGCTGCCTCAATACCGATGCGGTCAATTATGATGTGACTGCCGACGATCCATGTGGTGATTGCTGCGTTTTTCCAAGCCTATCCTTGAGCATGCAGCACTTGATTCGCCTGCCAGAGGATACGGTCTCGTTTCAATATGGTGTGCTGTACCCTTCAGAAGTCAATGCCCTTGACTCATTTGTGGTGGACCGGGCAAGGTATTTTATTTCCGATCTAAAATTGGTGAAAGAAAATGGTGAAGAGGTTGGGGTGACTGATTCATTGAGTCTCGAATTTTCAAACGGGACTTCAATAACGGTGGAGGATAATTTTGCAAAATTGGACCGGGACATTTTCCAGGCCAGGAAAATCGGGACGGTTTTGACCGAAGGGGTTGTCACGGAAATCAAGTTTACTTTTGGATTGGATGAATTTTTGCTGCAAAATGAACTAACCTCTGTCATTTCCAATGGACATCCCCTCGATACAAGTTCAGATTCCTTGATTTATGAAGAAGGATTAGGTTATATCCCTAACCTGTTGATTCTCAGGAGAGATACGGTTTCTACTACAGATTCACTTGAGTTCCGATTCTTCGATCCCGTGCAAATTTCCCTCCCTCTCGAAGCACCTTTTGTAGTCGAAAAAGGGTTCAACATCAAATTGACCTTGAAGGTGGATTACTTGGATTGGTTCAATGGCGTGGATTTCGAGATTGATAACTTCCCCACAATGGAGGAAAAGATCAAAAATAACCTCAGTAATGTGTTCCATGTTACAGAAATTAAACTGGAATAATCTGAACTTTGCATTCGTAAATTCATTAGTAAGTTAGTTATTGAAACGTACAGTTTATTTTTCAAAATACACCTTCCGCATTGATTCAAATAAATATAGTTATGAAAAATCTGTTTTTCCTTTTGCTAGTCGGCATGGCGTTTTCATCGTGCGATGATGAGCAGGTGCTTGGCGATACTTCGACCATCAATCTGAACTTTACGGCACTCTATTCAGGCGAGCCACTTGTTACTAATAATTTGGATTTTCAGTATAAATACCCCGATGGCAGGGAAGTCGCTTTCAATACTTTCAATTTTTTTATTTCTGATGTAGTCTTGCTGGAAGAGGCGGGAGGCCTCGAAGCGGAATTGGTGGATATTGACTTTATTGATTTTGGACAAAATACAACTTTGGAAGATGCCCAAAAACCTATATCCATTACTAATAATAATGTCCCCTCAGGGAATTATAAAGGTTTGAAAATAAGTGTTGGCGTACCAACTGATCTCAACAATAGCTCGTTCAACCAATTTGGCGCCAACCATCCGTTACGAAAAAATGACGGTGAATGGTGGTCAGGCTGGGACAGCTTTATCTTTTTGAAAGTTGGAGGCAGCTACGATACGGATGGCGATGGTATAGGCGTTGGGCAAGATGCTTCAATCACACATCATCTGGGATCTAATGCTGTTTTCCGCACGATAACAATTCCTAAACAGTTCGTTCTTGAACCTGGTCAGACCTTTGATTTGAATGTCGTTACCGATGTATTAAACCTTTACCAAAATGGTAACGAATATTTAGACATATCCATCAGTGAAAACCGGATTACACATGACCCTGACAATTTGGATGTAGCAAATAGTATCGTTGACAACCTGGGTAATGCCATGTCGGTTGAATAACTCAATTTAGACTTTAGACTTTAGACAGTTAGAAATTAGATTTAGATGATTTGAGGTAAAAATAAATTCGTAAATCATTGATGATCAATTCTTTCAAAACCATCTAACATCTAACATTTCCTCATTCTTTGATATTGCACTACCCAAAATATGAAAAAGATAATATTTGTTGCCCTAGTTGCCGCATTATCCTTCATTGCATGTAAGGACGACGATGCAGGCCCCACTCCCCCCAATGGCATTGACCTGACGGGGACTCCATATGACCCTACTTCACATAGTATTATAAATCCAGAAGGCTTTCCTAATATGACTATTCCTGACGATAACCTTTTAACAGAAGAAGGGATTGACTTAGGAAGAATGTTGTTTTTTGATCCGATCTTATCGTTGGACAGTACCATTTCCTGTGCAAGTTGCCATGACCCTGCGAAGATTTTTGCAGATGGTTCGGCAGTAAGCACTGGCGTAAATGGCCTAATGGGCGACCGTAGTTCCATGCCGATCATGAATATCGGTTATGCAGAAAAGGGCCTTTTCTGGGATGGACGGGCTGCTCATTTGGAAGATCAGGCATTAGGGCCTGTTGAAAATCCAATTGAAATGCTGGAAACCTGGAGCCATGTTGAAGAAAAAATCCGTTCGCACGCTGTGTATCCTTTTGAGTTCAGGAAGGCTTTTGGTGTAGAAAATTCTGATGAAATAACGCGCGACCACATCACCAAAGCGATTGCCCAGTTTGAACGGACGCTAATCAGTGCCAATTCACGTTATGACAAAAAATTCCACCAATTTGATACTGACCCTTTTTTATTGACGGACAAAGAAGTAGATGGCCGTAATATTTATTACGATGAACCTGGATCGACCGATGCCCATTGTGCGCATTGCCACGATGGCCAGGCCATGCTCACTACAAATGATTATTTCAATAATGGATTGGATTCAGTAGCCACCTTGAATGATTTCCCTGATCTTGGCTTAGGGAAGGTATCAGGTAAGCTCAGTGATAATGGCAGGTTTCGTACACCGTCTTTAAGGAACATTGCTTTGACCGCTCCTTATATGCACGATGGCCGGTTCCAGACTTTGGAGGAAGTAGTCGAGCATTATAATTCAGGAGTGCATACAGCTGCCAACCTCAAAGCGGAATCGACAATACCCAGTAGCCAAGGCGGGCTCGGACTGACCGAATACGAAAAAGAAGCACTTGTTGCTTTCCTTCATACCTTTACCGACACCACTTATTTTAGCAATCCAGATTTTCAGAATCCTTTTGAATAAGGGAAATTAAGATATTGAACGCAGAGGTGCAGAGACGCTGAGAATAAATCAAACTCAGCGTCTCCGCACCCCTGCGTTCAATAATTCTGTCGCCCGATCTTTCCTGCCCGTCGAAGAAAACTTTTTTCCTCCCCTCGACTTGTTTATAATTGTACTCGCAAAATGTCAGCAAAGAAGGCTGGTTCTGCCAATCATTAAATACCAAGACATGAACGATCTTTTTAAAACCGCCGCTGAAGGCCTTAAAAACAAAGTCATGAGTGATTTCAATAACATCAAGCACGAACGAAACAAGCATGCTGAATCCATTATCCGCAACCATATATTGTTCAGCATGGGGGCTGGCGTCATCCCTGTACCCATCGTTGATATTTTTGCTGTTAGTGCGGCGCAGTTAGACATGATCCGCCAGCTTTGCAAAGTTTACGATGTGGATTTTTCAGAAACACAGGGCAAAGCTATCGTGAGTTCCCTGACGACTGCGACACTGGCACGTATCAGCGCTGGAAGCATCGCAAAATTGATCCCGGTAATCGGCTCTATTGTTGGTGGCATCGCCAACGCAGTTATGGCAGGAGCTTCGACCTATGCGTTGGGGCATGTGTTCAAAGTTCATTTTGAAACAGGTGGAACCATCCTCGATTTTGATGTCGATCGATTGAAAAAGCTGTACAAGGAACAATTTGAGAAAGGTAAAAAAGTCGCGGAGGAATTGCGCCAGCAACAGCAAGCCAAACGAAATGCTGCCGAGGAAGCCGCTCAGGAAATGGAACCTGATTCAGTTGAACCAGTCGAAATGAAAGAAGATGATACGACCAATGGAATGATTGCGCACCTGAAGCAACTTGGCGAACTAAAAGAAGCTGGGGTCATCACTGAAGAAGAATTTGAACGCATGAAAAAAAAGGTGATTGAGAATTGAGAATTGAAAATGGAGAATTACTGAACGGGCAATTCTCCATTTTCAATTCTCAATTATTCAAAACCGCATCCTGGCTACAGGAGACACATCTTGCCCGACGAATTCCCCTTTTAGGAACTTGAAGTAACCAGTCACTGCAATCATCGCTGCATTGTCGGTGCAGAACTCAAATCTGGGGACATGCGTGACCCAGCCTTCTTCTTTTCCCATTGCCTCCAGTCCATTTCTGAGACCTGTATTGGCTGAGACCCCTCCAGCAATGGCGACTGTGTGAATTCTGTGCAACCGGGCAGCTATTCTTAGTTTTTTCAATAAAATAGTAACGATCCGCTCCTGCACAGAGGCGCAGATATCGGCAAGGTTTTCTGTAATGAAATCTGGGTTTTCTTTCACCTGGTCGCGTAGGAAATACAAAATGGCGGTTTTTATTCCACTGAAACTGAAATCCAGGTTTTTGACTTGAGGCTCAGGAAATTTAAAACGTGGTATGCCCAATTTCGCCAAGCGATCAATCTGTGGCCCAGCAGGGTAATCAAGGCCCATCATTTTTCCCGCCTTGTCAAATGCTTCTCCAGCAGCATCATCAAGCGTTTGTCCGATCACTTCCATTTCCAGGTGGTTTTTCACCAAAACTATTTGGGTATGCCCCCCAGAAACAGTCAAGCAAAGAAAGGGGAAATTAGGCTTCGGATCTTCTGCAAAATGCGCCAATACATGTGCTTGCATGTGGTGTACATCGACCAATGGAATATCAAGACTAAGTGCAAATGCTTTTGCAAATGATGTCCCAACGATCAAGGAACCAATAAGACCAGGGCCATTTGTAAACGCGACAGCGCTTATTTCTTCCTTGTTTACCGCGGCCTTTTTGAGTGCCATATCTACTACTGGGACGATGTTTTCCTGGTGTGCCCTCGATGCTACTTCTGGAACAACTCCTCCATATAGTTTGTGTACTTCTTGATTGGCGATGCAATTGCTCAATATGACACCGTCTTTAAGCACTGCGGCAGCCGTATCGTCGCAAGAAGATTCAATCCCTAAAATAATTACGCTCATTTGATCTAATGTTTACTAACAATCTCTACTTTTATGGCAAGAATAAACTGCTCAAATAAAATATTCCAAGCAGTCTTCGACTTGATTGACCACTGCTGATTGAATTTCCCGCAAATTTACTACACACTTACTGGAACACTCACATACTATTTCAGTAAAACAAGTACTCATCTTCAAGACCAGAAGCAAACCAAGACTAGACCAATAATTTTGGAAACCGTTCAAATTACCCTGGGTAGTCAATTGTTGAGTTATCGAACTGTCAGTTTATGAAACTCGTGGATAATCAAACAATAGTGCAATTGCCCAGCTAAAACTCATTCAAATGTTAGGTACTAAGACAAAGCCCAAAACAAGCACGGAAAAAAACCATCTCAATGGTATGAATGGCTTAAAGGAATCAGGTGAAACTTGCGTGATTTCGGAAGGCACTATCATCGATGGAAAATTCAATGCTTCTGAAAATGTACGAATAGATGGAACCATCAAAGGAGAGGTGAAATGTGATAAACGACTGGTGATGGGAGAGAAAGGCAAGGTTGAAGGCATAGTCACCACTAATGATGCTATCATTATGGGCACCATTGAAGGCGAATTGAAAGCAAATGGTACACTGACCTTGAAAGGCACATCCCTCATCAGAGGTATTATTACTGCTAAATTTATGGTGGTTGAAGAAGGTGCTCGTTATTATGGTGAGTGCAACATTGGTTAGAGACACGCAATATTGGCAAGTTGGCTCTTTCCGTTTCTTGGTTGCACACCAAAACAAGACTTCATTTACATCTTTGTTTTTATGGTTTTGCTAAAGACAAAACTGGGTATTTGCCAAAAAATAGGGGTATTTGAGAAATCAATGTGCTCCTTATTTCGGTGATAACAATGGAATCATTAAAATTGCAGCAATAAACAATGCTTGCAGCAAAAATTATTTTATAATTGCATCAAAACAAACAGGAATGAAGAAACGAGTAATTTTCAATTTGTTACTAATGATCCTGATCGCAGTATTGGGATACATACTTTTCACCACAGTTCGTGAGCCAATTAAATTCCAGGCCCTAAAAACAGAAAGGGAAACAGCCATCGTGAATAAGCTGCTCGAAGTCCGCTCTGCCCAGGAAATCTATCGCGGCGTCACAGGCAAGTTTGCTGGTTCATTCCAAGAGTTGGCAGACACCTTGAAATACGGGAAATTTACCATCGTTTCGGTCACCGGTGATCCTGACGACCCAGAAAGTATCATCACCTATGACACTTCTTATTCTGCAGCGATTGATTCCATCACCAATATGGGCCTTGATGTGGACAACCTTTCCAAAGTACCGTTTGTGGATGGTTTGGAGTTCGATATACAATCCGATACCGCTACCTACCAGATGACCACGGTTGATGTGGTGGAAGTGGGAATAGCCTATGAAAAATTCATGGGAGAGTTTGCTGATGTTAAATATAAAAAGTACGACGGATTGTATGATCCTAAGAAAAAGATCAAATTTGGTTCGTTGTCAAAACCGATTTTAACAGGGAGTTGGGAATAAAATACAACATCATAGAATCTGACTTTCAGCGGAATAATACTTCCGCATACCAACTGTCCATCCTTGTCGGGGTGGACAGTTTGGTTTATTCTATATATGACACTGTCTCCAATCGATTGTTGGTGCTGCGATCTTGCGGATTCGATAAAAAGAACAGTGAATCGATCGACCCTATTGAAAAACTCTCAAGCATAATTGGCCAAGAGGATCTTCTTGGCCCTTTGTACCGGAGGGTCAAAATCGCCTTTATCGAGCCAAGTGCTTCCCTGGTTCCATCAAGATTGTATAATGAGCAGGCAAAGGCTACCTATATGGATGAGTTGACTTCACCTCAGCACGTAGTTGTCCTGCAGGTTGATGATATTGATCCTCTGAAAATCAAGGCGGTATATAATACTGGACATAAGGAAATGGATTTGCTGAAGACGCAATTCCCGACTTGTAGATTTTATAACCTGGCCACTCCTTTTCTTTTAGGTTGCCACGAAATGTTGCCGGAAGATGTCAATGAAATGGCATTTGCCTGTTTTGAAAAAGAGACTTTCCAGATGGCTATTTTTGATCGGGGCGAGTTGCTTTTTTACAATACATTTTCATGTAAGGCAGCAAGCGATGTACTTTACTTTGTTCTATTGGCTTTTGAACAGAATAACATGGATCCAACAGTAACACCATTGTTGATGGCAGGTCAGGTAGTTCAAGATTCTGAAATTTATAAAACCCTCTACCGCTACATTTCCGAAATCTCTTTTATGCCAGTTCCTACATTTGTCCAGGTTGGAAAAAATGCTGCTTCCACAGATCCCAATTTTTTCTTTCACCTGCATTCTCTTTTACTTTGCAAGTAAAATGGTTTATAGGGTCAAAAGGCTGCGATTCAACCCTTACACCAGTAAACCGATAAACCAATATACCATTATACCAATCAATTTCTCATGCGTATCATTTCTGGACAGTTCAAAGGCAGGAAGTTTTTCCCACCGGCAGACAAATGGCCGACCCGGCCAACGACTGACTTTGCAAAGGAAGGCTTGTTCAATATTTTGCAGAACCATCTTGATTTTGAGGAATTGAAAGTGCTCGACTTGTTTGGTGGCACAGGCAACCACAGCTATGAATTTATTTCCAGGGGCTGTCGGGACGTGACTTATGTGGACAAATTTGGGGGGTGTCTGAAATTTGTTGAAAAAACAGCCAAAACGCTTGATATTGAGGATTTTATAAAAATAACAAGGGCAGATGTATTTAAATTTATCAACAGGGCAACCGAGCAATACGATTACATATTTGCTGGCCCTCCTTATGCCCTCTCCACTATTGATACCATCCCGGATTTGATTTTTGAAAAAGAATTATTGCAGGAAAATGGCTGGTTTGTCATGGAACATAACCCACACCACAACTTTGAAAATCATCCACATTTCTTCCAGGTGCGCAATTACGGTAAAACGATTTTCAGCATTTTCAAGTAGGCCTTGTATAGTTTTAAAGAATTTCGTTACAACAAAACCTCAAATTCACCGCTCACCGCTCACCATTCACCATTCACCATTCACCGCTCACCATTACACCATCACTTCCCAAAACTGCCCAGCTGTTGTAAGATACCCGTCCATCAAATCCACCATCATACAGGAGTGAACTGGCAGAATGCCAACCAACCCGCCGATCTCCAGTTTATTGAAAAAGGAAGGGGTGCATTTCAACACACCGTGTTCCTGAGAGACAGATTTTACAAAACAACCCTCCTCCGGCATTTTCCAACCGTTTGCATTTAATAAAACCGGTCTGCCAAAGATGGCCTGTCCTTTCCAATCAATATGGTCTTTAGACAAATGAATGCCACCGCCATATATAATAACTTCGTGACGATCTGCGTGTTTGGCAACAATTGGGCAGGCAAGTGCCAGTGCTATATTTTCCATTTTGCAACTGCCGATCTGTGCCTGCATCAAGTCATAAAAGATAAAATTGCCAGGGCGTATTTCGTCAACCCCCTCCCATTTATTGGCGATGGAACAAGTCGGCGTGTCCCCAGTGGAAATGAGGCTCTCAGGGTACTTGTTTTTCAACTTCCGTAAAATAGCCGTGGAAGATTCATGCACTTCTAATATTTCCTTTTTCGAGCGGGACTTATAGCTATGGCCGGCATGGCCGAGAAATCCCTTGAACCGTAAAGACGGTGTTTTGCCTAATAATTCTATGCAATCACTAATGGTGGCTTCATCAGTTGGATCAATGCCTGTGCGATGGGTGCCGACATCAATTTTCAGGAAAACACCAATTTCGCCAGGGAACACCGTATTTAGCAACTCGATGCTTTTTTTGTTGACAACCAATAAGTTAAGGGCAATTTTTCTGGACAATCGGTGGATCGTGCCTATTTCTCGAGTGTTCACTGGAAAAGCTACGGTGAGGTCGTCCCAGCCATCGCCGGCGAAATATTCGGCCATGCTGAGTGAAGAAACAGTGATCGCCTTCACGCCCATTTCCCTGAATTTTCTTCCCACTGCATTACTTTGGGCTGTCTTCAAATGTGGCCGGAGAAGGAGGTCGTTCCTGGCTGCCTTGTCCAACATTCGCTGTAAGTTGCGCTGGGCAATTTCCCAATTCAGCACCATCGTTGGTTTTAATATTTCTTTCATTTACCCGTTTTTGGTAAAAGTAAAACTTATTTCTACACAGTTCCTTCCCAACCTTTCACATGTCTGGTGCTGTCTTTTTTGAAAAATTCTTATATAATGAAAAATTACCTTTTTTGCTTTCTCTTGCTTACTTTCTTTGTTGCATGTCATTGCGATGATGATACGGAAACTCAAACCATTCCCCAATGTGTGGAAGCACTTTACGAGCCAGGCTCGGCGCAAGACACGAACCTTCTCTCTGTTCAGAAAATGGAAATCAATGGCGAATATCATTACTGGCTAAACAATGGTTCCATGGCCTTTGATGGTGCCGAGTTTGTCATCAACGAAGCCTGTGATACGGTTTGCTTTTTATGTGGTTTCTGTGGACCACCAGATTGTATGAGCGATTATGAAAATGGTGAATGGGAAATCATCTGGGAGAAATAGTTCAACATGAGTCATCCCATAAGTAAGGTGTTTACGTAACGGAATCAAACCACCCCCTTTGGTCGAAGAGTTGTTCAAAAAACAAAGCGAGCAGGGCCATGGAGATGGCCGACCTCAAACGGTAAACCGGTATGGCCGCAAGGCGGTACCGGTTTCCTGTTCTATGGCACCAGTTGGCCAATAGCTGTTTTGACCAAGCTTTCCAGTTGCTGAGCATTCTTAACAAAAAGTCATAAACCAGGCTAACCATAGCCAATAGCTTCAAGGTATTTTCAAAAAACCAAAGTCTAGGGGATTCCATGGATAATTCTGATTTACAGCACCTGAAAGCCTGTTCAATTTCCCAGCGGTGAATGTAGGTAAAGCACATTTCCCAAGCTGATCTTTTATCTTTGATAGGTAAGCTAGTCAATAAATACATCGGGCCATTGTGATTGTTTTTATCCCTGATGATCACCAAATATAGCTGACGGTCAAGCAGTTGCGGATGTTTTACCGGTGCCCATGCTATTGTTACACTCTTGGCTTTTTTTCGTTCTTTGTCCCAAACAGTCCGCTTATGCTTTGCTTTATAAGACCGGGCAATGAGATGGATTTTTTTTAATTCTCCTTTTTCATTGATGAACAAATGGTTGCTTTTCCAGCGGATGACAAAGTCCTGCTTGAATTTAGTGAACCACTCTAGCATCTTTTCATTTGCGTAACCCCTATCCAAAACATGTAGCGCCACAGCCCCTATTTGTTGGTCAATCTTTTTCAACATCCGGTAAATGATATTGGTCCCCCATTCTTTGTATTTCCCCCTGGTGGTCCACCATTGCATGTAAAAGACCGAGGGGGTTTCCCCCAGTGCGGACAGTGTAATGCCCGTCCATTTGTAACCAGGGACACAAATTCGACTCGTGGGCGGATGATAAAACCCTTTTTTAATTCTCGTAAGCCGTTGTCCTTTGCTGCTGAACACACTGCAAAGGCCTTGTAAAAACCAACTCTCTGGTTTTTCGATCCGGCTGTCATCCCACAGCAACAACGCCCTTTTTCCTGATTTAATAAATGCATCCATTCTTTGTCCCCCACGGGAAAAGAAAAAATCATCCACTAATTTGTGGCTCCATTTTTTGCACCTCAATAAACTGCTAATCCTTTTTGTGCCCGCAGGGGCAGAACAAAAACCTGTGACAAACCCCCCTAACTCCGTCAGCAACAGTCCCATAGGCCGGTTGCGAAAGGTCAACATCGCTATAAACAAATCGAAAAAAGTGCGCCCTAGACGGGCATCTATTTTTTTTGAAAGCTGCTTTTGCAGCTTCGATAGGTAGACATTGGATTGGACCAATAGAAATTCTCCTGATTTTTGCCTAATCGGTTGGTTCTTCCTATTTTGCAATATGTTTTTATACATAAGGCCTCCTGTGTTTTGAGTGTGTTGGTAATACTCAAATTTACACAGGAGGTTCTTTTTTTTCAAATATTACGGGAGTACCCTACTTATGGGATGACTCATGTTATTTATTAAGGTCCAGTGTCCGACGCCTCGCAGGCGTCCGACACTTTTGACCAAATGCTGGTGCAGGTGTCGGACGCCCTGCGAGGCGTCGGACACCAGGGCAATGTTTTGAATTCTGCTGCTCTCAAGCTACAAAACCAAATTCTTTTCTATCTTGCACTTCCATCAAATTAATCACTGACATGGAAGCTGTTAACCAACAAAACAAAGGGCTTTGGGGATGGAGGTTTGTCCAGGTCGTTGTTGGCCTGTCCCTTTTGTATTTTGCCCAATTATATTATTTCGGTGGGTTTGATGAAACGACCACCCGGCAGGCCATCCGGATGTCGGCAAGGATCGCTGTTGTTTTGTTCAGTTTTGCTTTTATGGCTTCCTCCCTCCAATATTTTTTTAAAAATGTATTTACTTGGTGGCTACGGATGAACCGGAAATATATCGGTATTTCATTTGCCATAATACACCTTATCCATTTATGTTTTTTGTTGATTTTACAAACCAATTTCCACCCAGTATTTAATAAAGCTAAAACTATTTCCCTGATCGGTGGAGGCATGGCTTATATATTTTTGGTATTGATGCTGCTGACTTCTTTTTCTGCTTTTTCAAAATACTTGTCAAAAAAACAATGGACTATTTTGCACACGGTAGGAGGATATTGGATATGGTATATATTTATACGGAGTTATGTGAAAAGGGCGACCACGGAATCTGAATATATACCACTGGTAGTATTGTTGGTTGTAGTAATAGGGTTAAGATTGGTTCGGGTGGTAAATAATAAATATTGGAATAATAAATTTTGAAACCTTCGGCAATTGATTGGGTTGAATAATTTCTAATTTCCCTGTCTTGCCGGCAGGCAGGTAATTTCTAATTTCTAAAAAATGACAGTACAAGAAATTCTCGACGAATTAAAAGGGTATGGCAATGCCGGCACTAAAAAAGTCTTGATGAGACACGGTGCGAAAGAACCATTTTGGGGTGTGAAAGTCGGTGATATGAAAAAGATCATTAAAAAAACAAAAAAGAACCACGAATTGTCGCTGGAGCTTTTTAATACTGGGAATAGCGATGCCATGTATTTGGCGGGTTTGATAGGAGATGAAAATAAAATTACCAAAAAAGACTTGAACAACTGGGTAAAAAAAGCATATTGGTATTTTCTCAGTGAATATGCTGTTGCCGCGATTGCTGCTGAAAGTAAACATGGGTTTGAGATGGCGATGGAGTGGATCGAGTCCGATAAAGAAAACATTGCCTCGTCAGGATGGGCAACACTTTCTGGTTTAATGTCCATAAAACAAGATGAAGAATTGGATATTAATGTTTTAAGTAGCTTATTGGATCGAATAAAAAATACGATCCACGATTCTAAGAATAGAGTGAGGTATACCATGAATGGCTTTGTAATAGCGGCTGGAGCTTATGTGCCAGCCTTAACAAGCAAAGCTTCCGAAACCGCTGAAGCTATCGGAAAGGTAAATGTAGAAATGGGCGGCACTGCCTGCAAAGTGCCACCTGCTGGGCCGTATATCCAGAAAATAATAGATGCTGGCCGGCTCGGAAAAAAACGAAAAATAGCGAGGTGTTGAAATTTATGATTTATGAATTTAAAAACAAACATAATGAAATTCCTTCTTTTTTTATTTTCAGTTATTTTCTTTTTTAGTTGCAATAATTATGACCCAAACAAAGAAGAATGGCTTCCATTATTTAATGGAGAAAACCTGAACAATTGGGACGTGAAAATAAGAGGGTATGAATTAAATGATAATTTTGGTGAAACATTTTATGTGGAGAATAGTGTAATAAAAATTAAATACGAAGCATACGATACTTTTAATTACCGCTATGGCCATATTATTCATAAAAATAAATATTCGCATTATAAATTAAAAATAGAGTACCGCTTTGTGGGAGAGCAAGCGAGTGGTGGCGAAGGATGGGCATTGCGAAATAGCGGTGTGATGTTGCACTCTCAGTCAGCGGCGAGCATGGCTAAAGATCAGGATTTTCCAATAAGTATTGAAGCACAGTTTTTAGGAGGCAATGGGGAGGGCGATCGCCCGACAGCTAATTTGTGTACACCAGGGACGCATGTTTATATGAGCGATACTTTATTCACCAATCATTGTATTAATTCCACATCTAAAACCTACCATGGAGAGCAGTGGGTTGCCACGGAATTTATTGTTTTAGGGGATTCTTTAATTCAGCATTTTGTCGAAAGTGAATTAGTAATGGAATATACGAAACCACAAATCGGTGGTGGGGTTGTTCATGATTTTGATGAAAAAATAAAAATAGATGGCCGGCCTCTTACAGAGGGATATATTGCTTTGCAAAGTGAAAGTCATCCGGTCGAATTCCGGAAAGTAGAATTATTGGATTTATGTGGCTGTATGGATAAAAAGGCCAGTAATTATAAATCGTATAATGTGCAAGCTGATAATTCGAAATGTAAATTTTGACGAAAGATCGATTTGTCAAGAAGCGAAAATCTGTTCAAAATTTTTAAAAGATTTAAATTCAATGGCATTCCCACTTGGGTCTAAAAAAAACATAGTCGCTTGCTCTCCAACTTCTCCTTTAAAACGGACATAAGGTTCGATCACGAATTCAATGCCGTATGCTTGCAACTTCTTTGCAAGTGCTTCCCATTCTGTCATTTCTAGTATCGCACCAAAGTGTTTTACAGGCACATTTTTGCCATCCACTTGATTGGAGGGGGCTTTTTCGCCAACGTCCTCCACGAGGTGTGCGGTGATTTGGTTGCCCCAAAAATTGAAATCAATCCAGCGGTCGGCAGTACGGCCAGTTGGACATCCGAGGAGGGTGTGGTAAAAGTCAAATGTTTTGTCCAGGACGGTGACGGGGAATGCGAGGTGGAATGGTTGCATATATCTTTTTTTGATTATTTGAAGCCAAAGATAAGGATCATGTAAAAAACAAGTTGTGTTTTTGGTTTCTCCTCCAAGTGGTTTCAACCCCTTGTTTTTATATGACGACAAGGGGTTGAAACCCCTTGGAGAAAGCCTAAAATGGAAAGAAACTATTTGCATAGTGTATTAGGCTGTGTTGATTTTAATTAGTTGATATTCAATCACCTGTGGCTCTGGCGTCCCCAAATGTGACACCTTTCTGAAAGGTGTCACATTTTATGCTTTTATCCATCATTTCACATTCCTTGCCTAAAAACCATTTCTAAGACCACCTTTCGTCCTAACTTGTGTCCCTTTTAGAAACAAAAGACGGCACCAATTTTATGAAGAAAGACGCGACCATCCTTATAATAGATGATGAGGAAGACATACTCCTGTCCCTTAAGCTATTTCTCAAACAACATTTTGAAAGAGTTGTCACCGAGCGTAACCCTAACTTATTGCCCCGTATGATGCGGCAGCATGAACCCAACGTCATCCTGTTGGACATGAATTTCCGCAAGGGGGACACTAGTGGATCAGAAGGGATGCGGTGGCTCAAAAAAGCGGTGGAGCTTGATCCGAATGCCAATGTCATTATGATAACGGCTTACGGCGATGTGAAAGTGGCAGTAAAATGCCTGAAGAACGGAGCGGTTGATTTTATCGAAAAACCTTGGCGCAACGAGAAATTGCTTGCCACCATCAACGCTGTTGTACAACTCAGCCAATCAAAGCAGGAGGTTCAGCAATTACAGTCCCGGCAGCGATTGCTCAGTGCCGATATGGATCAAAAATTCGCTGAAATGGTGGGCCAGTCAACAGCCATGAAGCAGGTGCTCCAAACCATCGACAAAGTTGCGAAAACGGATGCCGATGTTTTGATCCTAGGTGAAAACGGCACGGGGAAAGAACTGGTGGCTCGTGCAATTCACCGCCAGTCACTACGGGCGGATGAAGTTTTCATAAATGTGGATTTGGGGGCCATTCCTGATTCGCTCTTTGAAAGCGAACTGTTTGGCCATAAAAGAGGGTCGTTCACCGATGCCAAAGAGGATCGTACCGGGCGTTTTGAGGCCGCAAGTGGTGGCACCTTGTTTTTGGATGAAATCGGTAACCTGGTTATGCAGTCGCAATCAAAATTGCTCACCGTTTTACAAAACAGAGAAGTGGTAAGGGTCGGTGCAGTGCAGCCCACACCAATCAACATCCGCTTGGTCTGTGCGACCAATGTGCCTTTGTATGAGAAGGTGCGGGAAAAGGCTTTCCGGCAGGATCTGCTGTATCGAATCAACACCGTGGAAATACAGCTTCCTCCTCTTCGTGAACGGGTTACTGACATTCCCTTACTAGCAGAACATTTCCTGAAAATGTATGCCCGGAAATATCAAAAACCTAGCTTGGGATTTGCTGCTGAAACCCTCAAGAGGCTTCAGGCTTATAACTGGCCTGGCAATATCCGGGAACTTCGCCACGCCGTCGAGCGGGCTGTCATCCTTTGTGATGGAGATTGTCTGGGGCCAGGGGATTTTATGTTGCAAAACCTAATCGAGGATGAAGGGGAAACAGCCCTGCCGTCCTATAATCTTGATGATCTGGAAAAATGGGCCATCCAAAAATCCATGACCCGCCACCAAGGCAATATTACTCGCGCCGCCGATGAGTTGGGGCTGACGAGAGCTGCACTTTATCGGCGTTTGGAAAAATACGGCCTTTGATTAATGGTTCATTTGAAAAAATAAATCAACAATATCAAAATGCTCAAATCCTTTAGGGTAAATGTCACTTTTCGCATTCTTACGCTCATAGCGCTGGTGCTGGCTTTGGTTTACTGCGTGGCGAAAACAGAGTTTTATATTACCATATTCATTCTTTTTGTGGTACTTGTTTTAACGGTGGTGGATATGGTGAGGTATGTTGACCACTCGAACCGAGACTTTACAGCGTTTTTGTTGGGTATAAAATACGATGATTTTTCAGCCACTTATTCCGGCCACCACAAAGGCAAGTCGTTTGGTGAAATGTATGGCGCTTTCAACGATATAAACCGGAAGTTTTTAAACATCCGGGCGGAAAAAGAGGCCAATCACCAATATCTGCAAACCATTGTTGAATCAGTTAGTGTCGGGCTGCTTTGCATTGATGAGGATGGAGGCATATTCATGATGAACAAAGCCCTCCAAAAACTGTTGAGCAAACCATATTTGGTGCATGTAGAGTCATTGAGGCAGATTGATAGTCAGTTACTTACGATTGTTAAGGGCATAAAAACAGGAGAAAGGGATATGGTGAAAGTTGTCATTGAAAACAAGACGATGCAACTATCGTTGCAGGCAACTGAATTTGCGTTGAGGGACCAAAAACTCAAACTTGTTTCATTTCAAAATATTCAGGGTGAGCTGGAAGAACAGGAACTTGATGCCTGGCAAAAACTGATACGCATCCTGCGCCACGAGATAATGAATTCTATCACGCCGATCGTCTCCTTGACTTCTACAATTGATAACATGTTGGCTGGTTCATCTGGAGAAATCACCAAAGAGCAATCGGAAGATATCCGAGAAGCCATTATTGTTATTAGAGGGCGGAGTGAAGGCTTGATGCATTTTACAGAAACATACCGAAACCTGACCCGCCTACCACCTCCTAAATTTCAAATAGTAGATGCCAACGATCTTGTCGAGCGCGTCCAGGTTCTATACCGTCCTGTATTTGAAAAGAACAATGTCCAATTCAAAACACAGCTTTCCCAAGCCCCAGTCATCTTTCAAGCAGATGTGGAATTGATAGAACAGGTGCTCATCAATTTATTGAAAAATGCGGTTGATGCTGCAAAGGAAGTAGAAAATCCGACCATCACCATCAGCACGCAGCGCACGAAAGAGGGGAAAGCCATCATAAAAGTGGCCGACAACGGAAAAGGCATCGAACAGGAAATGATCGAGCAGATATTTGTGCCGTTTTATACCACAAAAGAAGAGGGTAGCGGCATCGGTCTTAGTCTCTCCCGTCAGATCATGCGCACGCACAAAGGGCGAATCAGTGTACAGTCGGTACTGGGGGAAGGAACTGTCTTTACGTTGAAGATTTAATCGCTGTACCATCCTGCATTCTGCCATCCAACCATTTAGAGATTGTTAAGGATTTAGGTTTCGAGAGAAAAGTTGTCAATTCTTTGATGAGGCGAGGCGGAAATTGCGAGCATAGTGGTTCTATGCGACCAATTTTCCAACGAAGTATTATCAAAAAAGTGGGGGGTTTTCACCGAAACTTAAATCCCTAAGTGCCACGTAGTGATTAATTCGGTAAAATTTTTAAGCAAGATTTTTTCGATAGTTTTCCTTAAAAAATACTTGCATAGCTGTGTCCTACGGAAGTATTTTTTAAGAAAAAATAGCGGAAAAAGATGTTTTAAAAATTACCGAATTAATTAGTACGTGGCACTTAACAAGCTCGTAATCATTTATCTTTGCAAAAAATCAAGTTATGCTTTTTAAAATATTGCTTTGGGCCATCATTGGGTACATCGTCTATTCTTGGTTTCAAGAAAGAGTGAAACTAAAAGATGACGGGAACAAGACCACCGTCCACCACCATCATTACAATGAGAAAAAGGCACATAAAAAGGAGAACAAGGACGATTACATTGATTTCGAGGAGATAAAACAGAAAAATGAATCCAGCAACTAACAACGAGGAATCGCAAAATAAATCCGGGGAAGACCAGCCGGCCTCGAACATCGGCGATTGGGTTATTTATAAAAACAATCAGCTCATTGCTTTCAACAAACCGCCCGGCATACCTGTGCAAGCAGATAAAACTGGGGATAAATCATTGCACCAGCTTGCTGAAATCTACTCTAAGTCAAAACTTTACCTCATCCATCGGATTGACCGCCCGGCAAGCGGGGTGGTGGTTTTTGCAAAAAACAAAAAGGCCATTGGTTCGCTGACCGACCAATTCAAGGAGCGGACGGTGCGCAAAACCTATCTCGCTGTCGTTAAAAACAAACCGCCAGAAGAGGAATTTACGCTCCGTCATTTTTTGATCAAGAACCAAAAAGCAAATAAGTCGGAAGCGCTGGAAGAAGAACTGCCTAGTAGCAAAGTGGCGGAGTTGAAATTCCAGCTAAAGGGCAGTAGCGACAATTACCACCTGTTGGAAATGGAACTGCTCACTGGTCGCCACCACCAGATCAGGGCACAATTGGCTGCCATCGAAAACCCCGTAAAAGGTGATGTAAAATATGGTTTCCGTCGCAGCAATAAGGATCGATCCATTCATTTGCATGCGTGGAAGTTGAGTTTCAAGCATCCCATTTCGAAAGAATTGGAAACGTTGGTTGCTGATCCTCCTCCTGATCCGGTATGGGATTTTTTTCGGGACAAATTGGCGGATTAGGTGTCGGACGCCTCCAAGGCGTCCGACACCTGCGCCAAATCAAATAAAGCTATTGGGAATGAAAGCTCTGATTTTTATTTTTTCATTGGTCAGTTTTTCGACAACTCATCTTCTTGGCCAAGGATATGATACTGGTGCTAATTACGATATCCTCGGAACTCTAAATCGGCAGACCATCGCACAACAGGCCATCAAAGACTTAAAAAAGGGTGTGCTGGTCGTCCGCCTCAAAACAGGCAATAGCAAAATAAAAGCGATGCAGCAAGTTGTCAGCAGCCAAAATGTAGCGGAATATGATCGTGAAAAATTTGAAAAAAAAATAGTTGATTACCAACGCGAAGTACGGCTGGAAAATGAAAGGTTGATACAAGCTTTGAGAGACCATTATTCCTTTTCAGAAACCATTTACATGCTCGATACTTCTGCCATCCAACTGAAAAATGGCGTGCAGGAAGGGTATTTTCTTAATGAAAATATGAAGTTGGATCCTGGCATCTCATTGGACGGAAAACCTTATTTGGTTTTGTATTATGGAAACCCCATTTCTTCAAGGAAGTCAGGGGTTGATGGATTAGTGATGCTGGATTCCAATTTAAAGGAGCTTGTTGAACCGTTTCCTTTTTTTTCGGGAATATCGACGATAAAGCGAGCCTTGGCCAAATTCTTCAACAAAAAAGAGGAGAGTGAATTTTATAATGAAATGGTGGTGAAACTCCAAAAGCGGTTAGAGGAGTATTATGAGATGGTAAAATGACTGGCAGGTACTTTTCAATTTTCAATTTTCAATTCTCCATTCAAAGTATCTTCCTTTCCAAATATCGGCTCCACGGCCACCGAATCTTCAGGTGGCACAAAATCAGGTCTGTCCGGTCTCTCAGGAACAATTGGGATGTCAGAAGTGTCCCTTTTGAAACGGGCATTAGCCAGTAAGGTAGAGTCCACTATGGCCTCTGCGTCCTCCAGTACTTTTTTAAGGCAAACCCTTTTCACCCCTTTCCTCCAACGGTCGAGGCGGCCGTCTAACCTTTCCTGCATGACCTCGGACTTGGTTTTGGAAGGAGGTTTTTCACAAGCAGTCCCCAAAACGGTTATGAATATAATTAGCATATATGGGAAGGTGCATTTCATCTTATTGCTGTTCCTGTTTTATCCGTTCCAAATATATATCAATTTCTGATTGTCTTTCTTTGATCATTGAATCCACCTTATGCTGCACTGCGCTATCATGCCTCATATTGCAGAGGCTGTCTAATATTGGTTTCATGGTGCTCACCTCCTTACGGAAAAGGCTGTCCACCATTTCCCGGTCTTTGTAGTTCAATGTTGGCGGAGGGTCGGCCGTGCAGGAAGCGAAAAGTAAAAAGTAGAAAGTAAAAAGTAAAAAGAATGGATTGTTGATTGCTGATTGCTGATTGCTGCCAATTATATTTTTAAAAGTGCTCATTTCCTCATTTTTTAACTGCCAACTGCCTCACCAATCCTTTTTCTGCTTCCCTTTCGTCCCAGCTTTCCGCAATTTTTCCTGGACTTTTTGTTCCTCTTGATCCATGATTTCGAGCAATTTTTCAGCTTCTTCTTTGCTCAGGTCTTTGCTTTGTTCCTTTTGCCCTTTAGGTGATTGGTCTTGTTGCTGCTCGTTATCTTGTTCCTGTGGCTGCTGATCTTCCTCTTGTTCTTGCTGATTTTGATCCTGTGGTTGCTGATCCTGGTTTTCTTGGTTTTCTCCATCTTGGGGTTGCTGCTGTTGTTGCTGTGGGGGAGGCAGGTTCCGAATAGCGCGGAGAAGGTTTTGTTTCGTGGAGAGATCGCCTGGGTTTAGACGAAGGGCATTTTTATAGGCTTCCACACTTTCTTTGTATTGTTCGGCTTGGAAATGGGCATTGCCAAGGTTGTGAAATGCTTTCGATTTCGAAATATTGTCATTTGCCGATTCTGCGGCAGCTTCGTAATGGCTGATGGCTTCATCGTAGCGTTCTTGACGGTAGGTCGTATTGCCAAGGTTGTAGATTCCCTTAGTCGAATTTTGTTGTTCGAGCGCCCGGCGATAACTGAGTTCGGCCTGCTCGAAGTTTTGGTCTTCATAAGATTGGTCACCTTTGAGAAGGTGCTTGTGGTCATTTTGGGCGGGGAGCGAAAACGCGGCTAAAACCGCCCAAACCAATAAGTTTATCTTGAAAATAGCTTTCATTGTCAAAAAAGTTGTTGCCTGTTAAATACAAAAGTACACTTGTGTTGTTTAGGGGTGGTAAAATTAGAGGATTAGTTGGGTAGAGACTAGTGATTAGTTGAACAGTGATTAGGGTTGATCGATGTAAGTAGTCGAGATTAAATAATTTCCGAATTTTAGCGAGTTGATCTTTTCGTACAGCAAGGCAAAAAAAGTGAGCATAGCCTGGCTACGTGAACTTTTTATTAACGCAGCTATATGGAAAAAGCAGCCGATAAAAACGGAATGTATTTAGACTCGACTACTTAATAATCACATTGTGTTCAAAATCATTATTTTCGCAGCTATTTATCAAATGGCAAACCCCAAAGTATATAAGAAAGACAAATTTGTTTCTCCAGCCAACTAATCACTATTCATCTATTCACTAACCACTAATCCACCATTTTGTCCAAACCAACAACTACATGGCTCTTGAAGATGGCGTGGCGGGACAGCCGACGCAACCGGAGCCGCCTACTTCTTTTCATCGCATCCATCGTCATCGGCATAGCAGCTTTGGTGGCGATCAACTCTTTTAGCGAAAACCTTCAGAGAGACATTGGCAACGAAGCCAAGAGCCTGCTCGGTGCAGACCTCATCGTGAATGGCAATCAGTCAGCTCCCGATAGTATCCAACAAGTGTTCGACCTGTTGGGGCCGATCCGCCAATCGGAGACGGTGAGTCTTGTCTCAATGGCTTATTTCCCAAAAAACGGCGGAACAAGACTCTCACAGATCAGGGCGCAAGAAGGTGCTTTTCCTTTTTTTGGAAAACTGGCTACTGAGCCTATTGAAGCAGAAACAACATTTCGGAAAATGGCCTCTCTTCCAGAAGGTGAAATGCCGCCGGCCATTGCTTTGGTCGAGAAAACCTTGATGCTGCAATTCTCGCTCGAAGTAGGCGATACGGTGCGGGTGGGCAACGTGCCGTTTGTGATCGAGGGACGGTTGAACGCTGCACCAGGGCGATCAGGCATTGCTGGTGCAATAGCTCCAGTGGTTTACATTCCGAAAGCATATATCCAACAGACCAACCTGATTCAGCCGGGCAGCTTGGTAGAGTACCAATACCATTTTGAATTTCCTGAAGAAGCCAATGTGGAAGACGATGTGGTCACGATATTGCGCCCAGCGCTCGAAAACACTTCATTTGAATTCGACACGGTGGCCGAACGGCAAGAGAATGTCAGTGAAGCATTTGCCAATATGAATGTCTTCTTGAACTTGGTTGGGTTCATCGCATTGTTGCTGGGGTGTATCGGTGTGGCGAGTTCCGTCCATATTTATATCAGGGACAAAATGGCGAGCATTGCTGTACTTCGATGCTTGGGGGTGAAAGGGTGGCAGGCGTTCCAGATTTATTTTATCCAGGTAGTGACTTTGGGCTTGGCCGGAGGCTTGCTGGGCGCAGCTCTGGGCAGCTTCCTGCAAATCAGCCTCCCGGCGGTGCTTGGTGATTTTTTACCTGTGCAAAATGTCAGTGCTGAAATTTCATGGAAAGCAATGGGTATAGGCATTCTGACAGGTTTGGGCATCACAGTTTTATTTGCATTGTTGCCCTTGTTGGCCATCAGAAAGGTTTCTCCACTGCGTACATTGCGGGCATCGTATGAAGAAGATACGAGTGCAAGGGATCCACTTCGTTGGATGGTTTACCTGCTGATCTTTCTTTTTGTTTGTGGTTTTACGCTCCTGCAAACGCGGAGTTTGGAAACCCTGTTTTTCCCTGTCGGCATCGGCGTCGCCTTTTTGGCGTTGACCGGCGTTGCTAAAGCATTGACCTGGGCTGTGCGAAAGTTTTTCCCAAGAAACTGGAGCTTTGTTTGGCGGCAGGGTATTGCTAATCTTTATCGACCCAATAACCAAACACTAATTCTTGTCGTAACCATTGGATTAGGTTCGGCACTTATTTCGACTTTGTTTTTGGTACAAGACCTTTTGTTGAAACAGGTGGAATACACGGGTTCGGGCGATGTGCCCAATATGATCGTCTTTGACATTCAGCCTCCTCAAAAAGAGGGTGTTGTAGAGTTGACCAAAGCTAATCACCTTCCTGTAAAACAACTTGTCCCCATTGTCACCATACGAGTGGACGACATTGATGGCATTACCCATGAGATGCACAATCGGGACACGGCAAGGATCGCTTGGCGGGAAGAGCGGAAACGCGCCCGAGAGGAAGGCCGTGAGCCAGACCGACCACAACAACGCGGCGAGGACGGAGAACCCCAGGAACGGCGTTTTCGCAGCAGTTGGGTGTATGAACGGGAGTATCGGGTGACCTATCGGGACACTATGATCGAAACGGAAAAGATCATCGAAGGAGAGTGGCACGGCACAGTTGGCGAGGACGGTATTATCTATGTTTCCCTTTCCGAACGGATTGCCCGCTCCATGAAAGCTAAGGCCGGCACCAAGATCACTTTCAATGTGCAGGGAGCGCTGATCGAAACGGTCGTTGGCAGCATCCGGGAAGTTGATTTCAAACGTGTGCAGACCAACTTTTTTGTGGTGTTTCCGGTCGGTGTTTTGGAGCAGGCACCACAGATTTATGTCGTGGTTTCAAAAGTAGAATCGGAAGAGCAATCCGCCCGTTACCAGCAACAACTGGTCAAGGATTACCCTAACGTCTCGGTCATTGACCTTACCCAGATATTGAAATCAGTCGAATCAGTCTTGAATAAGATTTCATTTGTGATCCGTTTTATGGCCTTGTTCAGCATCCTCACGGGGCTGGTAGTCCTAATCAGTTCGGTGGTGTTGACAAAATTCCAGCGCATCCAGGAATCTGTGCTGCTCCGTACCCTCGGTGCCAGGCGTCGTCAAATTGTCCGCATCAATGCCATCGAATATTTCTTCCTTGGGTCATTGGCGACATTGACGGGCATTGGCCTTTCTATAGTTGCCAGTTGGGCATTGGCAACCTGGTCGCTCGAAATCCCTTACAAGCCGAATTTGATGCCAGCCGTTTACGTCTTTCTCGGCATAACCGGATTGACGATGTTGATCGGGTTGCTGAACAGCCGAGAGGTGGTGACAAAACCGCCGTTGGAGGTGCTGCGAAAAGAGGTTTGATTTTGAGAATTGTCAAAATACTGTGGCTTACGTTTAAGTTTAGTAAACGTTTTTTGTTTTTGAAATGGGCTTTTCGAAATATTTGAATTAAACTTTCCGATGGCGCTTGCCTGCAACCGGTTCTTATCTGCACGATGAAAAAAGCAATAAAAATATTTATTAAATCAGCACTTGTTGCAATAATTATCGGAATTGGCTATTTGAATGCTTCACTTTATTATTCACCTAAATTTATTGAGGAAAATGGCGTTGAGTATAACGAAGATGTTTACAACCAACTCAATTTTTTAAAAGCAGAACTTCAGAATGGGGCAGGTGCTGAAATGCAAAAAATGTTTCCTGAAGGATTTGTTTTTATTAATGCGTTGTATGCGTTGAGTTGGTGTAACTTGGTTTATAATCTCGATAGAAACTCTTCCAAATATAAAGAAGGAGAGAGCCAGATAAGTTGGGCATTAAATGAAATTAATTCGCAGAGTGCCAAAATGACTTTTGATAAAAAACTGCCATTGGAATATGGCGCATTCTATAGCGGTTGGAGCAATTATTTATTGGGAAATAAATTAATGCTTCAATCGCATAATAGTAGGGATTCTGTCGAAGTCAAAATGTTCAAGAAAAATTGCGACCGTATTGCAACTGCTTTGAGCCATTCAGCGAACCCATATTTGGAATCTTATATTGGCCAGGCTTGGCCCGCAGATATAATTGTTGGGGTCGCTTCTTTGAGTATCCACGATAAGATGTTTGATCCACTATATCAATATCAGATTGACGAATGGCTAATTAAAGTAATAAATAGATTAGATCCCGAAACAGGATTAATCCCCCATTCAGTTAATTCAATTAATGGGGAAACAATGGAGGGTGCAAGAGGGTCATCTCAAAGTTTGATATTGCATTTTTTAAGAGATATTGACGAAGATCTTTCAAAAAAACAGTTTGGCATTTACAAAGAACTATTTCTGGATTGGAGGTTTGGCTTGCCTGGGATAAGGGAATATCCGAAAGGGCAAAAAGGAAAAGGGGATATTGATTCAGGCCCAGTAATCTTGGGCATCGGAGGAGCCGCTTCAATAGTGGGGCAAAGGACAATGGGCGAATACGGAAACTGGGAAATATGTGAAGGTTTGAGAAATTGCCTTGAGGCTTTTGGAGCAGCATACACAGTGAATGGGAAGAAGAAATATATTTTTGGCCAATTGCCAATGGCAGATGCGTTTATTGCGTGGAGCAATTCTTTGGAGACGAATAAAGAAGATATGAAAGTTGATTCAAATTGGCGGGTAACATTTCAATTATTATCGGTGCTTTTAATTGTTGTATTGGGTTGTGCTTTGTTGAAAATAAATAATTAGGCTTTGTTACTTAACTCGGATTTTCTACTGTCTTTTTCGCTTTTCGATTAAATATCATTTAACAAGTCTAATACTGTGGGATATTTCTATCTTGTGGGATTGTTTTCATGAGACTCTTCATTAAATGCTAAAATCACTAATCAAGATTGCTGTTGGGATTGCTTTATTCTCCATACTCCTTTTTGCCATAGGCTATCAGGCCGATAAACCAATAGAAGAATTAAAACTGAAATATGCAAATGCCGAATCGAGGTTTATGGATTTGGACGGCATGGAGGTGCATTATCGAATAGAGGGGGAGGGGCAACCAATTGTGCTTGTGCATGGAACTGGTGCATCACTCCATACTTGGGATGAATGGACAAATTTGTTGAAAGATTCTTTCCAGATAATTAGGATGGATATTCCAGCTTTCGGACTTACTGGACCTAATCCAAGGGGGGATTATACTCCGGAATATTACGTTGATTTTTTGCATCGATTTATAGAGCAATTAAATATTGACAGTTTTTGTCTCGTCGGAAATTCGTTGGGAGGTAGGATCGCTTGGAATTATACATACGCTTATCCAGGGCAAGTTAAAAAATTAATTTTATTGGATGCTGCCGGTGTTCCGCATAAAGGAGAAATGCCAATGGTATTTAAACTTGCCCGAAATCCTTTTACTGCATTTTTATTAAAAAATATACTACCGAAAGGATTTATCGAAAAAAACATAAACGAGGTTTATTTTGACGATGTCAAAATTACTCCAGAATTGGTTGACCGCTATCACAACCTTGCGCTTCGCACGGGCAACCGACAAGCTTTTATTGATCGGGCAAATATGAAATTCGCCGACGAAACATATAAACTTGAAAAAATTGATTGCCCCACTTTAATCATGTGGGGAGAACATGATCAGTGGGTGCCTTTGGAAGATGCTCATTATTTTGACAAAGCGATTGCGAATTCAAAACTGATGGTTTATGAAAATGCAGGACATGTACCAATGGAAGAAATTGCGGTAGAAACAGCGAAGGATGTGAGGTTTTTTTTAGAAAATTAAATCAACCTTCTCAAAATACCCAAATAATTAGGCTTTGTTACTTAATAAAGCCCCATCTACTTATAAGTTACTTTTCAAATTGGATACCGTCTCATTTTTATTCTCATCTCTAATTCTAATATTAAAACATATCAATTAATGGAATCTCTTTTCAACATTGAAGTACTTTCGAATCTTTTCACGGCATATGCGCCAAAAGCTATTGGTGCCATTCTAACCCTCATTATTGGATTTTGGATTATTGCTAAAATTGTAGGTTTAGTTGATAGGTCAATGAAAAAGAAAGGTGTGGATGAATCCGTCCTTCCTTTTTTGAAATCATTGGTAAGTGTTGGATTGAAGGTGATGTTGCTATTGGCAGTTGCCGGGATGTTTGGCATAGAGACCACCTCCTTCGTTGCCATTTTTGGTGCTTTGGCCTTTGCTGTTGGCATGGCTTTGCAGGGGAGTTTGGGGCATTTTGCAAGTGGCGTTTTGCTTTTGACTTTTAAACCTTATAAAGTTGGAGATTTGGTGGATGTCGGAGGTGGGAATATCGGTACAGTAGAAGAAATCCAGGTTTTTAATACGGTATTGGCAACCTTGGATAATCAGCGGATCATTGTGCCGAATGGAGTTGTAACAAGCAATGTGATCACCAATATTACTGGCGAAAAAGCGGTCGGCATTGAGCTGACTTTTGGCATTGGTTATGGAGATGATATAGACATAGCGAGGGAGATCATTTTGAAAATCGGAAAAGAATGCCCGTATATCCTTGATGATCCTGCACAGGAGGTGGTGGTTGCTGAGTTGGGGGACAGTTCGGTAAATCTCGTTACCCGGCCTTTCTGCAATAGCGAACACTACTGGCAAACAAGGTTTTACATGCAGGAACATGTGAAAAAGGCATTTGACAAAGAAGGTGTCAGTATTCCGTTCCCACAAATGGATGTACATTTTCCCGGCGGGGCGATGAAATAGATTGAACGGCACAAACTGAAATATCTAAAACTCAATGGCCTCGGAAGATTTCTTCCGGGGTTTTTTCTTTTGAAATAAAAATGGATATTTGGAAAAAATCCAAGTTTGGGACGCCTTGAAAGGCGTTCAATATCTTTCTCCGAAAAAATGAAAAAATACACATTTGTCACCTGCTTCTTCTTAATGGGATTCGCCCTGTTTTCTCAAAAATTCACCCTGTTCAATAATCCCCAAAAATGGGACGAAAATCGTTATTCAGAAATAAAGGGGAGTCCCTTCATTTTTAAAGATTTTGTGGCAGGGAATGTTTATGATACTGACGGAAAGGTTTCCAAAAACATATTGTTGAACCTTAACGGTTATACCCAAAACATTGAACTCAGAAGAGGAGATGATTTTATCGAATTGGAAGAGCGTTCTTATTATAAGGTAGAAGTGGAAACCGATAATAAAGAGGGGAAAATAATAAAAAATGTTTTTGTGGCTACCAACATTGCAGAATTTGATGGCCGTTTTGTACAACTGATATATGATGGCGAAAAGCGGAAGGTCTTCAATGATTTTTTGGTGACCATATCGCAGCACAAAACGGAAACCCCGGGCCAGACTGTCATCGTCAAACGCTTCGCTCCAAAGGATCGTTATTTTATATTGGAAGATGGAGAGTTGAGTATTTTTAAATTAAAAAAGAAAAATATAATTCAGCAGTTTGGGCATAAAAAAGAAATTGAATCTTTTTTGAAAAAAAATAAAATCAAGGTCGAATCAATGGAAGGGATAGTGAAATTGTTGGAATACGTGGAGGATTTGGGATGACTAAAACTTACAATAACGAAAAAATCAATATCATGGATTATCCTCGGTTAGACAGGACAAAATTTTCAATGAGAAAACACGCCTAATTTAGATTTTAAAATCAAGGTTATAGACTGCAAACTGCCGACTGTTTACTGCTCACTGCCTATCAATTCCGTTTCCCTTTAATCTTATCCTTCAACACCCGAATCTTCCGTTGTCTTTCCCGCTTCTTTTTCAGTTTTTCATTTTGCTTTCTGACGCGGTCCGAAGCATCGTTTTTTTTGCGGTCCGAAGATTTGCGGTTACGGTCGGACTCACCGACCCGAAATGCTTCTTTTATGATCTGGATGAGGTGGTCTTGGCTGAACTCCTGTTCCATCAAGGCCATGCGGATGGAGTCGGCAAGGAGCGAATCAGGATGAATGAAGTCGGGACATTGGAGGGCGTCAATGGCTGCGGTATCGAGCGGGGCGAACACTTTTTTGCGATAGTTGCGAAATGATTTATCCCTGTAAACACTGTTGAGGAACTGTGCACAAATGGGCAGTGCCGTAGCTGCCCCCTGTCCCTGATTGGTTGAGTACCAATGCACGGCAGGCTGTTCAGCACCGACCCAAGCCCCAGTGATGAGGGTGGGAGTGTAGCCAATGAACCAGCCGTCTGTATTGTTGTTGGAGGTGCCGGTTTTGCCAGCAACCGGATATTGGAATTTGTAAAGATAACGCAGGCGTTTGGCAGTGCCGCTGTCCACGACTGCCCGCATCATTTGGGCCATGATATCGGCATTTTCTTCCTCCAGCACGCGGGGAAATTTATTGCGGTCAGTTTCCGGCCTTTCAAAAAGCACTTCCCCGTCAGCAGTTTCAATGCGGGTCAGATAAAATAATTCTGGTGTCAGGCCGCGATTCGGAAAAGTGCTGAACGCCTGCACCATTTCAAACAAAGAAATATCGGCTGAGCCAAGCGCGATGCCTAGTTCTCTTGGTATTTTGGAAGTGATGCCCATTTGTTTGACCAAATCCCGAACGCCATCCACCCCAATTCTTTGCAGCAGTTGCACAGCGATCACGTTCACCGAATTATAGAGTGCTCCTGCCATGCTGTAATTGCCGCCATATTCCCCATCGGCATTTTTTGGCTCATAGCCGTCAGCGTATTCCACCAAGTCATTGGCGAACCGTTCACATGGCGAGACCCCGCTTTGCAGGGCATGGGCATAAACGAACGGCTTAAAAGTAGAGCCGACCTGTCTGCGCGAACGGATATGATCGTATTTGAAATGTTTAAAATTGATGCCACCGACCCAGGCAAATACTTTCCCAGTTTGTGGTTCGGCAGCGAGGAAGCCCGTTTGCAATAAAGAAAGATAATGCTTGATAGAGTCGAGCGGAGTCATCAAGGTGTCTCTCTCGAACCCATTTGTGTCCCATGTAAAAACCCTCATTTTGACTGTATCAGAAAAAATAGAATCAATTTCGGTTTTATTCAAACCCTTCTTTTTCAATTGTTTATACCTGCGGGAAGCCTTTTTGGATTGCTCCAAAAGTTGCTTGCTGCCCCATGGTATGGCTCTCCGGTAATTTTTGAAATGTTTGAGGAACCGTTCCTGGAGGTAGGCCATTTGCGTGTTGACGGCCTGCTCGGCATGGCGCTGCATTCTGGAGTCAATCGTGGTGTATATCTTTAATCCATCAGTGTAAAGATTGTAAGGGTTGCCATCAGGCTTGGTATGGTTTGCCAGTTCTTTTTCTAGTTCCAGCCGCAAATGCTCACGGAAATAAGTGGCCAGTCCTTCGTTGTGGCTTTCGTGTTCATATTCGAGTTCTATGGGCATTTGCGAAAGTGAATCGAAAGCCAGAGTGTCCAGTTTTTGGTATTTTACCATTTGCCCCAGCACGGTATTGCGCCGTCTTTTTGCCCTTTCGGGAAACCGCTTGGGGTTGTAATAGGAGGTGGCCTTGAGCATGCCTACCAATACAGCGGCTTCTTCCAATTTGATGTCTTTGGGGGTGGTATTGAAAAAACGTTTGGCGGCCATGCGGATGCCGAATACGCTTTCGCCAAAGGGAACCTTGTTGAGGTACAGGGCCAGCAATTGGTTCTTATCGTAAATATTTTCAAGTCGCCGGGCAATGAATATTTCTTTGACCTTGACCACAGGGATGGTCAGGAGGCCATGGTTTTTTCTTGGAAACAGATTTTTGGCTAGCTGCTGACTCAGGGTACTGCCGCCGCCGCCCGATTCGTCCTGCATCAGCACCGTCACGAGCAAGACGCGCACCCAAGCTCTCATGTCCACTCCGCCGTGCTCAAAAAAGCGGGCATCCTCGGTGGCGACCAAGCCATCTATAATATATGGTGAAATGTCCTCGATGTCTGAAGGCAAGCGGTTTTCGATGAAATATTTGCCCAACAAAACGTCATCAGCAGCGTAAATTTCGGAGGCGATATTCTGGTCAATGTTGCGGATGGCTTCAGTGGAAGGTAGTGCCCCGAATGCTCCCATGTAAATTAAACTGACTAAAAAGAAAATAAAAGAAATGCCTATGAATCCAGCAATTCCAGTGAACAACGTTACTCTTGCCGTTACAGGATGTTTAGCCTCAAATGCTCGATAGCGAAGCAGTGCGGGTTTTAAATATGGATAAAGTTTCGCTTTTACTTTTGCTTTGTAGATCCTTGCTTTTACGACAACAGGTCCGAGGTAAGGCCATAGTTTCTCCTTAACAGGTCGGAGTTTTTCCAACCAGAATCCTTTTTGAATGAGATACTTAAAATCACGCATAGTCAGGAGAAAATAAAAAAAGTGATGGCTATCCAGCGTTTAGTAATACCTTTGCCCGCTCTAAATGTTCGTCCAATTTGCCTGTAAAAGTCCAACATTTTTCCACAAAACAAAGCATCCTGCTGGCAGTAGCCCTCATTTTGCTGATTCCGGCGCTGCTCACCAACCTCGGCCTCATCGCCTTTTACGACGACGAGGGCATCCGTGCGCTGGTCGCTATGGAAATGCAAATTTCCGGTAATTACATTACGCCAACTATGTTTGGCGAATTTTATTACAACAAACCCCCGCTTTACAATTGGATACTGCTCGCTGTTTTTGAGATCTTTGGCCGCAGTGATGAATTCATTTGCCGACTGGTTACAGTGTTCTTTTTATTGGCCTTTTCAGGCTCCGTGTATACTAATTTTAGAAAAAACCTCCCCCCCTCGCGCTTTCCTTACCTATCGCTTCTCGCCTCTCTTGCCCTCATCACTTGTGGACGCATCCTTTTTTGGGATTCTATGCTGGGGCTGATAGATTTATGTTTTTCCTGGGTCATGTTTTTACTGTTCATGGTTATTTATCAGGAGGGAGAAAAGCAGCGATACGGACGCCTGTTCGGCCACGCCTATTTGCTGACGGGCATCGGTTTTATGCTGAAAGGTCTGCCAGCGGTGGTTTTCCTGGGCCTTGCCTTGCTGACTTATTTCATATGGCAAAAAAAGATAAAAAAACTATTCTCATTGTTGCATGTGGCAGGTGGGTTGGTATTTGTGGCAATTGTGGGGAGTTATTATTTTTTGTACTCAAAACAGAATGGCTTGGAGGTGGTTTTTAATACCCTTTTCAATGAATCGGCCAAGCGTACTTTTGTGGAACATGGCTTTGGCGAGACTGTACTGCACTTCTTTACTTTTCCTTTTGAAATGTGGTGGCACTTCCTTCCGTGGACGCTGCTCGTTGTTTGCTTTTTTAGCCCCCCCCTTGCCCCCCCCAAAGGGAGGGGAAGATTGAGTTTTGGCAGCAATCTGCTGAAGGGAACGGAAAACAAATTCATCACTTGGAATTTATTGGTTTTCCTCGTCACTGTGTTGCCTTATTGGTCGTCGGTGGAGGTGTACCCTCGCTACTTGTTCATGTACGTGCCGTTGGTATTTTCGGGATTGTTTTATTTTTATATTAAAAACAAAAAAGAAGGTGGAGCGCTGGCAAAAACAGTAGAAATGATTTTCTTTTCGGCCACTTGTATGGCAGTTGTTGCAGCATTGCTGCCAATGGCTTTGGAGGTCGTACAGGACGTTCCGTTCTTATACCTTAAGTCGATAGGTATCGCCGCCGCAATGGCTGTTTTGGCACTCCTGTTTTGGCAATGGAAGGAGCACCGGATGTTGGTTTTTGTGCTGGTATTGCTCGTTGCTCGGATAGGGTTCAATTGGTTCGTTTTGCCCAGTCGCTTGACAGTCGAGTGCAGCACCAATGTGAGGGCCTCCACGCTCGAAGCCGTTGAAAAGGCAGCAGGACAACCTATTTATATTTATAAAAACAGCCTTGGCTTCCAACCCATGACGGGCTATTATTTTAGCAGGGAGACAGGGAGGATCTTGACTAGGCAACATGAGGGCATTGACTCTGCTGCCTATTACCTCATTGATCCTACCCTTTACGATCCCAGGCCTTTCGATAAAATAATGAATGTGAAAATAAAGTGGGAGTGCGGGGAGTTGATCTTTGGGAAACTGAAAAAGTGAGAGAGAAAACCCGTAGTCAAGAAGCGACGCTTTTCTAAAAAGCGTCGCTTCTGGGCAACTACTTTTTTACTTTTTACTTTTGCCTTCCTGCCTACCGTCAGGCAGGTTTACTTGTCAAGAAATGAAGTTATCCATCATCATATCCGTGTTCAACGAAGAGGAAAACATCCGCCCGCTGGTGGAGCAGGTAAGTATAGCACTGGAAGGGTATGATTATGAGATAATTTATGTGGACGATGGTTCGACGGATGGCACTTTGGCCGAATTGAAATCCATTAAAAATAAATGCCTCAAGTTCATTGAGCTTCGCAAAAATTATGGTCAAAGCCTCGCTCTGATGGCAGGGATTGACGAAGCAGTGGGTGACTACATCATCACCATGGACGGCGACCTACAAAACGACCCGACTGACATTCCGATGATGTTGGAAATAGCAGAAAAGGGCGACTGGGACTTGGTGGCGGGCCTCCGGGCAAAAAGGAAAGATGGTTTTTTTTTAAGGAAAGTACCCAGCCTGATTGCCAATTGGATCATCCGCACCACAACCAATGTCAGGATGAAAGATTATGGTTGCGCCCTGAAAGTTTTCAAAAAAGAAATAGCAAAAGACCTCGGTTTATATGGTGAGCTGCACCGCTTTATTCCTGTGCTCGCCCATTTGGAAGGGGCAAAGATCACGCAGGTAGATGTGAAACATCACGCTCGCCGTTTTGGCAAGTCCAAATATGGATTGAGCCGCACTTTCAAGGTCGTCAGTGATTTGCTGCTGATGTTGTTTTTGAAAAAATATTTACAGAAACCCATGCACCTTTTTGGTAACGTGGGGGTCTTCCTGTTCCTGATCGGTGCAGCAATCAACCTTTATTTGGGTTTATTGAAATTGATGGGCAATGACATTTGGGGGAAACCGCTCCTCCTGCTCGGCATCCTGCTTGTCATCGCCGGCATACAATTAGTCACCATCGGAATTGTGGTGGAAATTCAAATGCGGACCTATTATGAATCGCAAAATAAACGACCTTATAAAGTGAGGAAAATTTATGAGGGGTGAACACCGCAGGGATTACCTTTGTCCTGTCGGCATTTTTCATTATTTTTGATGGTAGGGAAACGGGAAACAAATAACCTACCAATTCTAACTCGTTTTTTTTCCTTCCAAAGTTCAAGCCTTAATTTGCATAGGTTATTTATTTTCCAACCCATTTCTTAATATTTTTTATATGGCAGAATTAATAACAGCAATAACCAAATTGAGCATCGCCGAGCGCATCCGCTTGGTTCAGGAAATATTGTCCACAATTTCTACAGAGGCTGCACAGGGTCAAACGTCCATTGAATTGACCAAAAAACAAACGACAGAAGTGGAAAAACGTTCGCAAACAATCGCAAATGGAACTGCGAAAACAGTTTCATGGGACGTTGTTGAAATCGCTTTAATCAAACGCTATGGCCTACAACCTTGAACTCCATGAACAGGCAGAGCAGGAGTTGTGGGATGCCATGGACTATTATGATGAAAAACGCAAGCAGCTAGGGCAGGAATTTGCACAGGAACTGCGGGCGATTATGAAAACTGTCTGGGAACACCCAGCCCGTTTTCCTACGGTAAAAGACAATATCCGAAAAGCCGTTGTTAAGAAGTTCCCGTATATCATCATCTTTGAGATACAAGAGGATACTGTTTTTGTATTGGCTATTTTTCATACAAGCCGAAATCCTGATAGTTGGGAGGGAAGAGGGTTGAGTAGGTAGGCAATTGTTCTATAGAACTTGCCGGGTATCATTTGTCCAACCACTCTTTAAATTCCCGAACCCTTTCCCGGCTTATCAATATTTTTTCGTTTTTCTGACTATCGGTCAACTGTACTTTCAGTCGGCTATTGGAGTAGTTCGTTGCCGTTTCAATGGCATCAATGGAGACTATGTATTTTCGGTTCAGCCGAAAAAACCGAGCTGGGTCGAGCAGGTCGGAAAGTTGTTCGAGGGTGTAGTCGATGGCATGTTTTTTTAGTGATTTTGTTCTCAACCAAGTCGTTCGGTGTTCCGTGAAAAAGTAGAGAATCTCCAATGTTGCCACTGCTGAAATATGATGACCAACTTTAACGATAAAACGGTTTTTATACTTGTTCGCCATCATTTGCATGGCCTGCCGAATGAGATTCAAATCCGGTGTGCTGGGATTCTTTTTCATTTTGAAATATTGACTAAAAGCAGTGCTAAGTTCTTCTAAATCAATGGGTTTCAATAAATAATCAACAGAGTGGACTTTGAATGCTTTCAGTGCATATTCATCATAAGCAGTAGTGAAAATCACGGGACAGTGGACTTTTGTTTTTTCAAAAATATCAAAACTCAAACCATCAGCAAGCTGGATATCCAAAAAGGCGAGGTCGGGAGCAGGGTTGTTTTGAAACCACTCAACGGCTTCCCTAACGCTGTCCACACAGGCGAGTATTTCAATCGCCGGGTCGTATTGACGGATGAGCTTGGCAAGCCCTTCGGCAGCGAGAACTTCGTCTTCTATGATTAATATAGTCATGATTTAATGGTGAATGAAAAATGGTGAATTTAAAGTAACAATGCGGGATGAATCATTTACAATTGTTCACTGTTCACTGTTCACTGTTCACTGTTCACTGTTCACTGTTCACTGTTCACTGTTCACTGTTCACTCTCACCACCGGCACCCGAACTTCAAACTGTCCGTTTTCTTTCTTCACTTCTATTTCTTTTTTTGAAACAAATCGATACCTCGCCTTGATATTTTCCAGTCCGATGCCTGATTTGTGTTGTGCCTGAACTTTTTCCTGGAGGTTATTCCGGACGGAAATGTAACCTGACCCTTCCCTCACCACCTTCACTTTCAGCGGGTTGGATTTTGAAATCTCATTGTGCTTTACCGCGTTTTCCACTAGTATTTGCAGGGTAAGCGGCACGATCATTTCCCCGTTGGAATCAGATACCTTTAAGTGGACGTCCAGGTTTTCACCAAAACGGATTTTCATTAAAAAGGCGTAGGCTTCGAGTGCTTTCAATTCTTCTTTGAGGGGAATAATTTCCTGCTCCCGCGTGTCCAAAACATAACGATAGGTTATCGACAATTGCTTGATGAATTTTGCTGCCAAATCAGGATCCTTGTAAACCAAAGTAGAGAGGACATTAAAACTGTTGAATAAAAAATGAGGGTTGACTTGGTTTTTTAATGCCTCGTACTGCGCCTCAACATGTGCCCGTTTTAGTTTCTCTGTTTCGAGGAAGGTCTGTTTCCATAATTTAAAAAACTGTAGCCCGTACATAAACAATCCGATGATGAGCGTAACAATGGTGACCGTCAATAAAAATGAATAATCAAGATGGCCTAATGTCCTTAAAAATGGTGCTCCTGAGAGTGCCCAATGAAGCACCGCCCAAAATATCTGAGCAGCCGACAACGTATAAGTCAAAGTGGCGACAAGGGCAATGATGAATGTTCGTACCGGATTGTCGAGCCATGAATGATTTTTTGAAATCCAATTTCCAATATGCCCATTCCCATACCAAAGCACCACGCCAATGAGGCCATTAAAAAATGCTATTTTTAACAACACGATGGGGTCCAGACCGCTGTTCCACGGTAAAAACAGGATTGTCATCACAATGCCGAAGCCAAGAAATATTCTGATGGTATTTTTCATTGCTACAGTTACGTCTGATAGCGGATTTGTTGACCTTGCTGATTTCCGAAAAAATGTAAAATGATAAATAATGCAAATCAGGTATTGAAACTCGATGCTTATTGAAAATCGGGGAGCTAGCGTTGTCAACTTTTTAAAAATTGACAACGCTGTATTCACAACCTCTTGATAATCAGCGTGCCTAAATTGGAAGTAGCTAACACTTTTTTGGGATTGTGGTACGCCGGCATTTAATATTTTACTTATTCGCCTCTTCCAACAGGTAGTTATTGTAATAGCTTCCCCATGCTGGAGACAAAGCGTTTTCTCTTTCCTCTTTGTCGTACAATTCTTTAGCTTTCTCCAAAAGTGGTCTTGCATTGTCTGCACCGCCACCAAAAAAAGCGGGGGTATAAAAAATGCCTTGCCCTTTTACATAATATGCACGCGGGTTTTCAGGATTCAATTCGATTGCTTTGTCGAGGACACCGCCTGATTTAGGGCCGTATTTTGCGCCTTTTGTCATTGGGTTTTCCCATATCCTGCCTTGATAGATATATCCTTGCATGGTGACTATTTCGGAATTGTTAGGCGATAGTTTTTGGGCTATATCGATCGATTCCTGAGCCTTATCAAGATAGGGAACAGTCGCTTTTCCGTCACCATCGTTCATCACGATTATGGCCTGTCGCACTTGGCAAAAGGCATGGTAATAAAAGGGTAGCCACTGCTCTTGTTCCGCATTGGCGATGCGCTCAAACATATTGCCTGCTGCTTTAAAGCCCTCAAGGTTGCGTGCCGTGTCCGTTTGTGCAACAGCCTTTTCCATAGCAGCTGTGTATTTGTCATTTTGTGCAAACGTTGTTGAACAGATTGCAAAAGAAAGGAGGAAGATGATGGTTTTTTTCATTTTTGAATTAGTTGATTAGTGATTAGTTGATTAGTGAACAGTAGTCAGTAGCATAGTCCAGAAATAGGTTGCCTATTGAATAGCTACATATTTGAGGACTAGGCGACTAATCACTAGTTACCCCATTGTCCTTCGAGAACCTTTGCCCGATGGAAATGAAGCAACCGATGAAGAAAAATCTTTTGGCTGCCGGCTTGACAGGGATGCCTGTAAAACTGCCGTCAGGGTTTGAGGTGCTGCTATATCGGTAGCCGAAGGTGTTGTCGAAACCTGGTATATTATTTATCGACGCATACAGTACTGTGAAATGGCGTCCAATATTGGTAAGGTGACTGACATTGAAACTCAGGTCGTGGTATGAGGGAGTACGGTTGTCATTAAATCCTCCAGTATTGGGGTCGTTATAAGGCCGAGGACTTGCATAAGAATAAGTGAAGCCGATAGAACTTGTGATTTTTGGAAGCCACTGTTTGTACACGATGGACGCATTGTGCTTGGATGCAAAAGTGGGCGTTGCTGCCTGCGGGTAATCCCGCCAATCCCGCTCTGTATCGAGGAAGGAATAAGAAATCCAGAAGTCCGCTTTTTTCAGCGTACCGCCTTTGTCCCGGTAAAATATATCCACCCCGCGGGCATGACCGTCGCCCCCATTATTGGTGAATATCCCTTCCATCTCATCGTATTGTTTTACCAAGTTGTTGTATTTTTTAAAATACCCCTCAATGCGGAAAGTTCGCTTTTCCCCCATCACCTGATAATTGAGTAGATAGTGGTCTGCCTTTTCATAATCAAGGCCAGTGCCGAAGCGGAGTAGTTCGTGTTCGGGCGTTTGGAAAAACTGACCGTAAGCGAGCGAAAACTGCCCTTTCTCCCCTGTTTTATATGCCAATGAAATCCGTGGAGCCATGTTCCATTTTTCCAGCATATCCGAAAATTCCGCCCGTGTACCGATACGGGCAACAAAATCTTTGCTCAAATAAATATCGGCTTCCACAAAACCTGCCCCATAGTCGTCGGTTAGTTCCGTGGTAAATTCCTCTCCAGTGGAGGAAATAAATTTTTCGTCAAAATTATTCCGCAGGTATTCCCCTCCAAATTTTATTTTAAAATACTGGCTCACATTATTGGTCAGCGTGACTTTTGCCTGTGCCGACCGCTCGTTGGTATTTACCGAAAACAGTTCGTTGATGTTCTCTTGGTCATCGCTATAAGAAATACCTGTCCACAAAGTCCAATGATCGTCTAAGATTTCTTTGAAAGAAGAATTGAGGTAAAAATTGTTATTGTCCAATGATAAAGGGTTCGTCTGTGTGACATCTTCAAAACCTGGCGTTTGTAAGCCTAACGAGCCGTGGCTGCCATTGATGTTCAATTTAAAAATGCCCGTTTCCGATACTTCTTGCCTGAAAATAATTTGTCCATCCACGCCCCGATAAGGTTTGTCCCATTCCCGGTCTTGCGGAATAATGGTATTATAAGGAGCGATGTTGATGTAATTGCCCGAAACGGCGAGCGATGATTTGTTCCAAAGGTGGGTATGTGATGCACCGAGGCCAACCGTCATAAGGGAAACCCCAGTTGTGGTTGCTGGCGCCAGGTCATTGGTGTTGAGGATGAGCGCAGAGGAAAGTGCCTGCCCATATTCTGCCGAGTAACCGCCCGTGCTGAACATCGTCCCTTTGAACAAAAAAGGCGAAAACCGTCCTCTTGCCGGAATGTCCGGCACCCTGCTGCTGTATGGGTTTTGGACAAACAATCCGTCAATAAAGGTTCGGGTTTCATAGGCCGCCCCACCTCTCACAAATAGCTGCCCTTCTTCGCCGACCGTCTGTGTACCCGGCAAGGTATTCAGTGCTCCGGCGATGTCGGCAGTGGCACCTGCGGTGGTCACGATGTCGAGCGAACTGAGCATGACGGCTTTTTTCTCATCGCTCGCTTCAAAAGCCCCAGCAGAAATGACCACCATATTGAGTTCGTTGGGGATTTCTTCAATCTGTGGGTTGACTTCCACCTTGTTGGCACTGAGATGAATGGTTTGCTCAAAATCTTTGAAACCGATATAGGTGATAGCCAAAATGGCCTCGCCCGTTTCCGTGGTCGTAAATTCAAAACGGCCATCTACCTCCGTAGAAGTGCCATCGTAAGTGTCTTTCAAAAAGACATTTGCACCGATTACCGGATCGCCATTTTGGCTGGTAACGATGCCTTTGACAGTTGTTTGTGACCAAAGGAAAGAGGAGATAAAAACGGCAATAAAAAGGAAGGCGGGTTTTTTCATTCTGAATAAAGTTGAATTTGCCCGCAAGGTGCAGCGATTAGGGGGAACGGTAAAATTTTTACGACTGAAGTGTCGAATCGCCTGTTTGAAATGTATGGAAGGGACTCAGCCGATGAATAATGAATAATGAACAATTACTCATTATTCGTTACTCGTTGTTCATTGGCTTTCATTCATTCATCAATAATTGCATCGTCGATCAGCTCATCACCATCTCCGTCAAGATCGTCGAATCCTTTTATTTTTCCTTTTTCTGGAGCAGTATAATCAGGATTTTCTCCGATGGTCATTTCTCCTTCTTTAGGTTTTTCGCCTTCCATGTGGTAATCGCCTTCGGCATATTTGGAGGCTTTGTCCCAGAAGCTATCGTGCTTGCCAAGTTCACTATCGCCAACGTCCATTGGTTTGTCGGAAAATGGGGTGTTGTTGCCTGTGATCTTGTCTTCGAGTTTTTGAGCCATGTCCTTGGCAGAGTCGATTAAACTGTCGGCAGATTTTTCCGATTTGGCAGCTTCTTCCTGTGCTTTGCTGAAAAGCTCTTCGGCAGAACCAGTGATTTTAGAACCGAGGTCGCCAGCGAGGTCTTTTGCCATATCCAAAGCATCGCCGCCTTTATCTATGATGGTCTTGCCAATTTGTTCAGCTGATTCGCCAAATTTATCAAGGGTCTCGCTGCTGGTTTCAATTACTTTGCTTCCAATATTTTCAGCCACCCCAGCAGCTTTGTTGCCGAGATCGCTGCCAGTGTCCAGCACCTGTTTGCCAACATCTTCAGCTATGTTGCCAGCTTTTTTTACAAGGTTGCTTCCTGTCTCGATTACTTTGCCTCCGATATTTTCCGTAAGATCACCAGCTTTATTGGCGAGGTCGCTACTCTTATCCGCTACTTTTTTGCCAGTCTCCTCAGCTATGTCTACAGCTTGGTCAAGGGGGCTTTCGGTTTCCTCGTCAGGAAATTCCTCATTATCGAAAAGGCTGGCCATAAGGTCATTTTCTGATTCTTCAACCTGATCTTTCACTGCTTCTGGCACATCATCTGTTGGGTTGACAAATTCGTTTCCTTTTTCAATCACCTTTTTGGATAGGTCGCCGGCCTTTTCCATAATATTGTTCCCAAAATCTATTGCTTTGTCTCCAGCGGCTTCGGCCATGTCTTCAGCTTTATGAGCGAATTCTTGGCTTTTATCGATGGCTTTATCGCTCAGGTCGGTAGCTTTATCCAACAGGTCGCTACCAATTTCTGAGACGGTATTTTTTGTATCATCAAACAGGTCTCCAGCAGCATCGGACAAATCTTTCCCAGCTCCTTTCCCTGCTTGCACGGCCTTGTCAGCCGCTGATTTGGTAACGGCTTTTGCACCGAACAATAATTTTTTTAGTGAACTTAACATGTCTCTGAGTTTTAGTGGTTTCTATTTTTTTTTGGTGAAATTAATGAGGTTGGGGTATAAAGTTAGGACATTTAATGTTGACAAAGTACTATGCCAGCCGCCGCTGCATTGCCATCAGTCCTTCAACAGCTTTGAGAAAATTATTTGGCGACATCCCTCGCCAATTGATATTACTGAGAGGACCTCCAAAATGGATAAAATGATCGAGGTGGGCGTCTTTCATTTCTTCCTCCACGTGTGGCAATAAATTCAATAAGCAGACCCATCCTGCACCGTCGTTCACATCTTCGTACCATTCTTCATAATAGCAGTCATCGGAGGCGTGGAAGTTGAGGACATTCTCGGCGAGGAGGACGAACTTGTTAATACCATGCTGCATGATCTCGTCCACCACGTCCCGTTTTAAAAACATCACGTCGTTGTGCAGGCAGTCATTCCATTCGCCGAGCATTTCAAAAACAGCATAGCCATTTTCATAATCGGTGTAAAGGATTTTCATGTAAAGGGTCGCTGAACCAAAATTGTCCCATTGCGGGTGGATGAAGTAGTTGTAAATCTTCTGAGAATAATAAAACTCATCGTAGGTTCTGCCAAAAAATGGAGAAAGCTGATCCTCTGTGGAGTTGTAATTGTCCTGCCAACGGTGATATGGTTCTATTTCGTGCATTGGTAGAACGGACTTCCGAGTCCGTAATATTTATTCGGTTTACGGATTTGGAAATCCGCGCTACTTTTCCAAAACCCCCAACCCGAACAAGGCAAAATCATATTTTGCAGGATCGTCCGAGTCAAATTTTTTCAATTTTTCTGTTAATTCCAAAACAGCCAACCAGTCAGTTTGTTTGCGCTGCAACAGCCCAAATTTACGAGCGATCCGATCAACATGTACGTCCAACGGGATGAGCAGTTGCGAGGTTTTTATCTTTTTCCAAATGCCAAAGTCCACACCTTTCCCATCATTTCTGACCATCCAACGTAAGAACATGTTGAGGCGTTTGCATGTGGATTTGGTAGTAGGCGAAGCGACGTGTTTCCGTGTTCGCTTGGGCGCATCTGGCAGTGAAAAAAACAAGTTTTGAAACCCAATCAATGCATTGCCGACATGGGCATCTTCTTTTTTTAAGTTCAATAAAAATGCTTCCTCCAACGATGTATGGTTTTGGTAAAACCACTGCAAAAATGCTAAAAAATAAAGCGTGTCGGTCGGCTGGAAAGTTCGGTGTTTGAATTCAAGAAACCGCTTCCGGTCTTTTTCTTCGTGGTTTTTAATGAAATCAAATGGGGCATGATCCATCAACTCAAATAATTCGTCGGCTTTATTGATGATGGTCTTTCGCTGCCCCCAGGCGAATGTGGCCGTCCAAAATGCCGTGATTTCTATATCTTGTTTTTTGGTGAAACGGTGGGGTATGCAAATGGGATCGCTTTCGATGAAGCTGGGTTGGTTGTATTTTCCGATACATTCGTCGAGCAGTGCTTTTAAGTTGCTTTGCATTTTAAAAATGGTTTTGCCAAAAAAGACAAAAGAAACCTGCCGTGTTTTCCGTTATTCACACCAGAATTCCGACATTTGCCGTCCAAATCGGAACTGCTGATTACAAACAGCCAACTGAATATGATCGCTACCCTTACCTATACACTTATACTTGCCGCCATCTATTTTGGCCTGAAAGCCATTGAAATAATTGATCAAAAGGATTGAACTAAGTAGTCGGACACAATTATCTTAACATTTTTGGCGGCTTCTTTTCAGCGATGACTGCGTTAAAAAAAGGAACCGTAGCTACGGCTATGCTTAATTTTTTTGTCTTGTCCTCACTAAAAATAAACTCGCCAAAATATCAACATAAATATGTCCGACTACTTACTTCCCTTTTTGGTACATTTCAAATTTTGATATTCCTTTCCGTTGCAGGAAATGGCAGAGCGATACCCGCAATACTCCCAGCCCATACTTCATGCTCCGTTTGAAATTGATGGAAGATGCTTCCTCAAAGTATTTGGTTGGACAGGTCACTTCAGCAATATCGAACCCGGCATAAACGATCTGTGACAACATTTCATTATCGAATACAAAATCGTCTGAATTTCCATTAAAAAGGATGGATTCCAAAACTTCCCGCGAGAAAGCCCGGTAGCCTGTATGGTACTCTGATAACTTGTAATCTATCAACAGATTTTGAGTAAATGTGAGAAAGCGGTTGGAAATATATTTATAATAAGGCATACCTCCCCGCAAAGCGCCTTTGCCCAAAATCCTGCTGCCCAGCACGACAGGATACAAGCCTTCCCCTATTATATTGACAAAAGAAGGAATCAGCTTGGGGGTGTACTGATAGTCAGGGTGCAGCATTATGACGATGTCGCCGCCAAGTTCGAGGGCTTTGTTGTAAAGCGATTTTTGATTGCCGCCGTAACCCTTGTTTTGTTCGTGAATGATTACATGTTGGATGCCCAGGCGCTTGGCAAGTTTGGCAGTATCGTCTTTGCTAGCATCATCGCAAAGGATGACTTCATCGACAAGTGGGAAAGGAATCTCTTGGAAAGTTTTCTCCAGCGTCAAAGCCGCATTATAGGCAGGTAGTACGGCTATGACTTTTTTATTTTTATACATATAGGTTGTCAGTTGGAGCGGCAAATATATAAACCCATCTTGACCTTATTGTGGAAAACGTCTTGGCCTCCGCTCTATCTCATTGGGTCAGATGCATGGTTGTTTAAAGAAAGCAACTCATCTATTCTTTCTAAGTCCTAAAACTCCCTCCAATTAATAATAGGCATTGACCAGTATTCCCCTCCATTTTAATAAGTGTGATTAAATGAATGATAATAGGCTGCCAATTCTGTGGCCATTTACTAACATTATTTTTATTGAAATATCAGAATTAACTATTACTTTTACGATTCGCTTTTTGAATATTCAAGGACAAATGATTTTGTCTGACTGCGTGATACATCCAATTAAATACCCTTTTGAAGTAAGAAATTGATTTAAGGATCCTTCCACTTAGGGAATTACTATTTTCAAATTATAACCAACTGTACATACGAGGTTGTTAAGAATTTAGCTTCCGGCGAAAACCCGCCACTTTTTTGATGATACTGTGTTAAAAATTTGGTCAAATAGAGCCACTATGCTCCCACTTTTTTGCCTCGTCTCATCAAAAGATTGTCAATTTTTCACTCGAAACCTAAATTCCTAACAACCTCTAAGGAAACCTGCTCATCCAAAAGGTATGTGGTGTTTGACTTGACCATAACATGAGCATTCCAAGGTAGATGATAGGCGAATAATTGCTTATGTAGTTGCAGAAAAGGCAATCTCTACCTTAAAAGGTTTACTATAAAGGAATTATGCAATAAATTGCAGCAAAAAGATAATTGTTTTAAATAGGGGAGCATGCTAAGGCTGGAAAGTAAAACAGAGATTAACCCTTTTACTTTTTCCTTTGTAAGGAATAGTGACAAAATGGATTCAGAATTTTTATTTTTCAAACACTTGATAATCAAGAAGTTAAAATTTGTGAATTCTGAATTTATTTTTTTCGCATTCCTAAGTAAAACATAACCATAACCGATTTTTTGTATCCCCCCATGCATAATGGAAGTGTGTTGTGCCTCACACGATGCACTTCTAAAAAGCTTGGGCCAATATGAACATAAATTTGAAAACCAAACACTACCTATTTACCCTTCTTCCCATGTGCCTGTTGTTTGGCGTTGTATCGTCGTTCGCACAGGACATCCATTTTTCCCAATATTACAATGCACCTTTAACGATTAATCCTGCCCTGACAGGCATTTCTTCTGGAGACCTGAGGTTCAGTGGTATTTACCGCAGCCAATGGAACACTGCCAATTCTCCCTTCCGAACATTTCAGATAACAGCCGATAAAAGATTTTATACCATGGCTCATACCGATTGGTGGGTGAGCGGGGGCATCAATGTCTTTTATGACCGAGCTGGAGATTCCAATTTGGAAACCACCAATGTGCAGTTGAGTGGTTCTTATACTAAAATGTTGGACAAACAGAACTTTATGACCTTGGGGGCTTACGCAGGTTTTGGACAACGAAAGTTTGATTTTGCCAACCTCACATTCGACAACCAATGGAATGGGCAAATATTTGATCCTTCCCGCCCAGTCAGCGAATCGTTCAACGACACCAACCTTGCTTATCCTGATTTTGGCGTGGGCTTTAATTGGCGTGGGCAAGGCTCCAAATTTATGGGCAAGGAAAGGACGAAGATAGACCTTGGCGCTGCGGGCCACCATCTTTCCCGTCCAAACCAAAGCTTTGATAAAACAGACAAAAGCGAACTTCCGGTAAGAATGAATATTTATCTGTTGCCGACTTTCCAGTTGAACAAAACAGGCGACATAGTGGGGCATGCTTCCTACCAATTGCAGGGAGAGTACAGGGAGGCCTTGGCAGGTGCTGGGTACAGGCATTATCTGAGTACCAAAAAAGCTAAAGAATTGGCTATTCAATTTGTACTTGGTTTTCGTTTCAGCAGCATTGGCGATGCCTTTGTCCCTGCTGCGGAATTGCACTATCACAGTTTGAAGGTAGGTTTGAGTTGGGACATCAACGTGTCCGATTTTTCAGCAGCAACCAACCGCAACGGCGGGCCGGAAATATCCATTCGTTACATCATTAAAAAAGTATATCCGTTGCGGGCATTCAAAGCGTGCCCATTGATTTAGGGGTTAGAAGCGACGCTTTTCTAAAAAGCGACGCTTCTGAGCAACTTTGAACATTATCCCATATCCAGAAAACTGAAAGTGTTTTTATCCGAAAACGAACGTAAAATATTATGAAACATTTTTTCCTTACCATGGGCCTTTGGGCTTTTGCCTTTGGCTTGGTAAATGGACAAACATATCGCCAATACATAAAGGCCGCCGACGCGGAGTACAACGACCAGCTGTTTTATTCTGCCATGAAACATTACCAGGAGGCCATGTCCATTGAAGGCGAGACCCTGGAGGTGCTTTACAAATATGCTGAGTCGGCAAGGATGTTTGCTTCCTATACTTATGCCGATACCGCTTACACCAAAGTAGTTTCAGCGGATACAGCAGGTGTTTACCCGCTGGCGCTTTTTTCGTTAGGGGAAGTAAAAAAGAAGCAAGGGGAATATTTGGCTTCCCAACAATACTACCAATTATTCACTGATGGTTATTCCAAAGGTTTTCCAGAACAAGCCCAAAAAGCAAAGGAAGAAATTGAAAGTTTGAATTGGGCCATTAAAGCGATCACCGAAATAAAGGATGATGTTACCATCGAGCAATTGGACGAATCCATCAACTCACCATATTCCGAATTTGCGCCTGTCCAGGTCGGCAACGACGTTTATTTTTCCACTCAGAATTATTTAAAGGAAATAAAAAAAGGAATACCCAAAAGACCGTTTTCCAGGGTGATGAAAACCAGTGTTGATGGGAATAATATCGAAGGGGTCGCCTGGAATGACGATGACCGCCTCACTGCGCACACTGTTTTTACAGATGAAATGGATCGGGTTTATTATACTCTTTGCGACTATGTGGGAGAGAGCGGGGAGATACGCTGCCAGTTGTATTACAGGAATTTAGATCCTTTGGACGGCGAAATATCTGACCCTGTAAAATTACCAGAAAGCATCAACAAACCTGGATTTACCACAACCGATCCACGACTTGGTTTCGACAAAATGTCGGGGGAAACCTGGCTCTATTTTGTGTCCAACCGAGATGGTGGTTTGGGAGGATTGGACATTTGGTATTCTATTGTTTCTGACAGTGCGGGTTTTTCCAAACCATCTAACTTGACAGATATCAATACGCCTGGCGACGACCTCACACCCATGTTTCATAGCCATAGCCAAACGATGTATTTCAGTTCAAATGGGCGGAAAGGGTTCGGAGGGTACGACATCTATAGTATCGAGCGGAAAGACGGCAAATGGGAAAATGAAAAACATCTTTCGGCACCATACAATACCAGTTATGATGATACCCATTTTTGGATCAATCAGGAACGCACCATGGGGTATTTTGCTTCGAGCCGGCTGGGCAGCCATGTACTTGAACCAGAATTTGAAGCTTGCTGCAACGACATCTACAAGTTTGAAGTACAGGTGGTTGACCTGGATGTTTTGACGTTTAACAAAAAGAACAACGAACCCCTGAATGGTGTGACGGTCGAGTTGAGCGAATTGACAGCCACAGGGGATTTGAATTTGTCAACCCTCACCAAAGAGGAGGGCAATGATTTTGGATTTGAATTGAGAAAGGGGTCTGAATATGTTTTATTGGCTACCCGTCCAGGCTTCCTGCCGGTACGCGATACCATTGATATGAGCCTTTCGGAAAACACCGCCAAGCGTACTCTTGAACGCAAACTCCATCTGACCCCTACCACGGTAGACCTCAATGCACTTTCGTTTAATAAAAAAACAATGAACCCGTTGAAGGGAGTCGAAGTGCGATTGGTGTTTGATGGACAGGAAGTGGACTTCAAAAAAAATAAAACAGGCAATGACGTGAATTTTACGCTTGAGAGAGGTAACGTTTATGAACTGATTGGATCGAAAGTAGCGTATTTTTCTGATACCGTTGTCATTGATCTGAGCACGGACGTGACGATTACAAAACTCATTGAGAAGCTGCTGTTGAAGCCAAAAGAGATTGAGGATTTCCCGCCTCTCATCATTTATTTTGACAATGACAACCCAAATCCGAAGACTTACAAAACAACTACTGAACTGGACTACGGGGAAACCTTCAAGACATACATGGCCAAAAAAGATTTATATGTGAAAGAATATGTAAAATCGCTGGTTGGTTTTGACAGCACTACCTCCTCCCGTCGTATGACAGCTTTTTTTGACCGTGAGGTCTATAATAATTTCCTGAACCTCGAAGCTTTTTCTGCCAATATTTTAGAAATAATGGACGATGGAGGGTTCAAAGTGGAGCTTGTGATACAAGGGTTTACAAGCCCTAGGGCAAGTGCCGATTACAATTTCAACCTATCGCAGCGCCGCTCTGATTGTTTGAAAAACCATTTTGAACGCTGGCAGGGAGGTGTGCTGAAACCTTACCTTGATAGTGGTCGCATCACATTAGAAGTGATTGGCTACGGTGAAAAATTGGCGCCCCAATTCGTCAGTGACCGTCTCGACGATGAGCGAGGGAGTATTTATTCAGTGGTTGCATCGGTCGAGAGGAAGGTGGCCATTATTGGCGCAAGGAAAGTGGCTGAGAATTAATTGTTTGAGGAGTCAGGGGGCCGATGTAAAATTGAACAAACAGCTTTGTTTTTATCCGATCCTACCTGACCCCTGACACCTAACCTATACCATGAATGAACCTATAAAAATAATGCGGAATATTTTAAAACTAGTATTAGTTGTATTTGGGATGAGCTTTTTCGTCCAGGCTCATGCGACGCACATCATCGGTGCGGAAGTTAGGTACGAGTGTTTGGGCAACAACCTTTACAGGATCACGCTTGATGTTTACCGCGATTGTAACTCCGGGAATGCACCTTTTGACGACCCCGCACAATTGGCAGCTTTTACGGTAGCCGGTGATTATATCCCAGAAATGAACGAAGACCTGACAATGAGCCTGCTTTTCAAAGAGATATTGCCCAATAACATCTCCAATGACCCTTGCTTGTTGCCTCCGCCCAATGTTTGTGTGGAGCGGGCGCAATACGAAGGCATTGTTGAACTGACGAGGCCAGGGGGCATATACATTGTTTACCAACGCTGCTGCCGCAATGCTACAATTACCAATATCCATGACCCACTTATTACTGGCTCAACCTATTTTGTTTATATTTCACCAGAATCAAGGGCGGTGTGCAACAGCAGTCCGAAGTTCGATTTTTACCCACCTGTTTTTGTATGTTTAAACAAGGCAATTGAGCACGACCACTCTGCTATTGATACCGTCAACAGTGAACATGACAGTTTGGTGTATAAATTTTATACTCCTTTTGTTGGGGCATCTTTCGATATGCCCGATCCCCCAGGCTACCAAATGACTTCACCGCCTTACGATAATGTGGCATGGATCGACCCACCTTACGACTTGGACAGTTTGCTCGGGCCGAGCAGCATTGCTGAATTGACCATTGATCAAAACACAGGGTTTATTACTGGTTTTCCTGAAATAATGGGACAGTTCGTGGTAGGTGTGCTGGTGGAAGAATACCGAAACGATACTTTACTTTCCATTATCCGCCGGGATTTCCAGTACAATGTTGGTGAGTGTGTGAAAATAGAAGCGGAAATAGTTGCTGATACTGCCCAATGTGATGATCTGACAGTCACTTTTGGAAATGGAACAAATGGTCCGGATAACTTCTTGTGGTTGTATGTGCATGGCATGGATACGGTTGTTTTTTCGAACGAGGTTGAACCCACTTTTACATTTCCGGATACGGGAAAATATGAAATTATCCTTATTGCCGAGCCAGGTTATGATTGCGTGGATACGGTCTCCCAGGCTTTGTTTTTGCAATACAATTCCCTAACCGCAGATTTTTCTTGGGAAATATTTGATTGCACCAATGAGTCGGTGCTGGTCTTGGAAGACTTATCTGTTGACCTTGTTTCGCCACCCAATGAATGGCTTTGGGAGGTGGCGTTTGGTTCAACCGTCTGGACTTCAACCGCGCAGGATACAGTTTTCGTTTTACCGAACCCTTCGAGCGGCACGATCACTTTGACTGTCAGTTCGGTAAATGGGTGTGTGCAAACAAAGACAGTTGATTTTGAAACTGGCCTGAATAACCCGGTGGATTTATTGCCCGACCTGATTCAAATATGTATTGGTGAATCAGCTGAACTCAATCCGAATGGACTGGACAATGGTTATACCTATCAATGGGCACCGCCAGTTCCAGTCGATCAGCAAACGCTTGTTAACCCAGTCGTTGCACCAACGTTGACTACGACCTATGCCGTAACCATAACTGGCTTTGATGGGCTGTGCCAATCTGAGGGTGAAGTGACGGTTGAAGTTTTTCAGGAAGTGGATTTGGATTTTGAACCAGATACGGATTGCGATGCAAGAGTTGTGCATTTTGTCAATACAAGTTCGAATGCAGCAGGTGGTTATTTTTGGGATTTTGGAGATCTATCTACGACCAATGATACTTCAGGTTTGTCTGATCCGACCTATACCTACCCTGATTATGGATCGTACCTTGTCACACTAATGACTGCGCAAGGTTCTGTGTGTACAGACACAATCACCAAAGAAATTATCATAGAAGAGAAAATACTGGAAGCGGCTTTTGATTATGATTTTACGGCCTGTGAGGATGGGCAAGTGGCCATCACCTTTTTTGATATTTCCACCAATAACCAATTTAATACTACTCAATGGCTCTGGGAATTCAGTGGTGTTTACAATGGCACTTCCAACCAGCCCAACCCAACCATTATTGTTACTCAAGAAGGGGAACTAACTGTTGTTTTGACTATCACGACAGATGAAAATTGCGTGGCTGCCACCGATGAGGTAGTTTTGGAAATAGACCTAACTGAGCTACCCTGCTTGGTGGATGGTGAAATGATTGGTTGTTTGGTAGGGGGCGTACAACTTAATGCTTGCGGTGATCCATCCTATATTTATCATTGGAGTCCTGCTGATGGTTTAACTTGTGCCGATTGTCCCAATCCGATTGCTAATCTAACAGAAACGACCACGTACACGGTTGTAGTGGAGAACATTTCGGCCGATACCTGCACGATCATCCGTGAGGTATCAGTAGTTGTGCCCGACGATGTTGGATTGGTGGCCAGCGACGATGTGCTTACTTGTGATTCAACCGCTACTATTTCTGCTACTACCGATTTGATGCCTGTTACTTTCAATTGGTTTGATGCCAGCGGTACTCTCATCGCAGCAGGTACAAACGCTATTACGGTAGATGTGTCGGGTTATAGTACTTACATCGTGCGTGCGACAGATGGGTTTGGCTGCCACTATTATGACACGGTGCAAGTAGTGGGAGGACCTGCTGATATTGAAGCGGTAGGCCAGATCATTGCTTGCTCTGATGACTTGATTGATGTTTTTGCTACCAACCTTGACCCCAATGATACGTTGACATGGCAATGGACGCCAATAGATGCATTCGAACCAGGCACCGACACTTCCAACGATCCTGATTTTATTGTAGCCTTTGGCCATCAGACGCTTTATGTACACGCCGTTAACCAGTTTGGTTGTGAAATGCTCGACACTGTGGAGGTGGACATCATAGATGCCGACAATATGCTCGACTTTGATTTCGAGGTGGCCTGCAATGGCAGTGAGGTGTTGTTTATCAATCAGAGTACGGGGGCGTATAGTTTCTTCTGGGAATTTGGTGACCCAACGGTCACTGATGATACTTCGCACCTCGACAACCCCACTTACAATTATCCAGATACAGGAACTTATGTGGTGGAACTGACCATCGATTTTGACCTTGATTGTGTAAACCCAATACAGAAAGAAGTAGAAATAGCCACGACCCAATTTGTTGTGGATTTTGGGTTCGAATATGTTGATTGTGGTGAGGACAGCGTGATTATTCAATTTCTTGATGAAACCAATTTTTTCGTTAATAACATTACCATTGATAGTTTTTATTGGGAACTGAACAATGGGGGGACTTCCACGGAGCAAAATCCGATTTTCACCATTTTTACGGACGAAGACTTGGGGGTGACATTTACTATTTGGACATCTAACGACTGTACTGGTTCGGCCTCTGAATTTATCAAATTTGAGTTTCCAAATATCCCGCTTGCAGATACGATTGTGATGTGCCCTGGAGATTCCATCCTCCTCAATCCCACGGGCGATGTCAGTTTTGTTTACAATTGGTTTCCTGACGAATCCATTGACAGCACAAATGTGGCCAACCCACAAGTCTGGCCTTCGGAGACAATGACTTATTTTGTGGAGGTCACGAGTTACGTTCCTGACACTTGCACGATCTTGAAAGAAATTACGGTTTTTGTTCCTGATGAAATAATGCTTGAAATTGTTGGCGGCACATTGTCCTGTGGCGATCCAGTCACATTGGTCGCCTCCTCTCCTGTTTCACCGCTCGACTATACTTGGACAGCAATGCCAGGAGGAACGGTAGGTATGGATGCTGCACTGACGCACTATCCAACGGAAGATACCTGGTACGAACTATTGGCCATTGACCAGTATGGCTGCCGTGATTCTGCCCTGCATTTTGTGGCGAATGAAGCCATAGATGTTGATTTGAGTGGCACAGGTGCGGCCTGTCCTGAAAGTGAAATTACCCTTACGGCAACCAATAATGTCCAAGACCATGACTTAATATATAATTGGTCAGCCACACTTCCCGGAGCAATCGTTTCGGGTGGGATGACTGCGACGCCTGTCATACTTACCCCAACTGCTGGCTCTTCGTCAACTTATTCGGTTGCTTTACAAAACCAACATGGGTGCGGGGACACGCTCTCCATTACCATTGATGGATATGATTTTGTTCCAACAGTTCAGGAAGAAGTGACGGTTTGTATCAACGTGCCCACCGAACTGAATCCTGGAGCGAATCCAAATTTAAGTTATCAGTGGTCATCTCCATCAGGTTTCACTTCTACCGAACCCAACCCTATTGTTATGCTTTCGCAGACGGATACTTTCACGGTTGTTGTTTCCGATATATTTGGTTTTGACAACTGTGCAGATACGATAGATGTGCTGGCATTTGTGCCGCTTCCCATCGAGATAATTGGAGCCGTGGATACCTTCACTTGTGGTACGGCCATTGATTTGACAGCAACCACGAATGTCGATACAGAGATCAATTGGTATGACCTCCAAGGTGTCTTATTGCAAACAGGCAATTCATTTCAAACAGACCCTGAAATAGAAGAAACTTATGTCGTGGTGGCTGAAGATGAATATGGGTGTCTGGAATCGGATACCTTTTCTGTTTACAATTACCAGCTGGACATTTTGCTCGACGGCGCTGGCGTGATTGACACCTGCCCACAGGATTCCTATAATATCTGTGTCAATAATATTGATCCAAACGACTTCCTGACTTACAATTGGGAAGCTATTACAAATGGCCAAATACTCAGCGGCGACACCCTCGCCTGCCCAGAAGTGACCACCGTTCAGGGCACGACGGCCATTTTTACGGTAACCGTGACGAACCAATGGGGCTGCACGCAGGTGGAAGATGCGACCATTGAAACTTATACTTTTGATCCGCTCATCCGTGAGTTCCTGACCATTTGCCCGAATGTGCCAACGCCAATCAATCCAGAGGCTGCTAATTCAGACTTAACCTATAAATGGACCCCCGATATTGGGTTGAGTTGCGACGATTGCCCAAACCCCGAAGCGACATTGGATGTCAGCCAACAGTATCAAGTGATGATAATGGGATTCAACGGAGCGGATACCTGTTCGTTCATGCAATCCGTGCAGGTTTTTGTAAATCCATTAATTGAAATTTCGACAATACCATCGCCCGATACCTCCCTGTGCGAGCCTACGGATGTTACGTTGTCGGCAAATATGGTTTCTGCCATTGTTGATTCAATTTGCTGGTACGAAGGCACGCTGGATAACTTAATTGCATGTGGCCCTGATGTAACTGTCACACCAAATGGGGAGGTGACTTATTTTGCAGTGGCAAGCGATACACTTGCTTGCATGGACACAGCGATTGTCACGGTCAATGCTTTTCCGATCAATACTTTTCTTGATGAAGAAATTGTTTTTTGCGAGGAAGATGAAGAATTGATAATCACGGTTGTGAATAATGATCCAATCCAGGAATTGACATTCAGCAACTGGCAGGATCATCAATACATCATTGATGCCTCTCCTGACAGTAGTAGTATTGCGGTTGACAATGTACCGGATGTGTCGCTTTTCACCGTGGACATCGAGAACCAGTTTGGTTGCACCGCAACCGACAGCGCAGTGGTTTTTTATTTCGACATTGACCTTACGGTTGGTGAAATAACCTCTACGCTGGATACCATTTATTTCAACTCTGGTGATTTTTCACAACTTGGGATCACTGATTTCAGCCCAACCTACTTTTATGAGTGGATACCTCAGGACGGATTGAATGATCCATTCATCTCCGACCCAACTGCTGAACCTACGGAAACGACGATTTATACTTTGATTATCACCAATGAAGAAGGCTGTTCAGCGACGAGAACTGATACCATCGTGGTCTTGAACCCTGATTGCGATGAGCCATATATTTTCCTCCCCAATGCCTTTACTCCGAATGGCGATGGTGACAACGACATGCTATTTGTCCGCAGCAATATCATCGCCCAAATGGAACTGTCCATCTATGATCGCTGGGGCGAACTCGTTTTCCGTACCAACGACCAGACCATCGGTTGGGACGGCACGTACAAAGGCAAACGACTGGCACCCGATGTGTTTGGCATTTACCTCACCGCAGATTGCCACAACGGGCAGACTTTTGCGAAAAAGGGAAATGTGATGATATTGAGGTAGGAGAAGTATTCTAATTCAGTGACTTAAAAGCCCTGAAAGGGCGACACCATTAACACGGGGCAGCGCCCAGTGTTAATTAACCCAGCCCTGAAAGGGCGCAAACAAAAAGCCATGCCCCAATCACTATCAAAAGTGTACGTACACATCGTGTTCAGCACAAAACACCGAGCCAACCAAATTGACGAACCTATCGAAAAAAGCCTCTATGAATACCTTGGAGGCATCTGCAAAGGCTTGGAATGCAACCCCGTTCAAATAGGCGGCTATCGAAACCACGTGCATATCCTTTGTCTTTTATCCAGAAAAATCACCCAAGCGAACTTGCTTGAAGAATTAAAAAAGCGATCTTCAAAATGGATAAAAACCAAAGGGCTGGCTTACCGTAATTTTTATTGGCAAAATGGATATGGCATTTTTTCGGTCAACCCCGCAGAAGTGGATATGGTCATCAGCTATATTAAAAGCCAGAAAAAGCATCACGAAAGGCGAGCCTTTAAGAATGAGTTTAGGGCCTTTTTGAAAAAGTACAGAGTGGAGTTTGATGAGCGGTATGTATGGGATTAAGGGCTTCCGCCCTTTCAGGGCTTTTGGAGATTCGTGCTGTCACACAGGGCGCTGCCCAATGTTTTTGCTGTTGCCCTTTCAGGGCTGGAGATTGACTTCTGAGAGTAGCAATTTGTATTAAGTTTTGGTTTCTTCTTCGCCAGTAGTATCTTCCTCTTTCTTTAACTCCTCCTTCAAATCCTCAAACTTTTCACTGGCATTTTTCCATTCTTCTTTGGCTGCGTTGGATAGTTTTTCACTGGTCTCTGCTGCAGTTTTTTTAGCTTTATCGAAAACATCGTTTGGGTCACCAACATGTTCGGTGAATTCCTCTTTTACTTTTTCTTTGACTTCTTTGAAAAGTTCGGTTGCCCCTTCCATGCCACCCTGTGCGGCTTCCTTTACCCTTTCACTGGTTTCGGAAAATGATTGCTTGGCCTTTTCGACCAGCTCGGATGGTTCGCCAAAATTTTCAGTAAATTCTGTTTTGGCTTGTTCAGCCATTTTACTTGCATCTTCAGAAATAGCGTCCACCACTTCTTTAATGTCCTCTGATGCATGCTCAATGGTTTCTTTTGTTTTGCCAAGGAGACGGTTGAATAGATTTTTCATGTTAGTTCAGATAAAAGTAAAAAGTAACCTGCCGGCCGACAGGAAAGTAAACAAGCCAGAATCAATTTATCAATTCAACTTCCTCCAACGAATACATCAATCGGTTGATGTCGGTCGCATTGAGGTGGAGGATGCCTTTTATAGTTATTGGATCAGCGGTATAGGATACTGGCTCGAGTGACACGACTTCCATGACTGTTTCTGGCCCAGCGCCGCCACAGAAAAAACACATGTTGTAAGGATAGGCAGAAAAGATAAATTCCTTGTGGCTTTTATAGCCTTCTACAGGAATGATGTAGCCGGTGATCGTAACCTCTGTGCCTTCCAAGGAGTGGACATCCTGACTGAACACTGGCACATCGACCTTGAAGCCGAGCATTTCGTCGTACTCCTTTTTGTAGGTGATCTTTGAAAGGGTTTTCCACATGGTGTTGTTTTGGGAAAACAGCGGGGCGGTGAGGCTCAACAAAAAGAAAGCTGGAAGGAATACCAATAGTTTTTTCATGGACGATTTTGTTTTTCAGAAAAGAATACAAAGTAACGGTTCTATTTGTTTGCTGAAAAGAAAGCTGGGGATTTATTTATAACAGCTTTGGGACGCAGAAAGTGTTGAAAAGATAGTTAACGAATTGCAAAGCTAATTTTTTGGTTGCCGAAAATCTTCACATCGAAATTTTGCTATATTTGAGCCGAATGACAAAACCAATATTTTTTCACCATTAAAATTAAACCATGGCAGAACTGAAATGGAGAGATGAAGCGCACAAAAAACTTTTCAATTTTATCAAAGATATCACCACGCTGGAAGTGGTCACGCTCAGTGGCAACTTGACAGTTGGGGACATCACATTGGCGGGAGATGAAAAGATCGATTTCAAAAAAGTGATGGATAGTATCAAAGGCGCCGCAACTGATGATTCTGCAATCAATATCGTGGCTGCTACGAACATTGATATTGACAAAGACATCCAACAGTTTGTCAAAGAGGGTATGTCCACGGAGGATAAGGAATTGTTCAACATGCACGTGCAGGCTATCCAGTATGCTCAAGAAGCCCGTAAAGCTACTTTTGAAATGCTCCTCAGCCTGGTTAGGGGGTAGTATGAGTTTTTGAGTTCGTGAGTTTTTGAGTTCGTGAGGGACTGTGTTTTCTATCAAACTCAGGCTCTTGAACACTCAGAAACTCAGAAACTCAGAAACTCAGAAACTCAGAAACTCAAACACTCAAACACTCAAACACTCAGAAACTCAAACACTTCGATGAAAGACTTAATTGATACCTGCCGTACTCTTTCCCTTGAGTCCAAGGGAGGTGTCAGTGACGTGGAGTCATTGGTTAAGCAAGATTTCCCCCTCCGATATGGGATCCCCTTCGATCAGAAAATGGTGGCTCGGCATGCTGGTTCCCGACTGGTTCAGCCATTAAAAGGGTTGATGGATGAATTGGTGCAGCACTTGGTTGATTTGAACTACCTCCCTGTCAGTTTTTATGGTGACTATCATCAAAATGTGGGCGACATCATGCCGCCTGTTTTTTCCCAAAAAATAAGTGATGCGGTGAAAACCTATTTCACCGAAGACGATGCACTTGAAGAGGCAGGCCTTTCTATCGAAGACCTCGACTGGGACGACCTCATTTCTGCCAATGATTTACTTACCATCGTGGTGCAACGACTCAATTTACTGACTTCCCTCGACGGGGAATGCACCACTGACGCACCCTTGAAGATAGGAGAAGAAGGCATTTTTAGCAGGGTGCTCCATTACCGTTTGGATGCGTTTGGACTGTTTATCAAAGACGATAATATTTCAGCGCCGGTCAGTCGACAAACCTTGATTCAAACTTTGAAAATCAGCCTATTGCTGGGCAGGAAAAAGAGATGGGAAATTGATTTTACGGTTGGAGAAATAACGCCTGAACAGTTTGCCCTGACGGGCAATGTCCATGTGCTTTTCCGGGAATTTGCGAAGCATCACAACAAGAAAATGTTGGTCTATAAATGCCCACAAGAAGGCATGAAACCGAAAGCTGCTTATGAACGCATGATCGTGTTTAAAGACAAATTTATTTTTGGTAAAAACGACAAACAATTCAAAAGAAGGGTGGTGCGAAAGAACTTGGATTTTGACCAGGTGCAAAAACATATAAAAGGCCGTGGCAAGACCGGTACGGGTTCGAATATTTTTGGTATGCATTTGCTCCAATTGAAACTTTGGATGTTCGGGTTCTATTTTGGCCGTATTGACGGGCACTACAGAAAATTGAGCCACGATGCCTTTTTGGATTTGCTGGATCAAGAAGAAAAACCCAAAAAGCACGACGATTTCCTACTGCCTTTAGAAGATGGTTTTTGGGCAGTTAACCTGCCAAAAACTGCGGAGCTTTTGGCCGAGTACGATGAAAAAGTCGAAGACTCGGAGGCGCAGGAAGAGGAACTGATCAACCACATTCCAGAAGATACAGAAGACCGGGTGCTTCAATCGGAAATGGAACACCAACCAGAAGAGGTCACTGCTTTCTTGGCTGAAGGCCACCAAGGTAAAAGGCGTATTTACAACGGTATCAAGTCCATCATCGCATCGGCCATGAAAGGCATCAAGCGAATCGGACGCTGGATCAAAAAGCAGGTAAAAAAGGTGGCCGGAGCGGTCATCAGTTTTTTTAAAAGCATCACCAAACGGATCAGGGAAGGCATCTTGATTTTTTACCGCGCACTGCGGCGTTTCACCATTTTTGTTTTACGGAAGCCCATCATTTCCCCCGAAAATTTCCGGCAGATGCCACTGGACACGTCCATCATAATGACTCGTTTCGACCTCGACAGTGATGTAAAGATTGTAAAAAGTGCTGAACTCCCGCCAGCTGTTTTTCAGCGGCACGGGCGCTTGATCCGAAATTTGAGTTTTGGACTCAAAATCTTCCTCGAAATTGCTGGCCTCGTTATTTCGACCATCAGAAACCTGAGCAACCCGATCGGCTGGATCAGGCTGGGGGTGCGTATCGGGAAAATGGTTGCAAAAATTTTGCATTTACGGATCAAATTGCCGAGGGTTAAGTTGTTGCCGATTTGATTGGTTTTGTACCTCGTTCTAGTAGGTGTCCGACGCTTTCAAAGCGTCGCTTCTGAAATCCATCAATTTCCCAATTTCTCATCGCTTCCTGATAACTTTCCTTATCTATATGGTATTGCAAGAAACTAACAAACCAAAATGTACGGTGCGCGTTTTTTCTTTATTCGCTAAAACGGAAATGCAGCCTGGTGGGCCGGGGAATAAGTAAATACACAAAGACCCACCATTGTTTTTCATGGCAATTTTTTCGAGGATTAGTTTAACGAATTAAAACAAACAATTGGTCACGAATTACCGCAACTTCTGAATTCTCCATGCTCCTACTCTTACATTTTTATCATCCAAAACAACAAGCAGATAAGTGGCACTTGGCAGCCCGCTGAGGTCGAAGTTGGTAAGAGGTGGTTCGATGTCTTTACGGAGAATAAGGTGACCCAAAATGTCAAATAATTCGGCGGTCATCGCTTGTTCGGGACCACTTATTTCGATAGTAATCCAATTGGGCGTTGGGTTTGGGAAGAGCTTGATCTTATAGCCTTTATTAGGTTCTTCTACCAATACATCGAACAAATAATTGGGCTGCTGGAAACCTTGAAGTAGGGTAGCACCAGCCTGGCTTTGAGTAGTGATGATCGTCTCACCAAGTGTCCAGCTCAGGTGATATTCCTGGTTGGAGTAATGGTTGCCTGCACCTGCAACTACGGCAGGTGAGAGTTGCTGGGCTGCGACTGAGACAATTGTGAAGCTCATTAGGAGTATGGAAATTATGCGTTGCATGGTTGTTATTTTGAAATTCACGGTATTGAGGTTTGGCATATTAATCAACTCAGGGTTTTACGAATTTTTTTTCTTTGTGAAACTCCGTGAAAACCTTCGGTGAGTCTAATTGACCCAATGTTTTGCACTTTATGTACAACGAATCCCCAGATTCGTTGGGGTTTTGGGGTGACTTATTGCGAATCTGGGGATTCGCTGTACATTTATCGCAACTTGCGTTAATTATTATTATTCAATAGAGAAGGATGTGCTTTCCCAGCTGCTTGCGGTAATCCTCCCTCCCCAGACTTGACTTTTGCAGGTAAGGATGTGGCAGCCGGTGCAGCTTCTCTTTCGTCTCGAATCACTCGATAGTCTTCATATCCATTACGAATACATTTTACTTCCCAGTCGAACTCATAATTGCCTCGGCCGTTCCATAATTCCTGTACGGTAAATCCATTTTGCGTTTTTTCAAGCACGCATAGCCCTTTCGATTCGGGGGAAAGAGGCGTCATCATAACGGTCATGGTTTTAGGGTTAGCTACGTGGTGGAAGTGATCTGGGAATTCGATAGTGGCTTTGCCATCAGATAGAGTTGCGGTACCGCGGACATAAGCAGCGGCCTCAGGGCCTTCCAAACTGGCATACCAGATTTCTTTCCCAGTTTTTTCAGGATGTGGCATTCGGAAATTTTTAGTGTCACCAAATACTATACCCTGGCCGCCAGCATCGACATATGCACCAGCCTGAGGGAAGCCGTTAAAGTCGTTGACGGAGATGTATCCGTGGTCTGTGTTGGACCCAAGTGATGTAATGTCAACATTGTAGAGCAGGTTGCTGTCAAAGGTTCTGATAACGCCACTTGCATGATCGCCGATAAGAGCAGTCCTTATAGAGCCAGTATGGTAGGTGCCGATAGTACCACCATTTTGATCACCTGTCTGGAAAGTTATAAGCGTATTGACCTGACCTGCTGCTCCTTTCACCTTCAGTATTCCGGCATCGGAGCTACCATCTAAAAGCATTTTTTCCTGGCCATTCTTGGAAAGCTGAAGTACCCCCCCAATGTTACTTGGATCGTTACTAGAAGAAGTTAAAATAACATCATAGAATTGGTTGGAATTTGACAGCCACAAGCCTCCGGCACCGACGCTGTTGTGGGTGAGGTGTGTCATTGGAAGTTGGTTGCGGTAAGTGGTAATATAACCTCCATTACCAGAGCTGGTATTCAATCCAATAATCTCCATGTTGTTGTAAAAGGTGCTGAAAGTACCTGCTTCATTGAAGGGCGAAGTAGAAGTAAGTGTTTTGATATCCCCATTGGTGGCATAGGTGCTAAATGTTCCAGCATTCCCTGGATTGTTGCCTATGAAACTTATGAGTTGATCATTTTGGTAGGTGGATATTGTACCTGCATTTGGATCATTGAGGGCAATACCGAGGGTAACGTTTGTACCTCCTGTGGGGTTTTTCAAACCTATGCCACCGGCATCGGGTTCGCCAGTGGGTGGCGTTATTTCAACAATGTTATTCCCGGCTGGGCCTTTGGCTATTAAGATACCTGCTCCGTCGTCCGACACTTTTAGCGTCATTCTTTCCTCGTAATCTTTTAAAATTTCGAGCATACCGCCTTCTGAGGGCGCATTCGAGCTGATTTGAACAACAGGTTTGTTATTGCGATTTACATTTATGACTCCTTTGTTCGGTTCACCTAAATCGCTAGTTAATTCGACATTGATTGTATCACCGGAACCTTTCGTCTGGACAGTGCCAGAGTCAAAGCCGTCATGAAATAAAAGGACCTTTTCATTCCCATCACCTGCAACTGTTACAGACCCACTTTCCGGTGACCATATTGAAGTGGTGCCGATCAATACATTGGTATTTCCAGAAGGGCTGTAAGTTGCTATTGTCCCTGCATCGGTATCATCAATTGTGATTTCGCAGGTGATGTTGCCATTATTCGACAAGGCTATTAAACCTGTGTTGGGATACCCGGAAAGATTTCCAATTTTCACTGTTCGATTTGCAGGGCCGTTCGTTGTCAAAAGACCTGAATCATCAGTAGGGTCGGAGCCTAACCAGCTACGTACATTCCCGTTATTGTACAAGTTTAAAACACCCAAATTAGGGTAGCCTATATAAGAGCTAATCCTGGCTATCGTATTAGAAGGGCCAAAAACAGCTATGTCCCCAGCATCTTCCGAGTTGCTGGCAATCCTGTTTCTTAAATTGCCACCATTGAAAGTAGCCAGGGTACCCATCGTTGGTGTACCGGTAAAGGGGCCGGCATAGGTATTGAAAATATCCCCAGGGCCATAAGTGGAAATTAATCCTACATCATCTGCATTGGCTTCCATTCGTATTTTGGTATTCCCATTATAGTTTTGGTAAAAAATACTGGCATTGGGTTGTCCCATGATACTGTTCATGTCAAAATTGAGAGTGCCGGATGGGTTGTACAAACGGAGGAACCCTGCATTTGCAGCATTCCCGCCCAATATGGTAGTAAAAGCACCATTGGCGGAGGTTTGAACAATCCCAGGATTTCCTAAAGTGACTGTTTCTTGTCCTGAACCATCTCGTATTTGCAGAATATTGGTGTTCATGCGTAGGCCAGGGCCGTTGCTTGTTGAACCTATCCAAACTTCTCCCTGGTCGTAAAAAATGCCATTCGTAAAGGGTTGCCAAGGAGATAAAGAAGTAAGGTTTATGCTGTTGCCACCACTGATACTCAAGATATTTCCATTCACGCCAAGTGTTTGGATTTCATTGGTGGGGTTGTTATCTGCATCGGCAGTTTCATCTGTCACTGAGCCACCACCATCTGACAAAATAATTTGATCGCCAACTTTAGTGATGGTTTGGATGGGGCCGAGTGGGCCTTGAATACCTTGAGGACCTTCTGGCCCAATATCACCTTTTTCGCCTTGTGGGCCAATCGGCCCCTGATCACCTTGTTCACCAGGGATTCCTTGAATGCCCTGATCACCTTTTTCGCCTTGATCACCTTTGAGTCCCTGTGGTCCAATTTCACCCTGATCGCCTTTAGGCCCTTGTAGTCCTTGTAGCCCTGGAGGCCCTTGAATACCTTGTGATCCCTGAGGACCGATGGGGCCAATGCCTGGATTTATAATGAGGGTGTTTCCCTGCGTAATGCTCAATTCAAATGTGCTGGAATCGTAAACCAATGTTTGTCGATAAGGGCTGAGATTAATAGCCGTTTCATTGCCTCCTTCTTGCAAAATGAGGGAGTCGCCCTGCAATTCCACGCCAGTAATTAATTCGTTAGTTGGATCAGCATCAGCATCGTTAATATTGTCGGCAGTTTGGGCGTGTAAAGCATAAGGTACAGAAATCAATTGATCGGTTCCCATGAGGAGAAAGTCGTTCCCACCGTTAGGGTCTATTTCAATTTGGAGATAAAAAGTATTGTTGCCCCATTCAATGTCTGGAAAAGAGCCGGACACAAGATTACCTTCTCCGATTTGCAAGTTGATTAGCCCAAAACCATTGGAAGTGACTTGATGTGTTTCCACGTACACTTGGTCTCCATCTAGCGATCCCTGGCGGATACTCATCCTTATGGCAACCATCTGATCTACGATGGGAATGAGATTCTGATCTCTGACAACTGCCTGATAATTAACACTTTGAGGAACTTGTCCAATAGCTAAAAATGACATTAAAAGGAATAAGAATGTCAGGAGGAGGTTAAGCTGCTGTTTCATGTGACTAGTTATTTATTTCAAGGGAGAGGTGCAATTTATACTTCCGAATAATATGGATATCAATCAAGCAAGAGTCAATGACTTATATCAGTGGAGTGATTGATTTATTGTGATTCTAAAGAATGAAATCAGTAACTTCAACCTCCTATCAAGCAGGTTTGAAAAATAGTCAAGTGCTGTAAGGAATTGACAGATGAACAAGGAACAATTAAATACTCCTTGTTCATTATCATTTCTATTGGCTGATAACTTTTAGTATCTTGTGGTATTAATAAAAAATACTTCAGCCGATGAAAATGCTGATCTTCTGCCTGACTACTTTGTAGCCTTTCCCTTTCCGCACAGGAAGCCTCCCCCCAGCCCCCTCCAAAGGAAGGGGAGAAGGGGGGATGATGAATAACGAACAATTTGGTTCAGAGGTGACACCTTTTCAAAAAGTGCCACCTCTGAAAGGTCAGATCCAGGTTAGTACACTTTAGGTCTATTCACTGACCAGCTATATATTAGAATTATAGGTATTTTTGTCTCTCAATTCCACCGCATGAAAAAAACGCTACCACTCTTTACTTTTTTCCTTATTGTCGTTTCCGCCCTTTTTTATTTCCAAAAAAATGAAAACCCCATCCCGCCCTTGCCCGAACCGACCAATGGCAAGAAATACAGAACAGATCAGGAAGAGGGTGAAGATGGCCAAAACCGTCGCCAAGCTTGGATCGAACTCATCCACAAAGCTGCACCTGGCACTGACTGGCGGGAAATGGATCGGCAAGCTGCAAGGGAACTTGCCCGGACACGCCAATATATTTCACCACAGAACAATACCCGTGGCACCGAAACATTTGCCGATGGCAATGTGGAAGGCGAGTGGCGGGAGCGCGGGAGCGCCAACCAAGCGGGCAACATGCGCACGGTAGAGTATGTGCCGCAACTCAACAAAATCTATGGCATTGCTGCTGGTGGCAGCCTCTGGCGCGGCAATCTTGATGGCAGCGATTGGACAGTGCTCAACGATGACTTTTTATTAAATCCAGCAGTGCTGAAAGCATTTTACCCGACCGACACGAGCGGTATGCGGTTGATCGGTGCTTCGGGCAAAGACCTTATGTATTCCGACGACGAAGGGCAGGCCTGGGAAGTCGCCAATTTTTTACCTGATTTTTATGATGGCTGGGGTTCGCCAAACAACGTGTCCATCTTGTCGGATTCTTTGAACACCATCTATTACCTGGCGCATACCTGGGACGCCCAACCGTGGGCTGCCCGCAGTTGGCTGTACCGCTCCACGGATGGCGGGCAAAATTTTCAACGGATCAAGGTTTTTGACCAGACCGATAAATGGAAGGTCAGCTTGTGGGCATCTCCGAAAACAGAGCAGGTTTTTGTGCTGGAAAGAGGGTTAAATTTGTACACGATCAATGCCGATACCATTTTTTCTGTTCCCACAAATGGCTTGTCTGATGATGGCGATGCTGAACTGATAGGGTACGCTACCGATTCCACTTTGATCTTGTATGCGCTCATTGACAATCACGAAGTTTACAAATCAAACAACGGTGGGGCAGACTGGATCTTGCAGGGCGAAACCCCTGCCAATGCTTGGAATGTCGGCATGGTCTGCTCGCCTTTCGATTCTTTGCGTTTGTTTTCCGGGGCGGTCAATTGCCATTTTAGCATCGACGGGGGTATCACTTGGGAACTGGCGAACGAATGGTGGGAATATTATAATGACCTTGATAAGTTTCATGCTGACATCATGGATTTCGGGTTTTATGAAAAAATGGATAGCACACCTTTTTTCCTCATCGCCAACCACGGCGGGCTGCACATTTCTTATGACCATTTGGAAACCACTCAAAATATAAGCCTGGAGGGCATGAACATCGGGCAGTATTACGACGTGCTGACCAATCAGGATTTTCCTAATTTCATATATCTGGGATCGCAGGATCAAGGCTGGCAATGGACCGCCGAGGGCGACGAAGAAACACCTGTTGATTTCACCCAGCAATGGTCAGGGGATTATGGTCAAATGCTCATGTCGAATGGCAATCAGAGCTACTGGACACAGTACCCAGGGGGCATTATGGACTATTATCATTTTGCATTTAATCCGCCAAATCCTTGGCCGGAATCGGAATTTAACGTGGAAGGGGAGGACATGCCTGCCGTGGGCTGGATCGTTCCAACTGCCAACCTTGAGGCATTCCCAGATGGCAATACTGTTTTTGTGGGGGGTGGCAATTTGGACGAAGGGCCAGGCTCTTACCTCATTGCCTTGACGGCCTCGACAGGAGCACCTTATGACATATCTACCACCCAGTTTGATTTTGATTTTAAAGAAAATTCCAACTCTGGAGAGGGGTTGATTTCGGCCATTGAGCAATCTCCCTTTTTTGAGGGCGACCGCATTTACGTGGCCGCGGACGATGGAACATTTTTCACGACTTACGATGGTGGGGTGAACTGGGAAAAGTCGCCTGGCTTCTCAGGCCCGACTACTTCATGGTTGTACACGGCTTGTATTTTGGCCTCTAAAATAGATCCCGAAGTCGTGTATGTTTCAGGCAGCGGTTACTCCAATCCCGCTGTTTTCAAATCTATTGATGGGGGCATCACTTTCGAGCCAATCGATGACGGTTTGCCCGGAACATTAGTGCAGGAGTTGGCGGCCAATAATGATGAAACCCTTTTGTTTGCTGCCACGACGCTTGGGCCATTTGTTTATGTCACTTGGGAAGATCAATGGTATCCGCTGCTGGGTGAAAGCACCCCGTTGCAATGGTACACATCGGTCGAATACATCGCCAGCACGGACATCGTGCGGTTCAGCACCTATGGCCGAGGCGTTTGGGATTTTGAAGTCACCTTTGTGGAAGGGCCGCCTGTTGCTGTTTTCGAAAATGACAAAAACATAAAGGTTGATATTTTTCCAAATCCAATTTTAAGAAATGGCATTTTGAATATCGAAATGGACCACCCGAACGAAGCTGGATTTGTGCTGATGGATTTACAGGGCAAGATTGTGAAACGGACGGCTTTGCAGGACGCTGGCCAGATCGGAATGGAGGAGCTTGCTGCGGGCACTTATTTTTATCGGATTTCTTCTCAGGGTGAAAAAATAGGAGTGGGGAAAATTGTGGTGCAGTAGTGGTTGGAAAATATTTTCCAACATTTTGATTTTCAATCATTTAATCATACAGGTGCCGTTGTCAAAAACAAATGACCAACGTACAGCGGATCCCCAGATCCGCAAGTGTCCGTGTACGGATCTGGAGATCCGTACTACATTGGGTTCGCCAACTTGAAGTCGCGTTGCCCGTGGGGGAGAGAACCTGATCGCCGTTTTTTTCCGTTATTTGCCAAAATAAAGAAGCGACGCTTTTTCAAAAAGCGTCGCTTCTGAGGTTTCACCTATTAGCTAAAAAATTTATTCCATTTACGTGCAAAATATCTCCGAACAATACCAACAACGCCAGCAACAATTTTCAGAAGAAGCAAGAATTCTACGAAAGCGTTACGACCGTTTTTCCTGGGTGCGGCTGGCTGTTTTTTTTGGGTCGGTTGGCATCGGTATTTTTTTTGGGACGCTGCACTGGCTTTTACTCACCGTTTTTATTTTCTTGTTCCTGGGTGGCTTTTACCAATTGATGAAATGGCATGTCCAGATGTTGTCCGATGCCAAGCATATGGAGCGGCTGGCCGAGATCAATGGGGAAGAAGACAATGCACTCCGGCACGACTATTCCGTTTTCCCTTCTGGAAAATCTTACCACGATGTTGACCACCCTAATGCCCTCGATCTTGACCTTTTTGGGGATTACTCCTTTTTTCAATATTGCTGTCGTGCCACGACCGTTATTGGGCGAGATCGGCTGGCCAATTATTTATCAGAACCAGCTCCCGTAACTGAAATAAACCAGCGGCAAGAAGCTATTTCGGAACTGAAACCACAGCTTGATTGGCGGCAACATTTCAGGGCTTTTGGCAGTGAAGTCAAAGACAATCCGAGCCATTTGAAAATGCTGACGGATTGGTTGCAGGATAAAGATTTGGTACGGGGGAATAAACTGTTGAAAGTAGCTTTTTTATTGGCTCCGGTTTGGTTTCTTATTTGTCTGTTGCTCTGGGTTTTTTATGTGCCCTGGCAAGTGTTTTTGCTGATATGGTTGATCCCGCCAGGCTATATTTTGAGCAAGACGAAAGAAAAAGTTGACCGTGTGCATATCCGCACTACTTATACAGATGAAATGCTGTCGAGGTATGCGGAATTGTTGCAACAAATTGAGAAACAGGCATTTACTTCCGTAAAACTTAAACGACTGTCAAGTTCTTTGACCGCAGGCGGCCAACCTGCATCTGAAGAAATGAAGCGGTTGTCCTACATTATCAGCCAGTTGAATGTCCGCTATAATTTTTTTGCTATTTTCCTCAACCTGATCCTGTTGTGGGATTTGCGCTGGGTGTATCGTTTGGAAAATTGGAAAGCCCAGCAGCGTGAAAACCTGCCTGTTTGGTTTGAGGCATTGTGTGAGTTTGAGACCTTGAGCAGCTTCGCTAATATGTGGTATAATAACCCAGATTGGACATTGCCGAAAATCGATAAAGCAGCAGCAATAGATGCACAGCAATTGGGACATCCACTCATCCACGCCGAGGAGCGAATATCCAATGATTTGTTCATGCCCGTGCGGGGCCATATCAAATTGATTACAGGTTCCAATATGGCTGGCAAAAGCACCTTCCTACGCTCCGTCGGCATCAATATCGTATTGGCACAGACTGGTGCTCCTGTCTGCGCTGAAAAACTGGTGCTGTCGCCGATGCAAGTTTACAGCAGTATGCGCACGGTGGATGCCCTGCATGAAAGTACCTCCTCATTTTATGCAGAGCTGAAGCGCCTGAAAGTAATCATCGAAGCGGTGAAGGAAGCCGCTGAGCCTGACCACCAAGAACTCCCAGTCTTTTTCCTTTTGGATGAAATCTTGAAGGGTACTAATTCTGTCGATAGGCATACTGGCTCGGCGGCGCTCATTCAACAGCTCATATATTTAAAAGGAGGTGGATTGATCGCTACACACGATCTTGAATTAGGTCGTCTCGAAGCAGAATCAGACGGGGCGGTCGAAAACCTCTGCATGGAAGTGGAGGTGAAAAACGGTGAGTTGGATTTTGACTATAAGCTCAAAAAAGGTGTGAGCAAAAGTTTCAATGCAACACTATTGATGCGGAGGATGGGAATTGATGTGGAGGTGAGGTGAAAAGAAGTGCAGTGATCCATTTTCTTTTTCATGCGTTTTTTAATAACTTGCTTGAAGTTTTTTAAAACACAATTTTTATGCTTGTAGCGGAAAAAAAAATAACGGTAAAAGAATTCCTTCAAATGGAGTTTGAAGGCGAGGACGCATATTATGAATTAATCAATGGTGAAATCGTGAAAAAATCATCCCCAAGCCTCCGGCATCAAGAAACGTCTCAGAACATAAATTTTGAAATGCTGAAATTTGTCCGCACAAAAAAAATGGGGAAAGTATTTACCGCCCCTACCGACGTTTACTTGGACGACTATACCCACCTGATCCCAGACTTATTTTTTGTAAGCAAAAAAAACAAAAATATATTGGATTATGGAGGAGAGGGCATTGTCAGGGGTGCCCCTGATTTGATCGTGGAAATCCTTTCACCGAGTTCCACGCTAAAAGACCGGTTTGACAAAAAAAACATTTATGAAAAAAGAGGGGTCCGGGAATATTGGATCGTTGACCCCAACAATAAAACCATTGAAATTTACGAAAATAAAAAAGGCGTTTACGAACCTTTTTCTTTTGCTGCAGGAGAAGGCAAAGTCGCTTCCAAAGTGCTCAAAGGTTTAGAACTGGAGGTGAAAGGTATATTCTCGGAATAAATGGGATTGTTCCAATCAAAAAAGGGGGCAGAATTTTCTGCCCCCTTTTTTATTGTCTTGTTACTACTGAATGACGACCGTTGTGCTTTTCAACACCTTCCCATTTTCGTCCAGGATGCTCACCACCACATTTTCCCGTGTGGCATTCTTTTGGAACACCCAATCGAAGCGGACTTCCTGTACAGTTCCATCGTAATCCTCAATGGGGATTCTGGATCGTTCCCTGCCGGCCATGTCGGTTATCCTTAAACGGATCGGGCCTGCTTTGGTCTGGTATTTCAGCGTAAAACCATTCTCGCTCGATGGGTTTGGATAGACCTCGAATACCTCAACTTTTTGGGCTGGGGCTTTTTGGGGAAGTGCAAATTTGAAAGGAAGTTTCATTTCAACATTGACAGCTTTTCCTCCTTTTACGCCAGCCACCCAATTTGGCATAAGGTTGACGACCCGTAAAGCTTCCTCATCGCAACTGCTACCGATTCCTTTAATCACTTCTGCTTCTTGAATAGCGCCATCGGTTGCAACTTTGAATTTCACCACGACCATGCCTTCCACGCCATCTTCTTTTGCAGTTTCCGGGTATTTCAGGTTTTTGAGGATGAAGTCGAACATCTTGGAATTGGCACATTTTGTTTTGTCGTCAGCATCATCGCAAGCAGCAAAACGGGGCATGTGATCTCCAGCTATTTTCTTGTTGGATGGAGCTTCTGAATCCAATTTGAATCTTACAGGAAGGTTGAATTGTACCCGAACTGGCTTCCCTTCTTGTTTGCCTGGTGTCCAGTTTGGCATCAGGTAAACCACTCTCAGCACTTCCTCGTCACAGCCACTGCCAATAGAACGGACAATCTCGGCGTCTGCGATGCTGCCGTCTTTTTCGACAACGAATCTCACCACTGCCATGCCTTCGATGCCCGCCTCACGCGCTTCTTTTGGGTATTTCACGTTTTCGTAGATGAAGGTCAGCAATTTCTTTTGGGAACAGAGGTTTCGTTTTCCGATTTCAGTTACCTCTTCACAGCCAGGGAAGAGGGGCATCTCGTCCACCACTTTGAAAACATGTGGTTCTGACCTGAAATCAAACTTCAATTGCATACCGTGAAATACCACTTCGGTCGGTTTGCCACCCTTTTCGGCAGGGGTCCACTTGGGCATGTTTTTGATTGTGCGGATTACTTCTTCATCACAGCCATTGCCGAGCCGCTGTTCCAATTCAACATCTTTGACTATTCCATCGGCACCTATTGTAAAATTGGCGAGCAAAATATCGCTGATGCTTTCTTTGACTGCCTTTTCAGAAAAATTCACGTTCTGGGCAATGAAATGTTTTGCCATTTTAGAAGTACACGCTTGCCGTTCATTCCCTGAAAGGTGCTCACAGCCTTGGAAAGCTGGGGGAATGTCAATCCCGAGATAATTTTTTTCAATTTTCTTAGAGTCGTCATCCAGTTTAAATTTCACGGGGAGGTTATAATGCACCCTCACTTTTTTCCCATTTTGCTTTCCGGGTTTCCAATTTGGCATCAGATAAACAACCCGTAGCACCTCCTCGTCGCAACCGCTACCAATGGAGCGGACAATCTCAGCGTCGGCAATGCTGCCATCTTTTTCGACGATGAAGCTCACCACGACCATGCCCTCAGTGCCCGCCTCACGCGCTTCTTTTGGGTATTTCACGTTTTCGTAAATGAAGGCCAGCATTTTCTTTTGGGAACAGAGGTTTCGTTTTCCTGGATCAGCTACTTCTTCGCAGCCTGGGAATTGTGGCATCTCTTCCACTACTTTGAAAATTTCGCCGTGAGGCAAGGTATCAACAGCTATCTTAGATTTATAAACTGGATGAATTCGGCCTTGTAACTCAGGTGCTTTTTGTCCAAAAGAAAAAGCCAATAGCATTAATGCCATCAGCGGCAGTCCAAATAGGTACTTTAGGGAAGCGGTTTTAGTAGATTTAGTTTTAGTCATCATAACAATACGTTGTTTTAATTGTGAAGAAAATAAAGAATTGGTGATGGCAATCGGCATTCCGGACTGCGATTGCCTTAATAACAGTCGACCATATTTTTTGCGGCTGGCATGTGCAAGCACAAAATTGTCCGCCAGGTATTCATGGTTGGTTTTCACAGCTTTTTTATAGAGGTAAATAAATGGACTGCACCAAAAAATAACGCCCAGTATTTCCAAGAAAATAATATCCAAACTATGCCATTGGAAAATATGTGCTTCCTCATGTCGCAAAATACTCTGTCGGTCTGTTTCGGCCACTTCAAATGTTTTGCTCCAAAACAGGTTTTTGAAAAATGAGAAAGGGACATGAGGAGTGGGCGTACTCACGAAATGATAACCTTGCTGGACAATCTTTTCGCCTTTTAGGTAAAGATGGTTTATTGAAAAAAGCCCGTACCCAAAGCGGAATAAGGCAACGACCACTCCTATCCAATAAACTAAGGTGAGCCCCGCCCACCAGTTGATGGTTTTTGAGTCGGTAGAGGCTGTAAAAATCACATTTTCAAGCTGATCCACGCCAATGGTTATTGGTTGGAGGTAGTAAACCAATGTCGATTCTTCCTGCACAGGAATGAACCATTGTATGTCGATGGCCGGTATAGCAAGGCTCAATAAAACAGTGCCCAAAAGATACCAGCGGTTGACGCTAAAAAAAGTCTCTTTGCTCAACCAAGCTTGATACAATAAGTAAAAAAGCGACCAGCAGAGGGTGACTTTTAGTATATATGATAGCATTCGATTTGCTTTTTGCTACTGGCCGCTGGCTATTGGACTGACGGGGCCAGCGGACAACCGCTTTTGTCAATCTTTCAATTTCTCGACCATCTGCGATAGTTCGTCCATGTTGATCTTTTCTTCTTTTACCAAATAGGAAACGAGGTTGCTCATCGACCCTTCAAAGTAATTGGACACCAGTTTGTTGAGCGTGGCTTTGGTATATTCTTCTTTTGAAACGACTGGGAAATATTCATACGTTCGGCCATAAGCCTTGTGTGAAACAAACCCTTTGGTTTCGAGGATGCGGGCAATGGAAGAAATGGTGCTGTGGGGCGGTTTACTGCCGCTTTCTTCTTTTATCTCGTTCAAAATATCGCTCACGATGCAGCGCTCCAGCCGCCAGATGATGTGCATGATGTCTTCTTCTACCTTTGTTAATTGTGCCATAAAATGTGACTTTTTGCTTTTGATTGGGCAAAGATAAAATGAACATTTCAGTTAAGAAACTAAATTTATAGTTTTTTAACGTAATAATACGTTATTAATTTTTTTCCTCCTTAAATCCCCGTTCATTTAGGTGTATTTCAAAATGTCGGTGGAAACGTAGGCCGGATTTCCCAATCCGCCCTGTTTTCAGCCGGATTGGGAAATCCGGCCTACCTTCTTACCGACATCTTGAAATACACCCGTTCATTTACCTTTGCCCCTTTTTAAGCATAAGACTTTTTAATGCAGCTCAACTACAAAGAATTTGGTCAGGGCGATCCGGTCATCATCCTGCACGGCTTGTTTGGCACCCTCGACAACTGGCAAACGATTGCCAAAAAGTTGGCGGAGGAAAATACTGTTTACATTGTTGACCAGCGCAATCATGGCCGTTCACCACATGTCGATTCGCACGACTATTCAAGTATGGCCGAAGACCTCCGGCAGTTCATGGAGGACAATTGGATATACAATGCGCACCTCATCGGTCATTCGATGGGGGGCAAAACGGCGATGCAGTTTGCACTCGATTTTCCAGACATGGTGGATAAATTGGTGGTCGTTGACATTTCACCAAAAGCCTATCCTGGTAGCCATCATGATATTTTTGAAGCTCTCAGCTCCCTTGATCTCGATACCATCGAAAGCCGGAAACAAGCGGATGAACACCTCGCTCAAAGCATTGATGATAAAGGGATTAGATTGTTTTTAATGAAAAACCTTACCAGCGACAAAGAAGGGGGATATAAATTTAAAATGAACCTGCCCGTCTTGTACAGGCATTATGATGAAATACTCGACTCCGTCAGAGGTGATGATCCTTTCGAAAAACAGACTTTATTTATCCGGGGTGAAAAATCGAAACACATGGAAGATGAAGATGAGGATGAGATCAAAAAAATGTTTCCCAGTGCAGAAATCGAAACGGTAGCCGGTGCAGGACATTGGGTACATGCAGAAGCACCAGTGGAGCTACTAAAATTGGTGAAGAATTTCTTGGCTTGAATTCCAACACAATTCAATTTCACCTGTTGATATGCAGTCTTTTCCCTGTATTATTTTCATAATCCAAAACCCTACCTTTGAGGGCTTTTTAATCAAAATTAAATTTAAATGAAATACGCTGACCTGGTGACGGCTTCATTTTAATTTCCTTTTTGATTTTCATTTCAATTTCAATGGAGTCAGCTGCCAAGCAAAAAATGGATTTCAAAATATTGGCACGGGTGATTGCCCAAGCCAGGCCTTATAGGATGCGGTTTGCATTCACAACGGTTATGGCCGTCGTGATAGCGCCGGTGGCCATTTTGCGTCCGTGGTTGGTGCAGACGATGATGGATGAATATGTTTTTAAATTTGACATTGCAGGTCTTGGCAAAATGTCGATGCTGTTCATAGGGGTATTGATAGTTGAAAGTGCGCTGCGGTATGCTTTTCTCTATTCTTCCAATTGGCTGGGCGGTGCCGTAGTCAGGGATTTAAGACAGAAGGTATTCAAGCATATCATTTCACTCAAGCTCACTTATTTTGATCGTACTCCCATCGGGATTTCAACTACTCGAACCATCAACGATATAGAAAGTATCAACCAGGTATTTTCGCAGGGCGTCATCAATATCATCGCTGACCTTCTGATGGTTTTTGTGGTGTTGGGGGTGATGTTTTCAGTTAGTTGGGAATTGACGTTGGTCTGCCTGACCACTATGCCTTTCCTCATTATTGCCACTTATGTTTTTAAAGAAAAAGTAAAAACCTCATTCCAGCAGGTTCGAAAAGAAATTGCCCGCATGAACGCTTTTCTGCAAGAGCGCCTTACGGGGATGAAGGTTGTGCAAATTTTCAATGCAGAAAAGCAGGAGATGACCAAATTCAAACAGATAAACCGAAAATACACGCAAGCCAATATTGATGGCATCATGTATTATTCTATTTTCTATCCTGTGGTGGAAGTCATTTCAGCGGCATCGCTTGGGTTAATGATTTGGTGGGGAGCCAGAGACAGTTTGGGTGGTGGCGTTACGCCTGGAACGTTGGTCGCTTTCCCGATTTATCTCAACATGATGTTCCGCCCGATCCGCATGATGGCCGATAAATTCAATACCCTTCAAATGGGATTGGTCGCATCAGAACGTGTGTTTTCGCTTCTCGACCGCACAGATTTTATATCCAATAATGGCAAACAAACTCCTGAAAAACTGAATGGTGGGATAGTTTTCAAAAATGTCTGGTTTGCTTATAGCGGGATAAATTATGTTTTGAAAGATCTCAGTTTTGAAATAAAACCTGGCGAAACGCTGGCAATTGTTGGCAGCACCGGTTCTGGCAAAAGTTCGACCATTAGCATCCTCAACCGATTGTACGAGATCCAAAAAGGCAGCATTGAAATAGACGGGGTGAACATCAGGGATTATGACCTGCAATACCTCCGCGACCACATGGCAGTCGTACTCCAAGATGTCTTCCTCTTCTCCGGTTCGGTGATGGAAAATATAACGCTCCGCAATAAGAATATAACAAAAGAGGAAGTACTGGCCGCTGCCAAAATGATCGGTGCACATGAGTTTATTGAAAAACTGCCCGGCAGCTACGATTACCAGGTCATGGAGCGCGGAGCGACCCTGAGCATGGGGCAGCGGCAGTTGATCTCGTTCGTGCGATCACTGGTCTTCAATCCTGAAATCCTGATCCTCGACGAGGCGACTTCTTCCATCGACCCCGAAACGGAAGGGGTCATCCAATATGCCATTGAGCAACTCATCGCTAAACGTACTTCCATCATCATCGCCCACCGCCTTTCTACTATCCGCCACGCCGACAAAATTTTGGTGCTGGAAAAAGGGGGAGTAAAAGAATTTGGGACTCACGAAGAACTTTTGCAGGTCAAGGATGGACGGTACCGGGAGTTATATGAAATGCAGTTTTTACAAGTGGGGGTAGGGGATAGTGTGGAATAGGAGGATTATTGCTTACTCGGTGCTTGTCCCGATACATCGATTTTCTTATCTTTGATAGTCAAATTATTATAAATGTCAAAAGCATCAGTACAAACAAACTTGGACTTAAAAGACCTGCTGAAAAACGCAGCGCAATTGAGGATCAAAGACTTAGAGTCTTTTACTAAGGAATTAAATGCACTGATTACGCGGAAAAGATCAAAGAATAAAAGCTATCGGGAAGCAAAGCTGTTAAGTCTTCATAACCAATCTATCTTGCCTAAAGAAAAAAGGAATCGCTTTCAGGAACTTCTTAAAAAAATGGAAATGGAGGAAATGACAGAAACAGAACGTGTGGAATTTTTAATTTTGACCAAAAAAGATGAAAAATTGCGTAATGAACGGTTGCGGATATTGATAGAATTGTCACAACTTAAGGGAATATCATTACCTCAATTAATGAATGAATTAGGACTAATGCCTCCTCCAGTTAATGCCTAAATCCACTATTCCAAAGAGCCTCCGTGCTCAAGTTATGAAAAGAGCAAAGGGCTATTGTGAATACTGCTATGCCCACTCTTCTTTTTCTCCAAGTTCATTTACCATAGACCACTAGTGTTGCGTTAAGAAAAACAAATTCGTTGTAAAAAATTAACTATCAGTTAGTTACAGAGGTTTTTCGATTTCACGACTTCAGCGAATTTCTATGAAATTGGCTATTTTTCACTAAAAATAGCCAATGTATCAGG